>CAUJHX010000113.1 GCA_963204795.1 Pseudomonadota bacterium | reverse complement strand
GCGCTCGCGTGGCGGGGGTGTCCCTTGTACTCGGTGTCGCGCGTGTGAACCTTGATGATCCGCCCGCTCACGATGCCGGCTTCGGAATTCCACCGTACGTGGTCGCCGATCTTGAGATGCTTCGTCATGGGTAGTTGGACTTGCCCCCAGTGAACGAGTTCCTGCCAGCACTCGCGCAGGAAACCGGACGGCGCCTGTTTGCTCCCCGACAGCCCGCCGAAATCGTCAGAAACGATCGCCAGTCGCGCAATACAGCTGGCTTCGGGACACGCCCAGCTGCCTGGCAAGATGCTCACCCGCCTCAAAGACTTCGTCTGGAACAGAAATGGCGATCTTCATGACGGCAGAGTATCACCACGGTATGACCGGTGTAATTCTGACGCCTGACGTCGCAGTTACAGCAGGTCTTGCAACCGATACCACGCCATGGCGAGTACCAGCGCCGGGCGGCGCAGCAGCGCGCCACCGGGAAATTCGCGATGCGGAATGCGGCTGAAAACATCGAAACGCTCCGCCGTGCCTGCCACAGCCTCGGCGAGAAGCTTGCCGGCGATTCCAGCGAGTACGATGCCGTGCCCCGAAAAGCCCTGCACGTAGTACACGTTCGGTGCAAGCCGGCCGAAGTCCGGCTCACGGTTCAGTGTGATGTCGACGTAGCCGCCCCAGCTGTAGTCGACGCGTACGTCGCGCAACTGGGGAAACACGTGCAACATGCGTTGGCGCGTCGCATGAGCGGTGTTGAAAGGGTCGAGCCCCGAGTAGCTTACGCGTCCGCCGAAGAGCAGGCGGTGGTCGTGCGAGCGACGGAAATAGTCGAGCACCCAGTTCACGTCGGTGACGGCCGCGTCGTTGGTGATGAGCGCGCGCGCGCGCGCCTCGCCGAGCGGCTCGGTGGCGACGATGTAGGTACCGACCGGCATGATGCGTCGTGCGAGCTGCGGCGCCGTGTCGCCGAGCCACGCATTGCCGCACAGTGCTAGATACCGGCAGCGTACGCTGCCTGCCGCCGTGCGCACACGCAGGCGGTCGCCGTTTTCCCAGTCGAGCGCGCGGCTGTCTTCGAAGATGCGCACCCCGGCTTTCGTGGCCGCCGCCGCGATGCCTAGCGTGTAGTTGAGAGGGTGCAGGTGGCCGCTGCGCTTGTCGAAGGTGCCCGCGAGATAGCGTTCACTCGCGATCAGCGAACGGAGCTCCTCCTGTGGCACGAAACGCAGGCTCGTGTAGCCGAGATGTTCGCGGGTGCGCTCGACCCAGCGGCGCAGTTCCGTGACCTGCCGCGGCTTTACCGCGACATGCATCTGTCCCGGCACGTAGTCGCAGGCGATATCGTGCTGCGCGATGAGACCCTGCATCAGGTCGAGACCCTCGACAGTCATGTCCCAGATGCGGCGGGCATTCTCCCGGCCGATCAAGGCTTCCGTCTTCTCCTCGCCCGCCGCGACATCGAAGAGCGCCTGTGCGCCGCTGCGGCCCGATGCGCCCCAGCCGACGCGCGCGGCTTCGAGCACGACGACGCGATAGCCGCGCTGCGCAAGATGCAGCGCGGTCGAGGTACCGGCAATGCCTGCGCCCACGACGCACACGTCGCATTCCACCTCGCCTGCGAGTGGCGGATGCGCCGGCGCCGCATGTCGGGTGGCGGCGTAGTAGCTCGCGACGTAGTCAGTGCTCACAGCGGCCCCAGGTACCACGCGCATTCGAGTGGCGTCACCCACGAGTTGAACTCTTCGAGCTCGGCGCGCTTCACGGTCGCGTAGAGTTGCGCGAATCGCTCGCCCAGGTACTCCCGTGCGAAGCTGCTGGTCGCGAAGCGCTCGACGGCCGTGGCCCAGTGTGTCGGCAGGGGCTCGCCCGCCGCTTGTGCGTAGGCGTTGCCACGCAACGGTGGGGGTGGCTCCGCGCGCGTCGTCAATCCATGGTGCAGACCCGCGAGCATCCACGCGAGTACGAGGTAGGGATTCGCGTCGGCGCCGGCCTGGCGGTACTCGATGCGGCGGTTCGCCGCGTCACTGACGGGAATTCGTACCGCCGAACCGCGGTTGTTGATCGACCAGCTCGGTGTCAAGGGCACGTAAGCCTCGCGACGAAAGCGCCGGAATGAATTCGGGCCCGGCGCGCAGATCGCCATGCCATCGGCCATGGAGGCGAGGAGTCCCGCGACGCAATGGCGCAACGTGCCATGTGTCGCAGGATCGTCACACGAGAAGACGTTGCGACCTGCGGCGTCGAGCAGACTCAGGTGGATGTGCAGGCCGCTGCCGGCCATGTCGCGATAAGGCTTGGCGAGGAAGGTCGCATCCATGCCATGAGCGCGCGCGACGCTCTTGACGATACGCTTGAAACGCAGCGCCTGATCGCACGCGGTGAGGGCATCGGGTATGTGCTGCAGGTTCACTTCGTACTGCCCCGGACCGTATTCGGGCAGGGCGCTCGTCGCCGGTACCTGCTGCGCAAGACAATCCCGCGAGATCTGCGCGAGCACGGCGGAGTATTCGTTCAGATCCGTCATCGCGTTGATCTGCGTGCGGAACTCGCGCCGGCCCGTGAGCGGACCGCGTGGCGGCTGCGGCAGGCCGTCCGCGCCACGCTCGCAGTCGACGAAGTAGAACTCGTATTCGATCGCAACGACCGGCGTGAGTCCGAGTGCCGTCACGCGCTCGAGCACGGAAGACAGCACATGGCGCGGGTCGCCGAAAAATGCCCCGCCGCCATGCTCGTGCATCGTCACCTGCAACTGGGCGAAGGCATCTCCCTGCCATGGAACGGGTACCAGCGTGCCTGGGATCGGCCGGCAAGGGCGGTCCGCGTCGCCGTCGTCGAAGCCGAGGCCGGTCGCCTGCACGGTTCCTCCGAGCACGTCGAGCGCGAACATTGAACCCGGCAGCAACATCCCGTCGCACCAGGCAGCCTCGATGCCGGCGCGGTCGAGGCGCTTGCCACGCTCGACCGTGTTGAGATCGTGCAGGAAGACATCGAAGTGGCGCGTTTGCGGGTGCACTTCGAGAAAGCGCTGCAGTTCGGCGCGCGCATCGCTCGGCATGAAAGCCTCGTTTAGGATTTCGGACACCCGCAGCGGGCACCCGACAAACAAGCTTATGCGGGCGGCACGGCATGCGGCAAATCACACCTTGGCGCTTCAATAGAGGCTATCAGGGTCGTTGTTGCGCCGCAACATCCGCTCTGGCGCGAGCTGTGTTCTAATGTCTCCACAGCCGGTCCGGACGGGCCGGGTGATAAATATCTTAAACACGCGACCGGGTACCCCGATGGCCATGAGGCGTCCAGTGATCGGCATTCCGGCGGATCGCCGCATGCTCGGCGCGCATCCGTTTCATGCCGTGGGCGAGAAGTACATCCTCGCAGTCATCGAGGCGGCGGGCGGGCTGCCGCTTCTGATTCCGGCGCTCGGTGACAGGCTCGATGCCGATCAGTTGCTCGCGCAGGTCGACGGGATCCTGTTCACGGGCTCGCCTTCGAATGTCGAGCCGCACCGCTATGCAGGCGAGGCGAGCACGCCGGGCACGGACCACGATCCCGAGCGTGACGCGACGACGTTGCCGCTGATTCCGCGAGCGGTCGAGGCGGGCGTGCCGGTATTCGGCATCTGCCGTGGCTTTCAGGAGATGAACGTCGCATTCGGTGGCACGCTCTGGCAGAAGGTGCAGGAGCAGTCGGGCAAGCTCGACCACCGCGAAGACAAGGCGCAGCCGCTCGATGTGCAGTACGGGCCGGCGCACGAGGTCGAATTGCTCGACGGGGGCGTGCTGCGCGCCATTGCCGGCGCCGCAAGGGTGAAGGTCAACTCGCTGCACTCCCAGGGCGTTCGCGACCTCGCGCCGGGGCTCGCCGTCGAAGCCCGCGCCCCCGACGGTCTGGTCGAGGCCTTTCGTGTGGCGAAGGCGCCGCATTTCGCGCTCGCGGTGCAATGGCATCCCGAGTGGCAGGTGATGAGCAATTCCTTTTCACGCGCGCTCTTTGCGGCCTTTGGCGCCGCCAGCGCCGAGCGCGCCCAGGTCAGGTGACTTATGCCGAGTGACATCCAGCAATTCTTTCGCGACCACGGCATTTCCGAGGTCGAAGCGATCATTCCGGACATGGCGGGTATCGCGCGCGGCAAGGTGATGCCCGCGACGAAGTTCGCCGAGGACGAGGGCATGCGCCTGCCGGAGAGCATCTTCCTGCAGACCGTGACGGGCGATTATCCCGAAGAGCCCGAGGGGGCGATGAGCCCCGCTGAGATCGACATCGTGCTGCGCGCGGACCCGAAGACGGTGCGCCGTGTGCCGTGGGCGGCGGAGCCGACTGCCCAGGTGATCCACGATTGCTTCTACGGCGATGGCCGTCGCGTGACAATGGCTCCGCGCCATGTACTGCGGCGGGTGCTCGAGCTCTATGCGGAGCGCGGCTGGGACGCCGTGGTCGCCCCGGAACTGGAGTTCTACCTCGTCGAGCCGAACGCTGACGCAGACTATCAGCTGAAGCCGCCAGTCGGGCGCTCCGGTCGGTCGGAACCGGGGCGGCAGTCCTACAGCATCGCGGCCGTCAACGAATTCGACCCGATGTTCGACGACATGTACCAGTTCTGCGAAGACCAGGACATCGAAATCGACACGCTGATCCACGAGGATGGTCCCGCACAGATGGAGATCAACCTGCTGCACGGCAATGCGCTCGACCTCGCCGACCAGGCCTTCCTCTTCAAGCGCACGGCGCGCGAGGCAGCGTTGCGCCACAAGATGTATGCGACGTTCATGGCAAAGCCCCACGCCAAGGAGCCGGGCAGCGCCATGCATATCCACCAGAGCGTGGTCGACATGAAGACGCGCCGGAACATCTTCTCGAACGCGGACGGTACGCCGAGCGCACTCTTTTTCTCGCACATCGCGGGCTTGCAGAAATACCTGCCGTTTGCGATGGCGCTGCTGGCACCCAACGTCAATTCCTACCGTCGCATCACCCGTTTCCAGACCGCGCCGATCAACGTGCAATGGGGCTACGACAACCGCACCGCGGGCCTGCGCGTGCCGATGTCGGACACCGAGGCGCGCCGGGTCGAGAATCGTCTTTCCGGCGCCGACGCGAATCCCTACATCGCCATTGCAACGTCGCTCGCCTGCGGCTACCTCGGCATGGTCGAGGGCCTGCAACCCTCCGAGCCGATCGCCGGCAGCGCCCACGACCTGCCGTTCGCGCTGCCGCGCTCGCTCGACGAGGGCATCAGGAAGCTGCGCGAATGCGAGCCGCTGATCCGCGTGCTCGGCGAGCCCTTCACGACCGCCTTCACGATCGTGAAGCAGGCCGAGTATGAGGTATTCCTTCAGGTCATCAGTTCATGGGAAAGGGAGCATCTCCTCCTCAACGTCTGAAAGAGCTACGGGCTGTGAGCGGCGAGCAACGGGCAAGAGGCGTTTGCGCGCGGTAGCGCGCTCTGGCTCGCAGCCCGTTGCCCGCAGCAGCTCATCGCCGCCCGCCACGCCGGAGAACACGATGCCTTCACGGTCCACCGCTGAATTCCAACGCCTCGATTCCGCCCACTACCTCCATCCCTTCACCGATTTCAAGCAGCTTGCGACGAAGGGCGCGCGCGTCATCACGGGCGCCGAGGGGGTGTGGCTGACGGATTCGGAAGGCAACCGGATCCTCGACGGCATGGCGGGGCTCTGGTGCGTCGCGCTGGGTTACGGACGCAAGGAGCTGGCGGATGCGGCATACCGGCAGATGCTCGAGCTGCCCTACTACAACAGCTTTTTCCAGTGCGCCCACCCGCCTGCGATCGAACTTGCGCAGCGACTGACCGCCGTCACGCCGCCGCAGTTCAACCACGTGTTCCTCACGGGTTCGGGCAGCGAAGCGAACGACACGATGGTGCGTCTCGTGCGCCGCTACTGGCAGTTGCGGGGCGAGCCAGCGCGCAACGTGATCGTGGGCCGCTGGAACGGCTACCACGGGAGCACCGTCGCGGGCGCGTCGCTCGGTGGCATGAAGGCGATGCACGAGCAGGGAGGGCTGCCCATTCCCGGCATCGTCCACGTGAACCAGCCGTACTGGTTCGAGTGCGGAGGCGATCTCACGCCAGCGGAGTTCGGTCTGCGCGTCGCGCGCGAGCTCGCCGACAGGATCGAGGAAATCGGACCGCGGCGTGTCGCAGCGTTCATCGGCGAGCCGGTGCAGGGTGCGGGCGGCGTCATCATTCCCCCCGAGACCTACTGGCCGGAAATCCAGCGCATCTGTGATCACTACGGAATCCTGCTGGTGTCGGACGAGGTGATCTGCGGTTTCGGGCGCACCGGCAGCTGGTTTGGCTGCGAGCACTTCGGTACCCGGCCCGATCTCATGCCGATCGCGAAAGCGATGTCGTCGGGCTATCTGCCGATCGGTGGCCTGATGGTGGGCGACCGGGTCGCCGAGGTCCTGATCGACAAGGGCGGCGAGTTCGCCCACGGCTTCACCTGGTCGGGGCACCCGGCGGCCTGCGCCGTGTCGGTGGCCTGCCTCGACATCATGCGACGGGAGAAGGTCGTGGAACGGGTACGGGATGAGCTGGCCGGCTATTTTGCGGCCAGATGGCGCAGCCTGGCGGAGCACCCCATGGTCGGCGAGACGCGCTCGCTCGGGCTCCTCGGAGCGCTCGAACTCGTGCCAGCCAGGCCGTCGCGGCGCTTCTTTGCGAACCGGGGTGAGGTGGGCACTGCCTGCCGCGACCTGTGTGTCGCCAACGGCGTCATCGCCCGGGCGGTGCGGGACAGCATGATCGTCGCCCCTCCGCTCGTCATCACTCCGGACGAGATCGACGAGCTGGTGAGGCGGATCGGTCTCGCTCTGGATCAGACGGCGGCGCTCGTCGCCCGGGAACGGTGGTCCTGATCAATGCGCCTGTTCATGGCGCAGCGGCTGTTATATAAATGCCGCAGTCGCAACGGGGGGTTCCCACATGTCGCTCACTCTTCGCGTCCTGCTCCTTTCCACGGTCGCCGCGCTGGTCGCATCCTGCGGCAAGAAGCCGGCCGAGCCCACGGCTCCTGCAGCCACTGAAGCTGCCAAGCCTGCGCTCGATACCGACGAGGAGAAGGTTCTCAACGTCTATAACTGGTCGGACTACGTCGACCCGACCGTGATCCCGGATTTCGAGAAGGAAACCGGCATCAAGGTCAATTACGACGTGTTCGACTCGAACGAAGTGCTCGAGACGAAGCTGCTCTCGGGCAATACCGGCTACGACGTGGTGGTGCCGTCGGCCTCGTTCATGGAGCGCCAGATCAAGGCGGGCGTTTTCATGGTCCTCGACCAGTCGAAAATTCCGAACCTGAAGGATGCCGACCCCGACATCACCCAGCGTGTGGCGCTGCATGATCCGGGCAACGAGCACTCGGTCAACTACATGTGGGGTACTTCGGGCGTCGGCTACAACGTCGCGAAGATCAAGGAAGCCATGCCCGATGCGCCGGTCGACAGCTGGAGCATGTTCTACGATCCGGCAGTCGTCTCGAAGTTCAAGGACTGCGGCGTCACGCTGCTCGACGCGCCCTCCGAGGTGGTCGGCACCGTGCTGATCTATCTCGGTCGTGATGCCAACAGCGAGAAGGCCGAGGATCTCAAGGCCGCCGAAGACGTGCTGATGAAGATCCGCCCCTATATCCGCTACGTGAACTCCTCGAAGTACATCGACGACCTCGCGAACGGCGAGATCTGCCTCGCGCTCGGCTGGAGCGGCGATGTGCTGCAGGCGCGCGACCGCGCCAACGAGGCAGCCAAGGGCATCGAGATCAAGTACAACATTCCGAAGGAGGGTGCGATCGCCTTCTTCGACAACTTCGCGATCCCGAAGGATGCGAAGCACGTGAAGAACGCGTATCTCTTCATCAATTACATGATGCGTCCCGATGTTGCCGCGAAGAACTCGAACTACGTCAACTATGCGAGCAACAACTCCGCGGCGCTGCCGATGATCGACGACTCGGTGAAGAATGATGTCTCGATCTACCCGACGGCCGAAGTGAAGGGAAAGATCGTGCCCGATCTCGCCGAGAGCCCGGAGTTCACGCGCCAGCTGACGCGCTCCTGGACCCGCTTCAAGACCGGCAAGTAGCCAGGGCAGGACGACGGACGCCCGGTCGGGCGTCCGTCTCCTTCTCGCAGCGACCTCCTCGCATCACTGGAAGGCTTCCCGTGGCCGAGCGACGCAACGACAACAAGAAAGAGCCCTGGCGCGACCCCTCCGCGCAGGCCTATGTCCAGATCGAGAACGTCACGAAACGCTTCGGCGATTTCGTTGCCGTCAACAACGTCTCGCTGAAGATCTATCAGCACGAGATCTTC
This sequence comes from Pseudomonadota bacterium, assembly GCA_963204795.1. Lineage (GTDB taxonomy): Bacteria > Pseudomonadota > Gammaproteobacteria > Steroidobacterales > Steroidobacteraceae > CADEFQ01. Next base: position 20,896 of record CAUJHX010000113.1, on the reverse strand, counting down.
TGCCTGCTCGGGGGGTCGGGTTGTGGCAAGACCACGCTGCTGCGCATGCTCGCCGGCTTTGAGCCACCGAGTTCCGGCCGGATCCTGATCGACGGCAAGGACATGGCCGATACGCCACCCTACGAGCGGCCGACGAACATGATGTTCCAGTCCTACGCGCTCTTCCCGCACATGTCGGTCGCGAAGAACGTGTCGTTCGGCCTCGAGCAGGAGAAACTGCCGAAGGCGCAGATCGCCTCCCGCGTCGAGGAGATCCTCGACATCGTCAAGATGCGCGAATTCGCGGGCCGCAAGCCGCACCAGCTCTCGGGTGGCCAGCGCCAGCGCGTGGCGCTTGCGCGTGCGCTCGCCAAGCGTCCGAAGCTGCTGCTGCTCGACGAGCCGCTCGGCGCGCTCGACAAGAAGCTGCGCGAGCAGACCCAGTTCGAGCTCATCAACATCCAGGAGCGACTCGGTGTCACCTTCGTCGTCGTCACACACGATCAGGAAGAAGCGATGACCCTGGCCTCGCGCATCGGCGTGATGAATCGTGGCGAGATCGTGCAGGTGGGCACTCCGAGCGAAATCTACGAGTTTCCCGGGACGCGCTTCGTCGCCGACTTCATCGGCTCGGTGAACATGTTCGAGGGACAGCTGATCGAGGATCTGCCGGACCGGGTGCGGATCCGTTCGGCCGAACTGGGTGGCGTCGTCTATGTGGATCACGGCATCAGCGCGGCGCCCGGTGCGGTCGTGTGGGCGGCGATCCGGCCGGAGAAGATCAATATTTCGCGCACGGCGCCAGCCGATGCGGCAGAGAACTGCGTGTCGGGCGTTGTCAAGGAGATCGCCTACATGGGTGACCTGTCCATCTATCTGGTGAAGATCGCCTCGGGCAAGATGGTGCGCGTGACGCTGCCCAACACCGAGCGCCTGTCGGACCACGAACGCATTCTCTGGGACGAGAACGTCTTCCTGTCCTGGCACAGCTCGAGCCCCGTGGTGCTCTCGCAGTAGGCCGCCACCGTGGCTCGACCCTCGATTCCGAAGCCGACCGCCCGCCTCCTGTCGGGGCGGCTGGGCCCGTGGTGGGAGCTGTTCTACCGCTTCGGCCCCCCGCGCTGGACCACCTACATGCGGCACAACTGGGCCGGCAAGCGGCTCGTGATCGCGGTGCCCTATCTGTGGCTGCTGCTCTTTTTCCTCGGGCCATTCATCATCGTCTTCAAGATTTCCTTCTCCGAAGTGCGGCTCGCGATGCCGCCCTACGCACCGCTCTGGCAGTGGGTCACCGAGAAGGCAATCGATGTTCACCTGAATCTCGGCAACTACCTCTTCCTGCTCACCGACGACCTGTACGTGAGCTCCTATCTCTACTCGCTCAAGGTCGCGGCGATCTCGACGGTGTTCTGCCTGCTGATCGCCTATCCCATGGCGTACGCGATGGCGCGCTCGAGTCCGGCGACGCGCAACATCTACCTGATGCTGATCATCCTGCCGTTCTGGACGTCGTTCCTGCTGCGTGTCTATGCGTGGATCGGCCTGCTGAAGAACAACGGGGTGATCAACAATGTGCTGCTGGCGCTCGGCGTGATCGACGAGCCGATCACGATGATGCAGACCGACTTCGCGGTGTTCATCGGCATTGTCTACTCGTACCTGCCGTTCATGATCCTGCCGCTTTACTCCAACCTCGAGAAGCACGATTTCACGCTGCTCGAGGCGGCAGCCGACCTCGGCGCGGGGCCGGTCACATCTTTCCTGCGCGTGACGCTGCCACTGTCTGTCCCGGGCATCATCGCCGGTTCGCTGCTGGTGTTCATCCCGGCAGTCGGCGAGTACGTGATCCCCTCGCTCCTCGGCAGCTCCGACCAGCTGATGATCGGGCGCGTGCTCTCGGATGAGTTCTTTGCGAACCGCGACTGGCCGGTGGCGAGCGCTGTCGCGATCGCGATGCTGCTCCTGCTGATGGTGCCGATCATGCTGTTCCAGCACTTCCAGTCGCGTGAACTGGCGGGGGCGAAGTGAAGCGCCGGCACTGGTTTTCGAAGACGGGCCTCTGGCTCGGGCTCTCGTTCCTCTATCTGCCGATCGTCTCGATGATCGTGTTCTCGTTCAACAATTCGCGCCTCGTCACGGTCTGGGACGCACCCAATTCCCCTACACTCAAGTGGTATGGAGAATTGTTCCGCAACGAGCAGATACTCGGTGCGGCGTGGCTGTCGATACGCATCGCCGCGATGACCGCGACGGGCGCGGTGGTCCTCGGCACCCTCGCCGGGCTCGTGCTCGCGCGCTTCGGGCCATTTCGCGGCCGGGCGCTGCTGTCCGGCATGACGACCGCCCCGCTCGTGATGCCCGAAGTCATCACCGGACTCTCGCTGCTGCTGCTGTTCGTCGCGCTCGAGCAATTGACCGGCTGGCCGGAGGCGCGCGATGCTGCCACCATCACGATTGCGCACATCACCTTTTCGATGGCCTACGTGACCATCGTCGTCCAGTCGCGCCTTGCAGGCTTCGACAACTCGCTGGAGGAGGCGGCGCTCGATCTCGGTGCGCGGCCCGCGAAAGTGTTCTTCAGGATCACCCTGCCGCTCATCGTCCCGGCGATCATGTCGGGTTGGCTGCTGGCGTTCACGCTCTCGTGGGACGATGTCGTGGTGTCGCAGTTCGTCGCGGGGCCCGGCTCGACCACGCTGCCGATGGTGATTTTCTCGAAAGTGCGCCTCGGCGTCAGCCCCGACGTCAATGCGCTCGCCACGATCATGGTGCTGATCGTGGCAACCGGAGTGGTCACTTCCGCGATCTGGATGCGCCGCCAGGAACGTCGCCGCGACCGCGAAATGCAGATGGCGGCCGCCGCGAACAAGTAAGCTGCGCTCGTGGCGGGCGTCAACCTCGGTATCGATTTCGGCGGATCCTCGATCAAGGCGGGGCTGGTCGACATCGCGCAAGGCGCCATCGCCGGCGAAATGATCTCCGTGCCGACCCCCGTGCCTTCGACACCGCACGCAGTCGTCGAGGCGATCCGCGGCATCGATACCAGGCTTCCGGGAGCCACTTCCGTGGGCTTCGGTTTTCCATCGGTCGTCAAGCAGGGCAGGGCGTGCACCGCGGCGAATATCGACCACGCGTGGATCGGCACGGATGTCAGCGCGCTGCTCGCCGAGGCACTGGGGCGTCGCGCCGCATTCCTGAACGATGCCGATGCTGCCGGGCTCGCGGAGATGCGTTTCGGCGCCGGTCGCGGTGTACCCGGAACCGTGCTCGTATTGACGCTCGGTACCGGCATCGGGTCGGCGCCGTTCATCGACGGGAAGCTGCTGCCCAACACCGAGTTCGGCCATCTCGAGATGCGCGGTGATTCGGCCGAGCACTGGGCATCGGCGCGGGTGCGCACGGAGTTGTCGCTCGGCTGGCCGGAGTGGGGTGCACGGTTGTCCGAGTACCTCGCCTACATGGAACGCCTGATCTGGCCCGATCTCATGATCCTGTGTGGTGCGGTCAGCACCCATTTCGATGCCTTCGCGCCCTTCGTGACATCGCGGGCGCCCATCCGGCCCGCGGCGCTCGGGGCCGCCGCAGGCGTCATCGGTGCGGCGCTCGCGGCGGCATGACGCACGTGATGGCATGATGCATGCGGACAAGCTGCCCGATGTCGGCACGACGATCTTCACCGTCATGTCGCGCCGCGCCGCCGAACTCGGTGCGCTGAACATCGGCCAGGGCTTTCCCGACTATCCGATCGACACGAAGCTCGCAGACGCACTCGCCGCGGCGGTGACTGCCGGGCACAACCAGTACGCGCCGATGGAAGGCTCGCTGCCGTTGCGCGAGGCGATTGCCGCCAAGTTGCGCGCGAGCCATGGCGTTGGCATCGATCCGCTCGCGGAGATCACCGTGACCTGTGGCGCGACCGAGGCGATCTACTCGGCCATTCAGGCGGTGATCGGTCCGGGTGACGAAGCGATCGTTTTCGACCCGGCATACGATTCCTACGACCCTGCGATCCGGCTCGCCGGCGGACACGCAGTGCATGTTCCGCTCGCGCCGCCGCAGTTTCGCTACGACTGGGACCGTGTGCGGGCAGCCATCACACCGCGTACGCGACTCGTGATCGTCAATACTCCGCTCAACCCCGCATGCACCGTGGCTCGAGCGGGCGACCTCGACGCACTTGCGCAGCTGCTGCGCGCCCGCCAGATCCTGCTCCTGGCTGACGAGGTGTATGAGCATGTCATCTTCGACGGCCGACGACATGAGTCTGTGCTCGCGCACGAGGAGCTGCGGGCCAGGAGCTTCGTCGTGTATTCCTTCGGCAAGACCCTGCATGCAACTGGCTGGCGTACCGGGTATTGCGTCGCGCCTCCTGCGCTGACGATCGAGCTGCGCAAGGTGCATCAGTACAACACCTTCAGCATCGCCGCGCCGCTGCAGGCCGCCATCGCGCACTATCTGCCGCGCCACCCCGAATGCTGGCGGGATCTGCCGGCTTTCTTCCAGCGCAAGCGCGACCGGCTGTTGGGCTCGCTCGAAGGCAGCGGGTTGCGGCTGCAACCTGCAGAGGGCACGTACTTCCAGTTGCTCGACTACTCGGCGATTGCGCCGGGCATGGGCGACCTCGAGTTCGCGCAGCGGCTGCTCGAGGAGGGCGGGGTCGCGACGATTCCGCTGTCGCCCTTCTATCGCGATCCGCCGCGGCTACCGTTCGTGCGTGTGTGCTTCGCGAAGGGCGAAGCGACGCTCGATGCGGCCGCGCAGCGCCTGCGTGCGTTTGCTGCCCGCGCGACGGGGTAGACTGCGCCATATGCGCGTGACCCTCGTGCAAACCCCGCTCGACTGGGCGAATCCGGCGGCCAACCGGCAACGCATGACCCGGTTGCTTGCGCCGCTGGCCGGCGCCACTGATCTCGTCGTGCTTCCGGAGACCTTCACCACGGGCTTCGACATGCAGGGTGGCGCAAGCGCAGAACTCATGGGGGGCGCCACCTGCGAGTGGCTGCGCGCGCAGGCCCGGCATCTCGACGCCGCGGTACTCGGCAGCGCCTTCATCCGTGATGAGGCAGGCGTGCACAATCGCGCACTCTGGGCGACTCCCGACGGCACGCTGATGCACTACGACAAGCGGCACCTCTTCCGCATGGGCGGCGAGCACGAGTGTTACGCGGCGGGGCTCGAGCCACTGCTTGTGAGCTGGCGTGGCGCGTGCATCGCCCCACTCATCTGCTACGACCTGCGTTTTCCGGTCTGGAGCCGGCGCCGCGAGCGCTATGACTACGACCTGCTCGTGTATGTCGCCAACTGGCCGGCGGCCCGTCATTACGCCTGGCAGCAGCTGCTGCGCGCGCGCGCGATCGAAAACCAGGCCTGCGTGATCGGCGTGAACCGGGTCGGCGAGGACGGTCATGGCGTCGCGTACGCCGGTGGCAGTGTTGCGCTCGACGCCCTCGGCCATCCCGTCGTCGAACTTGGCGATGCGGCTGCCGTCGAAACACTTGTCTTCGATCTCGGCGCGCTGCGCGAACTGCGTCAGCGCTTTCCGGTCGCGCTCGATGCCGACGAGTTCTCGCTCGGCCCCGCGAGGAGCCCATGAAAAAGCAGACCCGCGTCAATCATCCACCGGAGGTGCCCGTTCCGCCGGACAACCGCCCGGTCATCGCCCCGATATACCAGACCGTCAAGTTCGAGTTCGATTCGGTCGAGGAGACCGGGCGCAACCTGCGTGGCGAGCGGCCCGGCTTCTACTACATGCGCAGCTCGAACCCGACGACGCGACAGCTCGAGCTGACGCTCGCCTCGCTGCAGGACCGTGACGACTGCCTCGCCACCGCATCCGGCGTCAACGTGATCGCACAGACCCTGCTTGGCCTCACGAAGCAGGGCGATCACGTGCTGTGCTTCATCGAGACCTACGGCCCGACCCGCCAGATCATCCGGCGCCTTCTCGGTCGTTTCGGCGTGACGCATACCATGCTGTCCATCGAGGATCTGGCCGGCATCGAACATGCGCTCGCGACCACGGCGACCCGGCTCGTGATCTTCGAATCGCCGACCAACCCGATCACGAAAGTCGCGGACATCGCAGCCATCACGCGCCTGGCGCGCCGGCACGGCGTGGTGACCGTGATGGACAACACCTTCGCCGGGCTGCATCAGCACGGCGAGTACGAGGTCGACTATTTCCTGCACAGCCTGACGAAGTACGCCTCAGGCGCCGGCGACGTGATGGGAGGCGCGGTGATCGCGCGCAGCGAGCTGCTGCGGCCGCTGCGCGCCGAGTTCCCGGTTCTCGGCGGCGTGCTCGATCCGCATGCGGCATTCCTGATCCAGCGCGGTCTCAGGACCTATTTCGTGCGCTATCGCGAACAGAGCGCGCGCGCCATGGACATCGCGCAGCGCCTCGCTGTGCATCCGGCGGTGTCGCGCGTCCACTATCCCGGTCTGCCGTCTCATCCGCAGCATGCGCTCGCACGCGCGCAGATGCGTGAATTCGGCACGATCGTGAGCTTCGACCTGCGTGGCGGCGCCGAGGCGGGGCGCCGTTTCGCCGAGGGGCTCACGCTCTTCGCCAGGACGGCAAGTCTCGGCTCGACCGAGTCACTCGTGATGGCGCCGCAGATGCTGAAGTCCCGCGACCTCACGGCCGCGCAGCTCGCGGTCTCTGCTGTCGCTGACGGCACGGTGCGCCTGTCCATCGGGCTCGAAGACCCCGAGGACCTTGCAGCGGACATCGAGCGGGCACTCACGATCGCGGAAGCGTGAGCCACTCAGCGCTTTCCCACAGCTCCCCTTTACAGTTTTCCTCCGGCACTGCCAGATAGTCCCGAAGAATCTCGGGACAAGGGCTTATGTTCAATCGATCCGCGAGGGCAGCGGTCGCGAGGCCGGCGCCGCTCGCACTGCGCGAGTCGCTGCTCAGCGGTCTTGCTGCGGAAGGGCTGAGGGTACCGGCACGGCCTGCGGCGCTCGACAGGCTGCTGCAGGGCGATCCCGATGAGCGTGCGGTACGCGAGGTCGCGGAGGCGCTGTTCATGGTGCAGGGCCGCGATCGCGAGGCGACCCTGTTGCTCGACAGCGCACTCACGACCCGCCGCAAGGCGCTGGCAGTCGCAAGGATCCTGCGCGAGCCGGCCGGGACCGTCGGAGTCGCAGGCCTCCTGCACCGCGCCGGGGAAGCCTGTGCGCTGCGCTCGCTCGCACTGGCCGAATCAATGACCCATGTGCGCCTCGATGTGCCTTCGCGTGCGGAGCTGTGTGCGCGTCATCAGTTGCAATTCACCGAGCAGCTCATCAGTGACTGGCGCCTGCCGCAGCCGGTCGCGGAAGTGCTGCGCGGCTGGCGACAGTTCCGCACGACATCGTCGCGCGCGGCGGCGATCGTCTACTACGCCCACCTCCTTGCGAGCGAGGAGCTGCATCCGGAATTCTTTGCGCCGGGGCTCCTGCGCAGCGTGGGCGCCGAACTCGGCATCGACCCCGCGCAGCTCGACGCCGACGTCTAAACGCTGCTCGCCACCCGCACGCGGTGCATGTGGTAAGGCAGTACTTCCATCAGCTCGCCTTCCGCGTGCCGCTGCTGCACACCCCGCCAGAAACTGGCCGTAAGGATCTCGCCGTGCACCCGCATGAACGCGGCACGCTGCGCGTCGTCGAAAGCCAGGAAGTTGATGAAGGTTTCAGGAAACACGTCGCTGTCGGCGACATAGAACCAGCTCTCGGCCCGCATCTCGTCTTCCTCGTTCGTGGCCTGCGGCAGCTCACGGAAACGGCAATCGGTCACCCGGCAGAGCTCGTCGTAATCGTAGAAGATCACGCGGCCGTGACGGGTGACGCCGAAGTTCTTGAGCAACAGGTCGCCGGCGAAGATATTCGTGTAGGCGAGGTCACGGATCGCCTGCCCGTAATCGAGCACTGCAAGCTCGGCCTGCTCGGGTGAGGCCGAGCGCAGGTAGAGGTTCAGCGGTGTCATGCGCCGCTCGATGTAGAGGTGATCGAGGATCACGTCGTCGCCGTCGATGTGCACCGTATTGGCGGTCTCGGAGGCGAGTTCTGCGAGCAACTCCGGCGCGAAGCGCGCGCGGGGAAATCGCAGGCGCTTGAATTCCTGTGCATCGACGAGGCGTCCTGCGCGGTCGTGCTTGAAGACATAACTGTACTTCGCGAGCACCTCTTCGCGCAGCACGGTCTTGGGGTAGGCGAAACGATCGCGGATCACCTTGAAGACGACGTCGAAGGAGGGCAGGGTGAAGCACACCATCACGAGGCCGCGCTCTCCCGCGGCGTGTTCGAACCGGTCGGTGGTGCGATCCATGTGATACAGCAGCTCACGGTAGCGCTCGGTCTTGCCCTGCTTCGCCCGCCCGAGCACCGTGAAAAGCTCGCTGACCGGCTTGCGCGGCAGGAGCGACTTCAGGAACACGACCGCCTCGCCGACGCGATCGAGATCGGCGTGAAAGTACGAGCGCGTGAAGCCGAACACGATGCTGACGTCGGCCTCGGCGAGCAGCACGGCATCGACGTGCAGACCGCTTTCAGTGTTCTTGAGCGCAATCACGAGTGGTGCCGTGAAGCCACGCCCCGTCATGCGGCCGACCAGAAAGGCGCGCGTCATCTGGTAGAACACGGGCCGGATCATGTCGATCCGCGTCAGTGCACGGCGCTCGCCCAAAGCGGCGAGGTACGCGCCCACCTCGGCGGCGACATGCGCGACGCTCCGGTCGAAATCCTTCCACGGTGAGCGAAAGCGCAGATCGCCCAGCAGGTCTTCGAAGAGCAGGGGCAGGGAGCCGCGGTGCTGGTAGCGGTTCGTCCCGACTTCGCTCGCAACGCTGGCGAGTGGATCGAGGTCGGTCGCGACGAATTCTATCTCTGCAGCGACGCCCACGGTGCCGTACAGCCGGCGTGTGATCGAGCTGAAATAGGTCTTGTTGAATTCCGGATCGGGCAGGCCCTCGATCTGCACCGCGAAACACGCGCGGATCTTCTGCCACAGGGGGCGATCGAGCGCGCGCTCGCCGAGCCTGAGTCGCAGCCCGGCGATCGCCTGGTCGACCCACCGGTCGTAGAGCTCGATCCGCTCGACGGCATCGCGCTGGCTGCCCCGCCAGTCGCGCGCATCGAAGCGCTGCGGCGCGCGCCGCGTGATCGCGCGGAACTCCGCGTTGTAGTCGGCGAATGCGCCGGCAATGTGCCGCGCGCAGTCTTCAGCCAACGCGGTGTCCGCGGTCACGCGGGGCGATCCGCAGTCACTCAGAGGTTCTTGATCAGCGCGTCGGCAAACTCGCTGCACTTCACCTCGGTGGCACCCTCCATGAGGCGTGCAAAATCGTAGGTGACCGTCTTCTGGCCGATGGTACGGTCCATCGCGCCGAGGATCGCATCGGCCGCTTCGGTCCAGCCCATGTAGCGCAGCATCATCTCGCCCGAAAGGATCACCGAACCCGGATTCACCTTGTCGAGGTTGGCGTATTTCGGCGCTGTGCCGTGCGTGGCCTCGAACACGGCGTGGCCAGTCACGTAGTTGATGTTGGCACCCGGCGCGATGCCGATGCCACCGACCTGCGCGGCGAGCGCGTCGGAGAGGTAGTCGCCGTTCAGGTTGCAGGTCGCGAGCACATCGAATTCGTCGGGACGCGTGAGCACCTGCTGCAGGGTGATGTCAGCGATTGCGTCCTTGATGATGACCTTGCCGGCCTTCTTCGCAGCGTCCTGCTCGTCATTCGCGGCCTTCTCGCCGCTCTTTGCCTTGGTGCGCTCCCATTGTTCCCATGTGTAGACCTCGGTGGCAAATTCGCGCTCGGCGAGCGCGTAGCTCCAATTGCGGAACGCACCCTCGGTGTACTTCTGGATGTTGCCCTTGTGCACGATGGTCACGCTCTTGCGCTTGTTCGTCACCGCATACTCGACGGCGGCGCGGAACAGCCGTTCGGTGCCCTCCTGCGACACCGGCTTGATGCCGATGCCCGAGGTCTCCGGGAAGCGGATCTTCGCGTAGGCCTTCGGGAAGGCCTGCTTGAACAGTTCCTTGAACTTGCGGTTCTCGTCACTGCCCTGTTCGAATTCGATGCCGGCGTAGATGTCCTCCGTGTTCTCGCGAAAGATCACCATGTTCACCTTGCCGGGGTTTTTCACGGGGGAGGGCACGCCCTTGAACCACTGCACCGGGCGCAGGCACACATACAGGTCGAGCAACTGGCGCAGCGCCACGTTGAGCGAGCGGATACCGCCGCCTACCGGAGTCGTGAGCGGGCCCTTGATCGAGACGAGGTATTCGCGGCAGGCCGCAACACTCTCGTCCGGGAGCCAGGTGTTGAACAGTTTGTTCGATTTCTCACCCGCGTAAACCTCGAGCCAATGGATGCGGCGCTTGCCCCCGTACGCCTTGGCGACGGCCCCATCGAGCACACGCACGCTCGCCCGCCAGATATCGGGACCGGTGCCGTCGCCCTCGATGAACGGAATGATCGGCTGGTCGGGCACTGCGAGCTTGCCGTTGCGAATCGTGATTTTCTCGCCGCCGGCAGGCGGGACGATCTTGAGAGAGGGGGCGGTGGCCATGCAAAGACTCCTTGATTAACCGCGGAATTCTAACATGTAGAATGCGGCCGGATGAGTCGCACGCTGCATACCACCCCCGCCGCCGACGGCTTCCGCATGCCGGCCGAGTTTGCGCCGCACGCCGGCTGCTGGATGCTGTGGCCCGAACGCCCCGACAACTGGCGGGACGACGCCCGCCCTGCGCAGGAAGCGTTCACGGCGGTCGCGAGCGCGATTGCGGCGTTCGAGCCGGTCACGATCGGCGTCAGCGCGCGCCAGTTCGAGTTTGCGCGGGCACGCGTGCCCACGAACATCCGTCTCGTGGAGCTCTCCTCGAACGATGCCTGGATGCGGGACGTCGGCCCGACTTTCGTCGTAAACGATCGTGGTGCGCGGCGCGGCATCGATTGGCGCTTCAATGCCTGGGGCGGCCTCGATGGCGGGCTCTATTTCCCCTGGGACCAGGATGATCTCGTGGCGCGCAAGGTGCTCGAGGTCGAGCGTGCCGACCGGTATCGCGCCACGATTGTCAACGAAGGCGGCGCGATCCACGTCGACGGCGAGGGGACACTGCTCGTGACCGAACAGTGCGTGCTGAACGGCAACCGCAATCCGGGGCTCTCGCGCGAGCAACTCGAAGCGGAGTTCAAGGCGTGGCTCGGCGTCAGTGCCGTGATATGGCTCGGCGCGGGCGTGTTCAACGACGAGACCGACGGCCACATCGACAATCTCGCGTGTTTCGTGCGCCCCGGCGAAGTGGCCCTCACCTGGACAGATTCACGACGCGATCCGCAATACCGGATCTCGCACGATGCGTGGGAGCGGCTGCACGATGCGCGCGACGCACGCGGGCGGCGCCTTGCCGTGCGCAAGCTGCCGATGCCCGGTCCGCTGCGCATGAGCGCGCGCGAGGCGCGCGGCGTACTCACGCGCGATGGCGCCAAGGCACGCAGGGCTGGCGAGCGCCTCGCGGGCAGCTATGTGAACTTCTACATCGCCAATCGCGGTGTGATCGTGCCGCTGCTCGATGCGCGCACCGATCGTGCGGCGCTGCGACGGATTGCGGCATTTTTTCCAGGTCGCAAGGTGGTGGGTGTGCCGGCGCGCGAGATCCTGCTCGGCGGCGGCAACATTCATTGCATCACGCAACAGGTGCCCGCAGAAGCGGGAGCCTCCCGGCGGAGCTAGCGGCTACCCGCGTCGCGTTCAGCCGTGGCGAGCCATTCCCTTTGTGTGCGCCGGTAGTGCGCGGGCGCAATGCGCGCCTGGTCGAGAAGTTCGCGCAGCACCCGCGCGGCTTCATCGCCGCGCCCCGTCTTGCGAAGCAGGGCGGCATAGCGCACCGTTGCTTCGGCGCCGGGGTAGTTGCCCGCGAGCGCCGCGAACTCCTCCAGCGCCTTCGGCGTGTCGCCGCTCGCCTCGACCGCGCGCGCGTAGAGCAGGTGACCGTCCGCGCTGATGAAATCGGGATTCTTTTCGATGAGCCGTTCGAGTGTCGCACGCGCCGCAGCCGGGTCGCCGCTATCGAACTGCACGCCTGCAAGGCCGAGCATGATCTGCGGGTCAAACTCATAGAGGCCGGTGAGGGCGGAGCGGTAGACCTCGATCGCTTCGGCGTGACGACCCTGCTTCGCGAGCTCATCGGCCCAGACTTGCCGCGAGGCGGCATCTCCCGACATCTGCGCGCGGTTGGCTGCCTCGCGCAGGCTGCGCCCCGGGTCGAGCGCGCGGGACACGCCGCGCGCGGTGCGCTGCGCCGCGCGGCTGCGCAGCAGGTCGGGAATCAGTTCAACCGCGACATAGGCGAGAATCCCGGCAAATGACAGCAGCGCGATGACCCAGATCCAGATCTGGTTCCGGCCGGTCTTGATGCAGTGGACGATCAGCAATGCCTGCAGGATGATCGAGACGATGACGACGGGCATGGCGCAAGTCTAACGTGGATCGGTGCGGCCCGCTCTGGCCGGGCCGGAGACGCCGCGATAGGATCTGCCATCGCGAAAACAGACTTTTTCCGCAGCGCTGCCAGGGAGTATTTCGTGTCAGATCGCGATCTCACCAGAACTTGCAGCCGTTCCCAATTCGTGGCCAAGCTCCGCCGGTTGGCGGACGCGATCGAGTACGGGCGCGCCTTTACCATCCAGGTGGCCGGTGAGCGGCTGCGTATTCCGGCCGATGCAGAGTTCAACATCGAGCACGAGCGCAGCGGCGGCCAGCAGGAGCTTGAGTTTCAGCTGCTGTGGTCGTCCCCCGTCGCCCGCAGGTGACAAGCCCGGAGGCTCGGCATGTCGTGGTTGATGGCTAAAGTTTACGAGCGAACTTGCATGGCCGCGGAAAAGGCCGGCTTGTCCGACTGGCGTGCGGGCCTGCTTGCCGGATTGGAGGGCTCCGTTCTGGAAGTGGGCGCGGGTACCGGCTTGAACCTGACCCATTATCCCAAAGCGGTGACGCGTCTCGTGCTCAGCGAGCCGGACAGGCACATGCGCAGTGCGCTCATGCGCAAGCGCGGCGCGCAGCTCGCCAGGAGCATGGAAGTCGTGGATGGCTCGCTCGACAGGCTGCCGATGGGTGACGCATCGTTTGATGCCGTGGTGGCGACGTTGGTGCTGTGCTCAGTGACTGATCCCGCGCGGGCGCTGGCGGAGATTCATCGCGTGTTGCGCCCCGGTGGACAGTACGTGTTTCTTGAACACGTGGCGGCCGATCCGCACCAGGAACCCCGGCGTTACAAGTGGCAGGGGCGCATCGAACCATTCTGGAAACGCGCCATGGACAATTGCCATCTGCGGCGGCAGACCGACCTCCATATCAGGGGAGCCGGCTTCGACATCGAGCGGATGGAGCGCGACAGCATTCCCAAGGCGCCGCCCTGGGTACGGCCGAGCGTTCGTGGCATCGCGCGCAGAGCTCAATGATGACTGCGGTGGCGCGAATGGCGGTCGCCCTCAGCGATCGTGCCGGTAGGCAACCTCGACGAATGCCGCCCGCCCACGCCCCGGAAAATACCGGTAGTTGCCGAACGCATAATCGGCGCGATCCGCATAGGCGGTGTCGGCAAGATTGATCGCGCGCAGCGACAGGCGCCAGGCAGGCGCCGGTGTCCAGCTCGCACGCAGATTCAGGAGCGTGTGGCCCGCGTACTCGTGCAGGTTCGCGGCGTCGAGCCAGTAGCGCCCCACGTCGAGCACTTCGAGTTCGGCATCAATTGCCGGTGTGGGAGTCCAGCCGATGCGCAGCGCGTGTACGTTGCGCGGCGCCGTATCGATGTCGTTGCCACGGCGTATCGTCTCGCCGCCCTCCACCGCTGCGCTGAAATCGTAGCGATGCCAGGCGAGGCTGCCTGCGACGACTGCCCGCCACTCCACCGCAGGACGCCACCCGAACTCGTACTCGAGGCCGCGGTGAGTCGTGCGACCCCCGTTCACGTTGAAGCCCGAGCTGTCACGCACGATCACGTGGCGCTTCTCGAGCGCGTAGGCGGCGAGCGACCACTCGTAACGCCGGTAGTCGCCGCGCCATCCGAGTTCGGCTCCCTGCAGTTCTTCTGAATCGAGATCGGCACTGTCCTGTTGCCGCTGCAGCCGGTAGAGCTCTGTTTGCTCGGGCGGGCGAAAGCCGCGTGACCAGTTGGCGTACACGCGCTGCTGCGTGCGCGGCGCAAACATCAGCTCGAGTTTCGGCGCCACGTTGTCGAATTCGTCGGTGCGATCCGCCGGGCGATGGTAGAGGCAGCTGCTCGCCCCGCACGGCACGCCGTTCTCATCGGTATTGCCGGCGATCATGCGGTTGTCATAGGCATAGCGGGTCCGCTCGAGGCGCAGGGCCGCACCGACCGACCAGCGCGCAGTCGGTGCGAACTCGAGCGTCGCATAGGTGCCCGCCGTGCGGCCTTCGACGCGGTAGTCGTAGTGCTTGCCGGCAGGCCGGATTGCGTTCGCTGCGGGTGAGCCGTCAGTGGTGGGTCCGTCCTGTGTCTCGCGCAACATCGAGCTCGACGCCTCGAAGTCGAGGCCGGCGCCGAGGCTCCAGCGCCCGGCGAACGGCCGCCGGAACGCGGCGCCTGCCAGCGCGCTCGATTGCGCGTTCTCCTCGAGCGGCTTGCCGAGAAGGAAGTGCTGAAGAAGTTGCATCTGCGAGCGGCGCACGGTGAGGTGCAACTCGTCGTTGCAGCCCGGGCACGAGGTGCGCGCCCAGGTTGCCGAACCGCGCCCGCTCCACGCATCACGAAAGGCTTCTGGATCGGGGTTCGAGCGCGCAAGCGCGCGATCCCGGTACGCCTCGAAGCCGCGGATATAGCCGGCGGTTTCCTGGTTCAGCACGGTGCCGGCGGCACGCACGCGCAACGCGCCGCCGGCGAGGTCGAGCTCGTCGTACGCGAGATTGAGCTTGCCCTCGTCGTAGCCTGAATCCGCGCGAAAGCCGCCGTCGTGCGTGTAGGTGCCGTACGCGCCTGCGCCGCGGCGTTCGTCGCGCAAACTGCTGGCGAAGCGCGCGCGACGGTAGTTGTCGGGCCCGCCCTCGAGGCCGACACCGAGGCCCGGCAGATCGGCAACCCACGGCGTGCGCACGTTGATGATGCCGTGCACGGCGCTTGCACCGTAGATGGCAGGCCCCGGCCCCCGGTAGACCTCGATGCTGGCAGCCTGCCCGGTGTTCACCTCGAACATGTCATTCACGTTGCAGAAGCCGACGGGCCGTATTGCGAGCCCGTCTTCCGCCACGAGAAAGGCGCCGCAGGCGCCCGCGCCCGTGAGCACGGGAGAGCGGATCGCGACGAGGCTCTCCTCGCCGCTGCCCCGCTGCACGTAGACGCCGGGAACACGATTGACCGCCTCGGAATACTGCGTGGCGCCGGTCAGCTCGAGTTCGCGCGCGCTGATGACATCGAGGCTGGCGGGTATTTCGATGCGGGGCTCGGGCACGCGCGTTGCCGTGATGGTGAGCTCCTGCAGGGGGCTCACATCTTCACCGCGCGCGCCCGCACTGGCCAGTATGGCAAGGAGGATAACGGTGTATCTCATCGCGGCAGCGTGTACGCGATGACGTAGTCGCCTTGCGGCGTGCCGAGTCCGCCGTGGCCGCCGGCGGCGATCACGATGAACTGGTGATGATCGGGCCCTGCGCGATAGGTCATGGGTGTGGCCTGCCCACCCGCCGGCAGGGCGCGTCTCCACAACTCCTTGCCGGTTTCCACGTCGAAGGCGCGGAACTGGCTGTCCATCGAAGCGCCCACGAATACGAGATCGCCCGCCGTCACGATGGCGCCCCCGAGGCCCGGCATGCCGGAATCACGCGATGGCAGCCACGCAGGCGCGAGGCCGCGCGTGCTGCCGAGCGGCACCTGCCAGTCGATCTGGTTTCTGTCGAGATCGATGCTCACGAGTGTTCCCCACGGCGGTCGCACGCAAGGCAGGCCCCAGGGCGAGAGTAGTGGTTCGCGGCGCAAACCGTAAGGGGTGCCGGACTGTGGAGCGAATTCCGAGTGCGGGAATTCGCCTGATTCCTGCTGTGCGCGCAGTGTCTCGCGCGTCGCCAGCGTGACGACCATGGGCATGTGATTGACCGCGGCGATGATGCGGTTGCGGCGCACGTCATGTGCAACACCGCCCCAGTTCACGCCGCCGGCGTAGCTCGGGAAGAGGATCGTGCCGGCGAGATCGGGTGGTGTGTACGCACCCTCGTTGCGGTACTTCGCGATGAGATCGCGGCATTTGCCGCGATCCCAGAAGGTGAGGCCCCAGGCTTCCTCCGGCTTGATCGGCGCGTGCGAGGCGAGCATCGGCGTGGCGGGATAGGGCTGCGTGGGCCAAGCCTCCTCACCCGGCACGCGCGACTGCGGGACCTTGCGTTCCACGATTCCGTACACGGGCTCGCCGGTCTCGCGATCGAGCACGAAGAGGAGCCCCGATTTCGTGGCCTGGACGACCGCCGCGACCGAGCGCGTGTCGTTGTCAATCTCCACGAGTGTCGGTTGCGCGGCGAGGTCGTAGTCCCAGAGATCATGATGAATGAGTTGCCGGAACCAGCGCACGGCGCCAGTGCGTGCATCCAGTGCAATGAGCGAGTTCGCCATCGCGTTCGTTCCCAGGCGCTCGCCGCCGTAGAAATCGGGGCTGGCCGAACCCGTCGGGATGAACGCGAGGCCACGGCCTGGATCGACGGTGATCGGCGCCCACGCGTTCGCGCCGCCGGTGAGCCTCGCTTGCCCGGGCTGCCACTGGCTGGCGGTCGGGTGCGTGGGACTGTCTGGTACCGGATCGAACTTCCAGAGTGTCGCGCCGGTACGCGCGTCGAAGCCGCGCACGATGCCCCGCTCGAGTTCGACACCGCGATTGTCGCCGATCGCGGAACCGACGATGACGACATCTTCGAACGTGGCGGGTGGCGAGGTGACGAGGTAATCACCTGGTGTCGTGATGCGCGCATCGACACCGAGCTGCACGGCGCCGCCGCTGCCGAAGTCGGCGCAGGGCCGGCCGGTCTCGGCGTCGAGCGCGAGCAGCCGTGCGTCGAGCGTGCCGGCAAAGACGCGCCGGCGACACGGTCCGTTGCGCGCGGTATCGGGATCCTCCCATACGGTGACACCGCGTGAGGTCGCCTCGGAATACTGCCGTCCGCGCGGCACGCGCGGATCGTGGCGCCAGCGCTCCTTGCCGGTGGCCGGGTCGAGCGCGATCACGATACTCGTGGGTGTCGAGAGATACAGTTTGCCGAATGCCAGCACCGGAGTCGCTTCGAACGCAAGCTTGTCGGCGCGGGCGAAACCCTCGCCCCGCTCACCGGTGCGATAGGTCCAGGCAACTTCGAGTCTGGCGACGTTGTCGCGGTTGATTTCCCGCAAGGGGGAATACCGCTGCGCAAAGCTGTCACCACCGTAATGCCCCCAGTCACTCACGGAGGGAGACTGCGCGTGGGCAGCCGCGGCAAGGAGCGACAGCGCGAGCAGGGCGGTGCGTGGCATTGCGCCATTATCCACGATCACGGTGCTGGTATCCTTTGCGGGTGAATTTCCTGCGGCTGCTCGCCCTGTTGCTCGTTGCCGTGCCGGTAGCCGCTGCGGCTGCAGACTCGCGACCGCGAGTGGGGCTCGTGCTCTCCGGTGGAGGTGCGCGCGGCGCGGCCCATGTGGGCGTGCTCAAGGTGCTCGAAGAGATGCGCGTGCCGATCGATGCGATCGCCGGCACGAGCATGGGCGCGGTCGTCGGCGGGCTTTACGCGAGTGGCCTCTCGGCCGCAGAGATCGATGCGACGCTGCGAGCCGTGAACTGGGAAGAACTGCTCGGCGATCGGCCGCCACGCGACGATTTGTCGTTTCGCCGCAAGGAGGAAGACCGCAACTTCCTGGTGCGCCTGCCACTTGGCCTGCACGGTGGTGAATTCCGGCTGCCGAAGGGTCTCGTGCAGGGTCAGAGACTCAACGAACTGCTGCGAAAACTGACGTTGCCGGTGGCGACCGTGCACGATTTCGACGCGCTGCCGACACGCTTTCGCGCGATCGCAACCGATCTGGAGTCCGGCGAGCGGGTGGTCATTTCCTCGGGAGATCTCACGACGGCGATGCGCGCGAGTCTCTCGGTACCAGGTGTCTTCGTGCCGGTCGAGCGCGAGGGCCGGCTGCTCGTCGACGGTGGGCTCGCCGACAACCTGCCGGTCGACGTGGCGCGCGCGATGGGTGTCGATGTACTGATCGTCGTCGACGCCGGTTTTCCGCTGCTCGGGCGGGACAAGCTCACAACGGTGCCGATCATCACGAACCAGATGATCGCGATCCTCGTGAGGCGCAACAGCGAGGTGCAGCGGGCATCGATATCGGGCGCCGACATATTGATCGACCCCGCGCTCGGCAATGCATCGTCTTTCGACTTCAGGCATTTCGCCCACTCGATCGATGCCGGCGCCACCGCTGCGCGCGCCGGCGCAATGCGCATCGCACGCTTCGCGGTGCGCGAACCGCAGTACGAAGCCTGGCTCGCTGCGCGCGGGCATGCCCGGGGCGATGCGTCACCCCAGATCGATTTCGTGCGCGTTGCGAAGGGCTCGGAGCGCTATCAGCGACCCATCGACGACCTCTTCGGTGGCTTCGCAGGTCACCCGCTCGACGGTGAGGCGGTCGGCGCACGCATCACCGGGCTCTACGGGCTCGGCAATCTCGAGACGCTCGACTATCAGGTGGTGAAAGACGCAGATGGTCGGCAGGGGCTCGAAGTCACCGCGAAGCGCAACTCCTGGGGTCCGAACTACATGCGCTTCGGCCTGAGTCTCAGCGACGACTTCGAAGGCAACTCCGCGTACAACGCACGGGCGCGCTTCGTGCTCGCGGAGATGAACCAGCTCGGTGGCGAGTGGACCTGGGATCTGCAGGTGGGGGAGTCGCCGCGCATTGCGACCGAGGTGTACCTGCCCTTTTCCTACCGTCAACGCTGGTTTGCCCTGCCGCAGGCAAAGTACGAGGCGCGCAACGTCGCGCTGTTCGATGATGCGGGGCGGCGTCTTGCCGAGTATCGCGTCAAGGGCACGCGCTTCGGGCTCGATATCGGGCGCGAGTTCGGCTCCGCTTTCGAGATTCGTGCAGGCGTGCACCGCGAGGATGGTGAATCGCGCGTGCGGCTCGGTGACCCGACGCTGCCATCGGATACCTTCGACGTGCGCCAGTTTTACGCGCGCATTGCCTACGACGGGCTCGATGACGTGGGCTTCCCGCGCCGGGGCGCGTCGTTCTTCCTCGACTGGACCGGCGAGCACGATCTGACGGGGGGGGATTCCGCTGCGGATCTGGTGACGATCGACTGGCAGTTCGCGCGATCGCGCGGCCGCCATCGCGGCATACTGTGGGCGAGCATGGGCACCAACCTCGACGCCGGGCCGGGGGACGTGCGCAATCTCTTTCCGCTCGGCGGCTTTCTGAACCTTTCCGGGCTTGCTCCCGGCGAGATCGCGGGACGGCATTTCGCGATTGCGCGCGCGATCTACTATCGACAGATTGGTCGCAGCGGCACCGGCATACTCGACCTGCCGACTTACATCGGCCTCGCCTACGAAGTGGGCAATGTGTGGGACGAGCGCCGCGACATCGGCTTTGACTCGGCACGCAACGACTTCAGCGTGTTCTTCGGCGTGAACAGCTGGCTCGGTCCGCTCTATTTCGGTGCCGGCTACGACGACTCGGGCGACATGGCGTACTTCCTGTCGCTCGGCCGTTCCTTCTAGAGTCCGCGGCTCTCCGCGAGCTTTTCCACTTTCTCGAAACGCAGCGCCGGCGTGTCGCCCGGGCGCGAGTACTCATGCTTGCGGCTCATTTCCACGAGCGCTGCATCGCGCTCCGTGGTGCTCGGGTACCAGTGCGTCCGGCTCCAGTCCTGGCCGAGCAGCTTCCTGAACGGATCGTCGGCGCGCAGGCTCACACGCAGGCCGTAGGGCCGCTGGTTGCGACTGTCGGGATTGCCCCGGAGATTGTGCGGTTGTGAAATGCCCATCGGGCGCGAAGCGTATCAGAACCGCCGGTCGCCCGCGCCCTCGCGGTCGGACCAGTGCAGGACACGGCGGGTGATGAGGAGGTAAACCCGCTTGCCGGTGCGCATCCACAAACGTGACAGCAGGGAGGGGTTGGCGAGAATGCCTTTCTCGCGCACGGTGAGCCGGGCCGGCAGGTAGCTGCGCTTGTGCTTCAGGAGATGCCGCAAGTCATCGTAGGCAAGGGCGCGAAAGAGGCGGCCGCGTGTGCGTGCGGCGCAGGCGAGCTGAAAATCGACGAGCGCCGGCGTGCCGGCGGACGTCACGAGCCAGTTCGGTTCCTTGGCGAGGTCATTGTGGGCAACCCGCTGCGCATGCAACCGCCGCAGCAGGTGCAGAGCTGCACGGTAGTAAGCCGGGTCGGTGGGTCGCGCACGCTGCATCGGAGCGCCATCGATCCAGGTGCGGGTCAGTACACCGGCGCGGTATCCGATGAGACGTGGCACCGCATCGACTCCGGCCAGGCGCGTGAGCGCACGCGCCTCCCTGCGCGCCAGCACGCGCGCGAGTGGCGCGGCCCACGCGCGCGCAAGACGCGTGTCGCGGCACACGTGCAGCGGCTGACCCGTCGCGTCGAGCACGAGAAACACGGCGCCGAAGTGGTCGCGCTTGAGCTCGAGTTCCGTGCCGGCAGGACCGGTCACGGCAGGACTGCAAGGGTGGGCAGCACACCCGCTTCGCGCAGCGCGATGGCTGCGAGCATGAGCGCGTAGAGCAGGAAGAAGGCGCCCGCGTCGACGAAGGCCTTCCACAGGATCGCGGGATTCACGGGTGTGGAAGGGGGCAGCGACCACTGCGAAAAATCCGGCCACCAGCGACGCGTCGCAGCCGCGTAGCGCGCCCAGGCCTCGCCATGATGCTCGCCGAGCCA
>CAUJHX010000112.1 GCA_963204795.1 Pseudomonadota bacterium | reverse complement strand
GCCAACCAGACAGGCAGCCCGCGAAAATTGCGCGACAGATCGGGTCCGAACTGGTGCGGATCGTAGAACTCCGTGCCGGCGCGATCCTCCGGCATGTAGCTCGCCGTCTCCGAATGCGCAGCCCGCAGCGCTTCGCCATCCCGCACGAGCACGGCGCCAGTGCCGTAGGGAATGAAAAGGCCTTTGTGCGGATCGAGCGTGAGCGAGTCGGCTTCCGGCAGCCCCGCGAGCAGCGGACGCAGTTCAGGGCACAGGTGGAAACTCGCCCCGTACGCGCCGTCGATGTGGTGCCACAACCCTTCCTGCCTGCAGAGCGCACCGATCTCGCGCAGCGGGTCCACGGCGCCGGTGTTGGTGGTGCCGGCCGACGAGACGACGAGGAAGGGCATGAGGCCCGCCGCGCGATCGCTCGCGATTGCACCGGCGAGTCGATCGACGCGCATGCGAAAGGCCGCGTCCACGGGAATGGCGCGCACCCGGTCCGGCAGGATACCCGCGAGGCGGGCGGACTTCGCTACCGAGTGGTGCGTTTCACTCGAGATGTACAGCGTGCCACGGCGCAGCTCCGTGCCGAGCTTGCGCTCGCGTGCGCAGACGATTGCGGCGAAGTTCGCCATCGAACCACCGGTGGTGAAGAGGCCGCGTGCGGTCGGCGGAAACTGCATCCACTCGCGCAGCCAGTCGAGCGCGTTCGCTTCGAGCTGCACGAGCGCGGGCGCCGTCAGCCATACGCCGGTGTAGCGATTGACTCCCGCGGCGATCAGGTCGGCGAGTGCGCCGGGGAACACGCCTCCACCCGGGATGTAGGCGAGATAGCCGGGGCTCGCCGTATTGAACGTACGCGGAATCCACTCATCGAACAGTGAGTCGAGCAGCGGTTCGAGCGTGGAGCCGAGTTCGGGTGGTGGTTCGCGCAGGGCCCGGCAGAGCCCCGCTGCATCGACATCGCCGCGCACCGGCTGTGCGCCGATCGTCGCGAGATGTTCGACCAGGCGGTGCATGACCGCCTCGCCCATGCGGCGCATCTCCTCCGGCGTGAACTCGAGGTTGGCAAGGGAGGAATGCATTGAGCCGTGGCCTTTCAAGTGGACTTGGGAGTATTCGCCGTTTCGCAGGCTATCAGAGCCTCGTGGAGGTCGCGGTAGTAGCGCGACGGCGTTACATGCTTGCCCACGAGCCCGGACCGGGCGAGCTTGAGCAATACATTGGCGCGGGCATCGCAGAAGAGCACACGCACCCCACGGCGCTCGAGATTCTGTGTTGCCTCCTCGAGCGCCTGAATGCCGGTCACATCCATGAAGGGCACATGTCCGAGGCGGATCACGATACAGCGGGGGTCGCTGTGTGTGCGCGCGAGCGTCCGTTCGAGGCTTTCCACTGCGCCGAAGAAGAAAGGCCCTTCGATCGAATAGACGATCACGTCGGACGGCACGCTCTCGCGCCCCGTGCCCTGCAGTTCCGTGCGCAGCTCGCGCTCGTCGATCCGCAGTACTTCCACCGAGTTCGACATGCGGCGCAGGAACAGCAGCATCGCCAGGATCACCCCGACGTTGACCGCAACGACGAGATCCACGAGCACGGTGAGCAGGAAGGTGATCAGCAGGATGGCGACATCCGGCCGTGGCGCCGTGCGTACGAGGCGCGCGAAGTGTCGCACCTGGCTCATGTTCCAGGCGACGAGGAACAGGATCGCGGCGAGCGCAGCGAGCGGCACCTCGCCGGCGAGTGGTGCGAGGAGTAGGAGGATGGCCAGCAGAGTCAGCGCATGGACCACGCCCGCGAGCGGGCTCGTGGCCCCGTTGCGGAAATTGGTTGCGGTGCGCGCGATCGCGCCGGTGGCTGCAATTCCGCCGAAGAGCGGCGCGACGATATTGGCGACGCCCTGGCCGATCAATTCCTGGTTCGAATCGTGGCGCGTGCCGGCCATGCCGTCGGCGACCGTCGCCGACAGGAGTGATTCGATGGCACCCAGCATCGCGATCGTGAAGGCGGCCGGAACCAGTGTCACCAGGCGACTGAACGTCAGGTCGGGCAGCGCAAAGTGCGGCAGCCCGCGGGGGATACCGCCGAATGCGCTCTCGATCGTCGCGACGTGCTCGAACCCGAAGATCGTCTGCAACACCGTCGCCACGACCATCGCGACGAGCGGGCCGGGGACACGAGTCAGGCCGGGAATGCGCGGGGCAAAGATCGCGAGCACGAGACTCAGCGCCGCGAGCATCGTGGTGGCCGGGTGCAGTTGCGGCAGCGATTGCAGCAGGTGCAACAGTTTCTCGTGAAAGTGCGTTCCTGCGGGCGCGGGCAGACCGAAGAAATCCTTCCACTGTCCGACCCAGATCACGACACCGATTCCCGCCGTGAAGCCGGCGACGACGGGGTCGGGTATGTAACGCAGCACGCCGCCGAAGCGCGCGGTGCCGAGCAATACGAGGATGACACCGGCCATGCAGGTGGCGAGCAGCAGTCCAGCGACTCCGTGGTCGGCCACGACTGCGGCGAGAATGACGACGAATGCACCGGTCGGCCCGGCAACCTGGATGCGGCTGCCGCCGAAGAGTGAAACGGCAAGACCCGCGACGATCGCCGTGTAGATGCCCTGTTCGGGCTTCACGCCGGATGCCATCGCGAACGCCATGGCAAGTGGCAGGGCGACGATGCCGACGACGAGACCCGCGACGAGATTGCGGGGCCAGTGCTCGCGGCGCAGCAATCCCGCCCGCGCCGCCTCGACGATCGCAATCAAACGGCTTTCCCCGCCTCGGGATCGGAAAACCGGAGCTTCACGATCGTGCCTTCCCCGTCGGGCCCTGCGTCGATCGATAGCGTCGCGCCATGCAGTTGCGCCACCTCCTGCACGATGGCAAGTCCCAGTCCGCTTCCGTCACCCTGCGCATTGCCGCCTCGATAAAAGCGGTCGAGAACACGCTCCCGATCGCCCGGCGGAATGCCGGAGCCGGTATCGGAGACCAGCAGGAAAGGCGCGGGATCGTGGCCACACCGAACCGTGACGCGTCCGCCCGCAGGAGTGTAGGTGAGGGCGTTGTCGGCGAGATTGCCAACCGCTTCAGCAAGGAGCCACGGCACGCCGGATATGTTAGCAGGTTCGATGTCTGCGCCGAAGTCGATGCCCTTCGCAAAAGCCGATGTGATTCGTTCAGTGACGACGGTCGTGACCACGGTCGCGAGGTCGACCTCTTCGAACTTCCGATCGAGTACCGCGGTCTCATCCGAGCGTGCGAGCGCCAGCAACTGCTGTGTCGTGTGCGAGAGTCGGCGCGCGCCGTCAAGGATCAACCGGAGCCTCTCCTGCTGCGACGGCTCTGCTGCATCGTCGATCAGCAATTCAAGCTGTGCCTGTAT
>CAUJHX010000111.1 GCA_963204795.1 Pseudomonadota bacterium | reverse complement strand
GCAAGAGCTGGCGCCTCAAGGAAGCCGCTGCTCGTGTTGCCAACCGCGCTCACACCGCGTAAACACCCACCGATCCCGCCGCGCTCAGGTGGGGGATTTTGACCCGGCCACGGGTGGGGGAATTTGAAGTGGCCGCCGGGGTTTGGACACCCATAACCGAAGTGACGGATCAGTGGTGCCAATCGTAATGCCGAATCTGGATAGCGTCAACCATATCTCGCATTATCGGATGCGGGAATCGGCTAACGTCTAGATATTATGTTTGGTATGCCAAGTGAAACATCGCTGCTTCACTTCGCATAATGTATATTATGTCAACTGATAGATAAAGGATGGCTGTCGAATTGCGCCCAGTGTCGCGCCATTACGCGACACTGGGCGCGCAGCCAGCATCGAGGCTCGGCTATCCGTCAGTTCTCGCGAACCGCCTCGACCTGGATCTGCAGTTCGACTTCCTGTTTGAATCCGAATGCCTTGCCGTAACTGACGCCGAAATCGCTGCGGTTGAACTCAGCCGACGCATCGGCGCCGCAGGTTTCCTTCTTCGACATCGGGTTCGGTTTGCAGAGGAACTCGTCGATCTCGAGCGTCAGCGGCTTCGTCACGCCGTGCAACGTCAACGTGCCCACGACCTTGCCGGGTTTGCCGTCTTCGAAGTCAGTGAGCTTGCCCTGGTAGACGGCGGTCGGGTACTTCGCGACATCGAACATGTCGGGCCCCCTGGCGTGCTCGTTGAGCTCGTCATTGCCGAAGTCGATCGATCCCACGTCGATCGTCACTTCGACAGTCCCGGTCTTCGCGGCCTGGTCCATCACGACCGTTCCGGAAGACTTGTTGAACTTGCCGCGCCAGGTAGAAAGGCCGCCCATGTGGTCGGCCTCGAAGCTCGGGTGCGTATGGTTCGGGTCCATCCGGTAAGTGACCGGTTCGGCGGATGCCGCGACCAGCCATATCGCGCACAGGCTGCCACCGAGCACAGCGTTCCTTGAAAACATTTGCATTCAGTTCTCCTTCGGCGCCAATGGGAGCGCCCGGTCATTGTGGCACGAGTCCGGCGGTCCGGCGCGGTGGCCAATTTCGGGAGGAAGGCCTATGCGGCCCAGTCGAGGATCACTTTCCCCGACTGGCCCGAGCCCATGATCCGGAAGCCCTCAGCAAAATCGGCGATCGGCAGCCGGTGCGTGATGACCGGGCGGATGTCGAGGCCGCTCTGCAGCATGCTCGCCATCTTGTACCATGTTTCGAACATCTCCCGGCCGTACACGCCCTTCAGCATCAGCCCCTTGAAGATCACCTGGTCCCAGTCGATGCCGGTGCCATCCGGCATGATGCCCAGCATCGCGATGCTGCCGCCGTGATGCATCGTGCGCAGCATGTCGCGAAATGCCACCGGGTTGCCCGACATCTCCATGCCGATGTCGAAGCCTTCTGCCATGCCGAGGGACTGCATCGCCCCGTCGAGCGGATCGCGCGCGACGTTGACAATGCGCGATGCGCCGAGACGCTGCGCCAGCGCGAGGCGATAATCGTTGACGTCGGTGACGACGATGTGCCGCGCACCCGCGAAACGGGCGATCGCGACCGCCATGATGCCGATGGGCCCGGCTCCCGTGATCAGCACGTCCTCGCCGACGACACCGAACGACAGCGCAGTATGCGTCGCATTGCCGAACGGATCGAGAATCGAGGCGATCTCGTCGTCGATCGCGTCGGGCAGTTTGAACACGTTCACGGCCGGCAGCGACATGTACTCGGCGAAACAGCCCGGGCGATTGACGCCGACGCCGACCGTGTTGCGACAGAGATGGCGCCGCCCTGCGCGGCAGTTGCGGCAGTAGCCGCAGGTCAGGTGGCCCTCGCCCGAAACACGGTCGCCGATCGAGAACCCGCGTACTTCACTGCCCAGTGCAACAATTTCACCGCAGTACTCGTGCCCGACTGCCATCGGCACCCTGATCGTGCGGCGCGCCCAGTCGTCCCACTTGTAGATGTGCATGTCGGTGCCGCAGATCGCGGTCTTCTGCATGCGGATCAGGACATCGTTGTGGCCGATCGCGGGTTCCGGGACATCCTGCATCCAGATGCCGGGTTCGGCCTTCGCTTTCACGAGCGCTCTCATGCCATCATTATGCATGGAGTTCGTATTGTTCGCGCTGACGCTCGCCGGCGTCGCGGTATTCCACCACCGCACTCTCGAAGTGGCACTCGGCGGGCTCGTCGCCATCACGCTCTACAAGCTTGCGGCCACGGGCTTTGACACAGGCCCGGGGCTTGCCGGCCTCGGTGCACATTTCGCGACCGAATGGGTGATCTTCGTGAACCTGTTCGCGTTGCTGATGGGTTTTGCGCTTCTCGCCCGCCATTTCGAGGACAGTCGCATTCCGGATGCACTGCCCGCCCTTCTGCCGGACGACTGGAAAGGCGGTGTCGCCCTCCTCGCCATCGTGTTCGTGCTGTCGGGCTTTCTCGACAACATCGCCGCGGCCATCATCGGCGGTTCGATGGCTGCGATGGTGTATCGCGAGCGGGTCCACATCGGCTATCTCGCGGCGATCGTCGCAGCATCGAATGCGGGTGGCTCGGGCAGCGTGATCGGCGACACGACGACGACCATGATGTGGATCGAAGGCGTGCCAGCGATCGATGTGTTGCACGCCTATGTGGCGGCAGGCGCGGCGTTTCTAGTTTTTGCCATCCCGGCGGCCCGGGTACAGCAGCGCTACGAGCCCATTCGCCGCGATCCGCCTGCGGCGCTCGAGATCGACTGGGCTCGCGGCACGGTCGTCGCGCTGATCCTCGCCGCCGCGATCGTGACGAATCTCTACGTCAACCTGCGCCACCCGGAAGTCGCCGAGCGATTTCCGTTTCTCGGTGCCGCTGTCTGGTTCATGCTGCTGGCGACTGCCGCGTGGCGACGCCCCGCCTGGCATCTGCTGCCGGGGACGGCGAAAGGCAGTCTCTTCCTTCTCACGCTGGTCGCCTGCGCATCGATGATGCCGGTGGAGGAGTTGCCGGCCCCGACATGGCAGAGCGCCCTCGGGATCGGCTTTGTGTCGTCCGTGTTCGACAATATTCCTCTCACCAAGCTTGCGCTCGAACAGGGAGGGTATGACTGGGGCGTGCTCGCCTATGCGGTCGGTTTCGGTGGATCAATGATCTGGTTTGGCTCCTCGGCGGGGGTGGCAATCTCGAACCGCTTTCCGCAGGCGCGGTCGGTGGGCGCATGGTTGCGGCACGGGTGGTTCGTCGCCCTGGCGTATGTGATCGGCTTTTTCGTCCTGCTAGGAGTACTCGGATGGCGCCCGTAACCCGCACGATCCTCATCGTCACCGTCGCGATCTATCTGCTGCAGACGGTTGCCGAGCCGGCGTTCATGGCGTTCGCATTGTGGCCGATCGGTCCTTTCTTCCGGCCGTGGCAGATCGTCACCTATGCGTTCCTGCACGGCAGTCCGATGCACGTCTTCTTCAACATGTTCGCGGTCTACATGTTCGGCAGCGAACTCGAGCGCTACTGGGGTGCGCGGCGGTATGTGTTCCTCTACCTCTCGAGCATCGTGTTCGCGGCGATTGCGCAGCTCATCGTCGCGGGCATGAGCGGCGGCCTGTACCCGACGGTCGGCGCCTCCGGTGGCGTGTTCGGCCTGCTGCTCGCCTACGCGGTACTCTTCCCGCGTCGCAGGCTGATGCTGATTTTCCCGCCCATCCCGATGCCGGCGTGGCTCTTCGTCACGCTCTACGGAGTCATCGAGCTGACGATGGGCCTGACGGGTGCCCAGCCGGGAGTCGCCCACTTCGCGCACATCGGCGGCATGCTGGGAGGCTTCCTCGCCTTGCTCAGCTTCCGCGCGCGAGCGTGATCGTGCGCCATCGCCCGGATCGCCAGCGGACGAGCATGCTGAGCCCGAGCAGCATCGCGTAGCTCATCAGCGCGAGCCAGCCGCCGAGTGCGCCGAGGCCGGCCTGCGGCAGACCATCCAGCCAGCCTTCTCCGGGAGCGAATACGAGCGTGTGCGAGAGTGGCACGAAGAAGCACCATGACAGCGCGAGCGCCGTGATCGCGGGGACATGGGTATCACCGGCGCCGCGCAGCGCGGATGCCGAGCCGAAGTAGAGTCCGTCGAAAGCCTGATATGTGGCAGCGGGCCACAGGACCAGGAGTCCGACCGCGATCGCAGCACGCGCTTCGGCATCGACCGGCGGCACGAACAGCGGCAGCAACCAGCGCCCGCCTGCAAGGATCAGCAAAGCCATGCAGGCCATGTAGCAGAAGCAGATCGCGATCACGGTGCTGCCGACTCGCCGCGCCCAGTCGCGATCGCCTGCGCCGATCGACTGGCCGACAAAAGTCGTGCCGGCCGATGCGATGCCGATCGCAGGCAGATAGGCGAGCGATGTCAGCATGATGACGACCTGGGTCGCCGCGGCCGCGCTGCTGCCCGTCTGCGCGATCATCAGCTGGAATAGCGCGACACCGAGCACGTCGGCGCCGAACATCACGCCGACTGGCAGGCCGACCTTCAGCTGACGGTGGATCTGGCCGGGATTCGGCCGCCATGTGAGTCGCGAGCGGAAGGCACCCGCGTAGCGTGGTGACAGCACGATCCACAGCGCAAGCGCCAGGCCGATCGCCTGTGCGGCGTTCGTGCCCCAGGCCGCGCCCGCCATGCCGAGGTCGAGTCCGAACATGAAGTACTGGTTCGCAGGCACGTTCGCGAGCACGGTGATTCCGGCAACCGCAAAGGTGGTGCGCGTCGCACCAACGCCGGTGAAGAATCCGGTCAATGCCCAGGTGGCGAGTCCGAGCGGGGCGCCCCACATGCGCGGCTCCCAGTAGTCGAGGGCGAGCCGTTCGATGGCTGGCGCCAGGTGGAAGGGAGCGAGCAGGGACGGGCCTGCCCACGCAAGCAGCAGGAAGGCCGGCCAGGTCGCCACCGTCGACCAGAGACCCGACCACGCGGCCTGCGAGGCACGTGCCCGCCGCCGCGATCCGAAGGCCTGAGCGACGAACGTCTGCACGGCGAAGCCGACACCGCCGAGCACGAGAATCGCGCAGGTCATGACCCAGTAGATCGCGCTCATGGCCGCGAGTGCATCGGTGGACAGGCGTCCGATGAACCAGGTGTCGGTCAGGTTGAGCAGCGCCTGGATGGCGTTCGTCGCCATGAGCGGGGCGGCAAAGCGCGCGATGGCACGCAGATCCACGGTAGCGCGTCCGTGCACGAGCCGGCGAACCGGCAAGTCGCTCATGCCGTGGCGGTCCGCAATTCCCCGGTCAGGTAGAGCCTGTTGCCCGATGAATCCTTCAGTGCAAAATCGACGGTGCCCGCGGCGGCGCGGCTTTCCAGGGTCACCCAGGCCGGCAGGTACACGGGCAGCCTGAATGCGATGTCGAGCGTCGTCTGCCCCGTCATGCCCGCTTCACCGAGTTCCGCTGCACAGCGGGCGAGTGACCACATGCCGTGGGCGATCGCTTTCCTGAAGCCAAAGGGTCGCGCCGTGACGTCCGCAAGATGGATGGGGTTGTAATCTCCCGAAACACTCGCATAGCGGCGCCCGAGACCCGCCGGAACCGCAAAGCTGGTGGATGCCACGGCAGCCTTGTCGAACCGGCTCTCGCGGGTCTTGTCCGCGATCGACCTGGAAGCAGGCCTGCCGCGCCGCCTCGCCAGAAACGTGGAGGTTTCGCGCCAGATCACCTCCTGGCCAGCGAGGCCCTCGGTTTCGAGGTCGAATTCCTGGCCGCGCTCCGTGTCACGATGTCCTTCCAGCCAGCTGCGCAGCGCGATGGGTTCCGCTGCGTCCTGTATGCGCTCACGGATGATGCGATTGTTGACGTGCACCAGTCCGAGAACACTGATCGGAAAAGCCGGAGAAGACAGCATGGCGAGATGCATGCCGCTCGCCAGCATGTGGGGATAGGCGATCGGCACGACGTCGGTACGAGGCCCTTCGCAGAGCGCGGCATAGCGCGCGAGATGCTCCGGCTCGGGCCGGACGGCTGCAAGCGTGGCCTCGATCCGGGGTGCGGTTTCGCCCGCGCGCATCGTGGCGGGCTTGCGCGAGGAGACGATGCGCGAGTAGCTGAGCCAGATGCCCGGCGAGGTCGCGAAATCGAGTGTCAGGCTTGCACTCATGATTCGGCCGATCAGGGTGTCACGCGATCGATCAGGATCTCCCGCGCAGCATCCCGGCCGACATCATAACTGACTTCGCCGAACGGATCGCCGCTCGCGGCCTCTGCCTGTCCTGATTGTGATATTCGTGCGACGACGAGCACACGCTGGCCTGCCGTGATCGCACGGCTCGGCATCATCGCATCGGCAGCCGTCAGTTCGACCTCGAGAGGAAACTTCGCGACGACGCGCTTGACTGCGAGTGGTGGCCCGGGCGAAGCAGGGTCACGCACGAACACGAAGAGCGGAGCGCCATTGGGGGTTCCCGCCGCAAGCTTTGGCGCGAGGCTCACCTTTACGCGAACAGCGGCCGCTGCCACCCGTCCAGTCGCTGCGGCCTGTCCAGCGGTTGCACTGCCGGCACCGGCGATGGCCCGGTCGAGCGCCGCGACCTGCTGTTCGATCAGGGGCCGCACCTCGTCGGGCGGGTTCAGTGTGAGCAGCCTCGCAAAGCGCTCTCGAGCCACTGGCAACTCGCCACGGCGCATGGCCGCTACCGCGCCGAAGAACAAGGCCTTGCCGGCCGTCGGGTCGAGTGCGAGTGCGCGCTCGAACAGATCTCCCGCCCGGCCTGCGAGCGCATTGT
>CAUJHX010000110.1 GCA_963204795.1 Pseudomonadota bacterium | reverse complement strand
GTGAAGGTGGAACTCATCGTGCCGCGCGACGGGCGGCGCCGCTACACGGGTGATCTCGTGTCGGTGTCGGATCGCGGGATCGAACTCGAGGTCGATGGCGGGAATGTGACGGTGGATTTCGCGGCGATTGACCGCGCGCGTCTCGCGCCGCTTTAGCGCGGCGCGGTGTGCTGGAGGAGTCGGGATGAACAAGGAAATTCTGATGGTCGTCGATGCCGTCTCGAACGAGAAGGGCGTCGACAAGGAAGTGATCTTCGAGGCGCTCGAAGCGGCGCTGGCTGCGGCGACGCGCAAGAAGCACGGCGAGGAATGGGACGCGCGCGTCGCCATCGATCGCAGGACGGGCGATTACGACACGTTTCGCCGCTGGAAAGTGTTCGCTGACGACTCCACGGAGCTCGAGGTGCCGGACCGCGAATTGCGGCTCGAGGATGCGCTCGACGTCGACGCGAAAGCCGAAGTCGGTGGTTTTGTCGAGCAGCCGATGGAGTCGGTGGCGTTCGGTCGCATCGCGGCCCAGCAGGCGAAGCAGGTCATCGTGCAGAAGGTGCGCGAGGCCGAGCGTGCGCAGGTGATCGACCAGTACAAGGACCGCGTGAACTCGTTGCTCTCCGGCGTCGTCAAGCGGGTCGACAGGAACGGTATTTTCATCGATCTCGGCGGCAATGCCGAGGGCTTTGTACCGCGCAGCGACATGATCCCGCGCGAACAGGTGAAGCCGCAGGACCGCATCAAGGCGTGGCTGAAGGAAGTGCGCCCCGAGCCGCGCGGCCCGCAGCTTTTCATGTCGCGCACCGCGCCGGAGTTCCTGATCGAGCTGTTCAAGCTGGAGGTGCCCGAAGTGGGTCAGGGCCTGATCCAGATCCTCGGCGCAGCCCGCGACGCGGGTGTGCGCGCCAAGATTGCCGTGCGCAGCAACGATCCGCGCATCGATCCCGTCGGCGCCTGCGTCGGCATGCGCGGTTCGCGCGTGCAGGCAGTGTCGAACGAGATCGCCGGCGAGCGCGTCGACATCATTCCGTTCAACGACAACTCCGCGCAATTCGTCATCAATGCAATGTCGCCGGCTGAAGTGCTGTCGATCGTGATGGACGAGGATGCGCACAGCATGGATATCGCGGTCGCCGAGGACAAGCTGTCGCAGGCGATCGGCCGCGGCGGCCAGAACATCCGTCTCGCGAGCCAGCTGACCGGCTGGGACCTCAATGTCATGACCCAGTCGGATGCCGAGGCGAAGAGCGAGTCGGAAGCGCGCGTACTCGTCGAGAATTTCATGAAGCAGCTCGACGTCGATGAGGATGTTGCGACGATCCTGGTGCAGGAGGGTTTCTCCTCGGTCGAGGAGATCGCCTACGTGCCGCAGGCGGAAATCGCCTCGATCGAGGAATTCGATGAAAGCATGATCGGCGAGCTGCGCAACCGCGCACGCGACGTGCTTCTGACACAGGCGATCGCCTCGGAAGAGTCGCTCGACCAGCACATGCCCGCCGAGGATCTGTTGCTGCTCGAGGGCATGCAGCCGGATCTTGCGCTGGCGCTGGCACGGCGCGGTGTACGCACGCGCGAAGATCTCGCCGATCAGGCGGTCGATGACATTCTCGACATCGACGGGCTGTCGTCGGAAGAGGCGGGCAGGCTCATCATGAAGGCGCGCGAACACTGGTTCGAGGCCGGTCGCTGAAGGAAGGGAACAACCCATGGCAGAAGTGACCGTTACCCAGTTCGCGGAAGTCCTCAAGGTGCCCGTCGATCGACTGCTCGTGCAGCTCGATCAGGCCGGCATCCAGGTGTCGGGGCCCGACGCCCGGATCAGCGATGAGGCGAAGCTCGAGCTGCTGACGCACCTGCGCCGCAGCCACGGGCAGGAAAGCGACGGCGGCAGCGCACCGCGCAAGATCACGCTGAAGAGGAAGACGCAGAGCGAGCTGAAGCTCGCGAGCGTGCAGGGTCGCGCACGCACCGTGAACGTCGAGGTGCGCCGCAAGGCGACCTATATCAAGCGCGACGTATTGCAGGAGCAGGCGCGCCAGCAGCAGGAGGAGCTCGACAGCAGGAAACGCGAGGCCGACGAATCCGTGCGCCTCGAGCAGGTGCGCGCCGAGGCCGCGCGGATCGAGCACGAGCAGATCGAGGCGGAGAATCGCCGTCGCATCGAGGAGGAGCAGGGTCGCAAGCGTGCGCTCGAAGATGCGCGCCGGGCCGCGGAGGAGCAGGCGCGTGTCGAGGCCGAGCAGGAACGACAGCGCAAGCTCCAGCCCGAGGTGCCGGTTGCGCCGCCACCGCCCCCGAAGGCGGAACGTGGCTCGCACACCTCGCAGGGCCATGGGCAGCCGACCCGCTATGGACGCGACCAGCTGCACGTCACCGGGGATGCCACTTCGCGCCTGAAGAAGCGCAAGCGCATGGCTCCCGCGCGTTCGCGCCAGTCGGTCGCGACCGGCGAGTCCGCGCGTCACGGCTTCGAGATGCCGACTGCGCCGGTCAAACGCGACGTGACTGTCGGCGAAACGATCACGGTGGCAGAGCTCGCCCAGAAGATGGCCGTCAAGGCGAACGAAGTCATCAAGGTCATGATGAACATGGGGGTCATGGCGACGATCAACCAGCCGATCGACCAGGACACCGCCATCCTCGTAGTCGAGGAAATGGGTCATACCGCGCGCGCGCAGAAGGATGATCAGGTCGACGCCGACCTGCAGGGCGCCGCAGCGGCACCCGAAGACGCGCAGCCACGTCCACCGGTCGTCACGGTGATGGGTCACGTCGACCACGGCAAGACATCGTTACTCGACTACATCCGTCGCACGAAGGTGGCCGTGGGCGAGGCAGGCGGGATCACACAGCACATCGGCGCCTATCACGTCGAGACGGACAAGGGTGTGGTCACCTTCCTCGACACACCGGGTCACGCGGCCTTCACCGCAATGCGTGCGCGCGGGGCGAAGGCGACCGACGTTGTCGTGCTCGTAGTCGCTGCGGACGACGGAGTAATGCCGCAGACGATCGAGGCAATCCAGCACGCACGCGCGGCCGGGGTGCCGATCGTCGTCGCGGTCAACAAGATCGACAAGAGCGATGCGGATCCGGACCGGGTGCGCACTGAACTTGCCAAGCATGAAGTCATTCCCGAGGACTGGGGCGGACAGAACATGTTCGTGAATGTCTCGGCGCGCGCCGGCACCGGTATCGATGCGCTGCTCGACGCGATTCTGCTGCAGTCCGAGGTGCTCGAGTTGAAGGCGCCACACACCGGCCTTGCCGCCGGTGTCGTGATCGAGTCCGCGATCGAGAAGGGCCGGGGCGCCGTTGCGACCGTGCTCGTCAAGAAAGGCATTCTGAAAACGGGCGACCCGATCATCGCCGGGCAGGAGTTCGGCCGCGTCCGCGCCATGCTCGACGAGAACGGCAAGACGGTCAACGAGGCCGGCCCTTCAATGCCGGTCGTGGTGCTGGGCCTTTCGGGCGCACCCAACGCCGGTGACGAAGTGCTCGCGGTGGAAAGCGAGCGCAAGGCGCGCGAAGTCGCACTCTATCGCCAGGGCAAGTTTCGCGACGTCAAGCTCGCGCGCCAGGCGACGCGCGCCGAAGACGTCTTCTCGCAGATGGGCGGGGACAAGGCAGGCACGATCGCGATCGTGCTCAAGACCGACGTGCAGGGCAGCGCCGAGGCGCTGCGGGATGCACTGACGAAGCTCTCGACCGATGAGGTCAAGGTCAATGTCGTCGCCAGCGGCGTGGGCGGCATCACGGCCTCCGACGTGCAACTTGCGGCCGCGGCGCGTGCGCAGATCATCGGCTTCAACGTACGCGCGGACGCCGCGGCCCGTGATGCGCTCAAGGATACTGGCTGCGAAGTGCGCTACTACAGCATCATTTACGAGGCCATCGACCACGTGAAGCAGATGATGTCGGGCCTGCTCGCGCCGGAAATCAAGGAGCAGATCGTTGGTGTGGCCGAGGTGCGCGAGGTGTTCCGCTCCAGCAAGTTCGGCGTGGTTGCGGGCTGCCTCGTGACCGAAGGCTTCGTGAAGCGCAACAATCCGATCCGCGTGCTGCGCGACAACGTCGTGATCTTCGAGGGTGCCCTCGAGTCGTTGAAGCGCTTCAAGGACGACGCGGGCGAAGTGCGTGCCGGTACCGAGTGCGGCATCGGCGTGAAGAACTACCAGGATGTGCGCGTGGGCGATCAGATCGAATGCTTCTCCCGGGTCGAGGTGGCGCGCTCCATCCAGTGATGGGCGCGTGAACCATGGCCGGCAGTGCACGCCGCGAGCGCATCGAGGGCGAGGTGCAGCGCGTGCTGTCGACACTCGTCGCGCGCGAGGTCAGAGACCCGCGCGTCGGCAGCGTCACGATCACGGCGGTGCAGCTTGCTCCTGACCTGTCCGTCGCGCGCATCTTCTTTCTGCCGTTTGGCGG
>CAUJHX010000109.1 GCA_963204795.1 Pseudomonadota bacterium | reverse complement strand
CGCGAAAGTGCTGGAAGTTATGGCCGGCGTTCCGCCAGAGAAACGCCGCGCGCGGTTTCGCGCGATCATTGCATTTGTGCGCGCAACAGATGATCCCTGCCCACTCGTCGGTGAAGGCGTCTGGGAAGGACGCATCGCACTCGCACCCCGAGGCTCCGGTGGATTCGGCTTCGACCCGCTGTTTGAACCATTCGACGTTGTGGGGACAGCTGCTGAACTGACACCCGCCGACAAGAATGCACGCAGCCACCGTGGCGCTGCGTTGCGGGCGCTCGTGGCACAGTGGCCACGATGACCGCCCCGCCGCTCGCGCTTTACGTGCATTTCCCGTGGTGCGTGAGCAAGTGCCCCTACTGCGATTTCAATTCCCACGCCTTGCAGGGCGAGTTGCCCGCCGCGCGCTACGTCGCCGCGCTCGAGGCCGACCTCGAGGCGCAAGCCCCGCTCGTCGCCGGGCGGCCGATCGTGAGCGTGTTCTTCGGCGGCGGCACGCCGAGCCTCTTCCCGCCGGAATCGATCGCGCGTGTGCTCGCGCGCGCGCGCGGGCTGTTCGGCTTCGCGCCCGACGTCGAGGTCACGCTCGAGGCAAACCCCGGCACGATCGAGCGTGGCCGCTTCGCGGGCTATCGCGATGCCGGCGTCAATCGCGTCTCGCTCGGTGCACAGACCTTCGACGCTTCGATGTTGAAGACGCTGGGTCGCATCCATTCGCCACAGGAGACACGCGTCGCGGCGGAAGAACTGCACGCTGCGGGGCTCGCCAACTTCAACCTCGACCTGATGTATGCGTTGCCGGGACAGACTCCCGCTGCCGCGCTTGCCGATGTCGAGGCGGCACTCGCGCTCGCGCCGGCGCACGTGTCGCACTACCAGCTCACGCTCGAGCCCGGCACGGTGTTCGCGGCCCGCCCGCCCGCGTTGCCCGACGATGACTCCGCGCACACGATGCTGGAGGCCTGTCTCGAACGACTCTCCACGCACGGCTACGGCCGCTACGAAGTGTCTGCGTACGCGCGCGAGGGCAGGCGCTGTCGCCACAATCTCAACTACTGGGAATTTGGCGACTATCTTGGTATCGGTGCCGGCGCGCACGGCAAGCATGGCGACGCGGACTTGCAGCGCATCACGCGCACGACCCGGTGGCGCGAGCCGCGCCGCTACATGAGCACCGCCGCGCAGGCACCCGCATTGCGCGAAGTCGAGCCGCCCGAGCGACCCTTCGAGTTCATGATGAACGCGCTGCGTCTGACGGACGGCTTTGTGCCAGCGTTGTTCGAAGCCCGCACGGGACTGGGCTGGGTGGTGATCGAGCCGACGATCCAGCGCCTCGTGGCACGCAACCTGATCGAGCGGTCCGCCTTGAAGTGCCGACCGACACGACGGGGGCTCGCCTTCCTGAACGAGCTGCTGCTCGAATTCATGCCGGAAACGCGAGCCGGTGCAGCGAGTTAGGCACGTCTCCGTCAAACGGGCGCCGTTTTTATACACAGCAGCAAGGGGGTGGCACCACAAATGAGTGCATTACGTCTCATTGCGCCCAAACAGCTCCATATGATGCTTGTAACACATTGATTTTATAGCCTGAAATGCCATGGTCATTTTTTGACCAAGACTGCAGAAATGCGATCTGGCTGCAGAATCTTGAAATCCGGGCGACGGATACTCACAAAGTTATCCACATCTTCTGTGGATAAGGGCGCATCGAACGGCTACCGGGCGCCCGCGATGCGGCTCAACCGCTCCCTGGCCACTTGAGAGGGACGCCCTGCCCCGCTACACTGCGCGCCCTTTTGGGCCGGGCATTTTCCGGCCACGAGCACGACCATGAAAGCCGACACGCACCCGAATTACGCTGAAATCAACGTGGCCTGCACCTGCGGGAACACGTTCAAGACGCGGTCGACTCTGGGCCAGGACCTCCACGTCGAGGTGTGCTCGAGCTGCCACCCGTTCTATACGGGCAAGCAGAAGATCGTTGACACGGCCGGCCGCGTCGACAAGTTCCGCAAGAAGTACGCGAGCGCCGCCTCGCCGCGCTGAGGCGCGGCGCGCCAGAAGCGTTGCCCACGCAGCCCGCGCCTCTGGCCCGCAACCCGTTGCGCGTCGCCCGCCGCCCTCGCCGCGGAACTGCCACGCGCAAGCCTGATCGGAGCAATATAGAACCCCTCTCCCACCGGTGACCCGCATGCTTCGAACCGTCGTCGCGATCGCGTTTCTCGCTGCAGCCTCTTTCCAGGCCGGCGCAGCGCCGGCGGAGAAGCATCCCGAGAGCGAGTCTTCGCGCAAGGCGCACGTCGAGATCCTGAAGTTCTACGGTCTCTACGAAGACCAGGCCCTGCAGGACTACGTCAACGAGGTCGGCACCCGCGTTGCACGCAACAGCGACTGGCCGGACGCCGAGTTCAAGTTCTTCGTGCTCGACGATGACTCGATCAACGCGTTCACGACCGGCTGCTGTTTCATCTATGTCCACCGCGGCCTCCTGAACTATCTCGACAACGAAGCCGAGCTCGCCACGGTGCTCGGCCACGAGATTGCGCACGTCACGGCGAAGCACCCGCAGAAGCGCCGCACACAGGGGATCCTCGCGAACATCCTCGCGATCGGCGCCACGCTGGCGACCGGCTCGGGTGCGATCGGCCAACTCGCCAATCTCGGTGCGGGCGCCTGGGTGCAGGGCTACGGGCGCGAAAACGAAATGGAGGCCGACCGGCTCGGCCTCGTGTTTGCGACCCGGGCGGGGTATCGACCCGAGGCGATGGCCGAGGTGTTCAAGGTGTTCAAGGACCAGGAGCGCTTCGAGATGGCCCGCGCGCGCCAGGAAGGGCGTGAGCCACGGATCTATCACGGCGTGTTTTCCTCGCACCCGGCGCCCGATGCACGCACCGTGCAGGCAGCGAAGGGCGCCGCGCGCATCACCACCGAGCCGCCGGGTGGCTGGATCGATAATCGCAATATCTTCCTGCGCAATCTCGATGGCCTGCCCTATGGTTCGAGTCGCGTGCAGGGCATCGTGCGCGACAACCGCTTCTATCACGCACAGATGGGCATCACGATGGCGTTCCCGCGTGCCTGGACCGTCGAGAACCTGCGCGACCGGATCCTGGCGTACACGCGCAACAAGGACAGCGTCATGCAGGTCACGGTCGAGCCGCGACCGCCCACGCAGTCGCCGCGCGAGTTTCTGCTCAAGCAGCTGAAGGGAAAATCGATTGCGCTCAGTGAGGCAGTCGAATCGAACGGCATGGAGGGCTACTCCGTCGTGACGCGCGGCGGCTCGCCCCTCGACAATGGCCAGGGGCCGGTCCGCTGGACGGTGCTCTACCGCGACTCGAGTGCGTTCGTGTTCGCTGGCGCAAGCCGGGCGTCGGTCAATTCGCGTCCCGAGGCAGACGGGGTCATCACCTCGGTGATCGGCACGATGCGCGGTCTCAAGCCTTCGGAGTTTCCGCTCGCGGAGCCGTACCGCATTGCCGTCGTGCCATATGACGGCAAGACGCCGCTCGCGGACTACGCGCGCGAGATACCGGTGGAGAAATATCAACTCGAGGAGCTCGAGCTGATGAACGGGCTCTACCCCGACAAAGTCCCGCAGTTCGGCCAGCTCTTCAAGATCGTGCAGTAGTCCGGCAGTCGCGCCGCCCGTTGGCGGTTGCGGCTCGCGCGCCTTGATTCCGGCGGCGCGCCATGGAATCCTCGCGGTCCCCCGTTGCATGCCCGCGACGGGCGCAGCCTGGATCGAGTGCATGCCCAGCAAGAACTTCGAACTCGTCGACCCGTCCACCGGCAAGAAGTCCGCACTGCCGGTCCGCTCCGGCACCATCGGCCCCGATGTCCTCGACATCGGCTCGATCAACCGGGACCACGGCGTCTTTACCTTCGACCCGGGGTTCATGGCGACGGCGAGTACCGAAAGCCGCATCACCTACATCGACGGCGATCAGGGCGTGCTCCTGTATCGCGGCTACCCGATCGAGCAGCTCGCGGAGAAGAGCTCGTTCCTCGAGGTGGCGTACCTGCTGCTTTCCGGCGAGCTGCCCGACAAGAAGCAGTTGGCCGAGTTCACGGCGAACATTTCGCGGCACACGATGATCAACGAATCGCTGCTGCGCATGTTCAACGGCTTTCACTTCAATGCGCACCCGATGGCCATGGTCTCGGTCATCGACGCGTCGATGACGGCGTTCTACCACGACTCGATGGACATCAATAATCCCCGCCACCGCGAGATCTTCGCTCATCGGATCATCGCCAAGCTGCCGACGATCTCGGCCGCGGCCTACAAGCATTCGCTCGGCCAGCCGTTCGTCTATCCGCGCAACGACCTCGACTATTGCGCGAACCTGCTGCACATGTTCTATGCCGTGCCCTGCGAACCCTACGACGTCGACCCGCTCGCCGCGCAAGCGCTCGACTTGCTCCTGATCCTGCACGCGGACCACGAGCAGAACGCGAGCACCTCGACCGTGCGCCTCGCGGGCTCGACCGGCGCGAACCCGTACGCGGCGATCTCGGCGGGGGTCTCCGCGCTCTGGGGTCCGGCGCATGGCGGCGCCAATGAAGCCGTGCTCGAAATGCTGGAGTCGATCGGCACGGCCGACAACATCCCGAAGTTCCTGGCAAAGGTGAAGGACAAGGCCTCGAATGTGCGCCTGATGGGCTTCGGTCATCGCGTCTACAAGAACTTCGACCCGCGCGCGAAGATCATCCGCGAGATGTGCCACAAGGTGCTCGCGAAGATGGGCCGCGCCGACAACCCGCTGCTCGAACTCGGCGAGCGCCTCGAAGAGGTCGCCCTCAAGGACGATTACTTCGTCTCGCGCAAGCTCTACCCGAACGTCGATTTCTACTCGGGCATCATCTACAGCGCGCTCGGCATTCCGCGCTCGATGTTCACGGTGATGTTCGCCGTCGCGCGTACGGCGGGCTGGGTCGCGCACTGGCAGGAGATGATCTCGGAGCCGGGTTACAAGATCGGCCGCCCGCGCCAGCTCTATACGGGGCCGGGGCCGAGGAAATACACGGATATCGCCAGGCGCTGAGCGGCCGCGCCGGAGCCGCGGCCGGGCAAGACGGGCTGCGAGCTACGGGCTACGGGCCAGAAGCAGCGCCTCCACTTCTGCGGCGTCTGCGCGGCGCATCGGCTTGCCGTCCACCGGGCTCACCGGGGCCTGGCGGATTCCGTCGCGAGGAAAGACCACGGCTTCGATCGGCTCGCCGTCCATCTCGAAGCGGATGGACGGATACGCCACGATGCGCTCGGCGTTCAGCTTCATGCGCCGTTCGCCGATCTCGTGCGGGATGCCATGGTCCATCAGCTTGAGCGCGACCGTTTCGGCGCGGTCCGCGAAAAGGTGCAGCTGCACGTCGACATGCGCGGTGGCAGTGCCGGCCAGCACCGGTCCGACGAGGCGGGGCTGGAAT
>CAUJHX010000108.1 GCA_963204795.1 Pseudomonadota bacterium | reverse complement strand
TCGAAGGCGTGTCCGAGCGAGAGCACGAGCCGCCGGGCGCCGGCCTGCAGCGCGCGTTCGTCGCCCGCGGTGGTGGCGTGCCAGGCGATGCCGCGCTCGATCGCGCGCGCGGCCGGGTCGATTGCCGCGCGCAGTGCAGGGTCGGATGTGCGGGCCTGTGCCGCGGCAACCCGTGCGCTCAGGGCGGCAGCGCCTGCGGTGAAGTCGGCGCGCAGCAGCGCATCGAGCGACAGCACGTTCGTCGTTCCTTCCCAGATCGGCAGTACCTGCGCGTCCCGCAGCAGCACCGGCAGCATCGTGTCCTCGAGATAGCCGGCCCCACCGAACGCCTCGAGTGTCTCGCTGGCTGCGGCCACGGCCTGTTTGCCTGTCACGGCTTTGGTGATCGGGGTCAGCAGGCGCAGCAGGGCGGCGCCCGCGTCGTCGATCTCGCGGCCTTCCTGACGACCGAGCAGTTCGAGTAGCTCGAAGGTAAGCAATGTGGCGCCGGCGCTGGCGGCGTCGAGATCCGCGAGC
Source organism: Pseudomonadota bacterium (assembly GCA_963204795.1). GTDB lineage: Bacteria > Pseudomonadota > Gammaproteobacteria > Steroidobacterales > Steroidobacteraceae > CADEFQ01. The sequence goes on along the minus strand of CAUJHX010000108.1, from coordinate 12,174 downwards.
AGTTCCGCGTGCAGCGGCAGTTCGGCAAGGCGCGCGCCGAAGGCGCGGCGCCTCGCGGCGTAGTCCCGCGCGAGCAGGAACCCGTGGCGCATGAAAGACGCCGCGCACACGCTGTTCCATGCACGCGTGATCCGCAGCATCGGCTCGATCGCGCGTGTGCCGTGAGCAAGGCCTGCCACGGGTTCCGCGCGGGTTCCGTCCAGCGTCAGCTCGGCGGTCGGCACCTTGCGCGTGCCGAGCTTGTCCTTCAGGCGTTCGATACGGATGCCGTTGAGGCGTCCTTCGGCGTCCCGCGTCTCGAGAAAGAACATCGCGAGCCCGCTGCCGCCGCTGCCACTGCCCTCCGGTCGTGCAAGGGTCAGCGCCATCTGCGACGTCGCCGCAGAGGTGAACCACTTCTTGCCATACAGACGCCAGCTACCGTCGCCGTCACGCACAGCAATGGTTTCGGAAGCGCCGACATCGGAACCCCCGATCGCTTCCGTCATCCACTGTCCGCTCGTCCAGAACTCGCGCGGGTCGCGACTCGTCAGGTGGGGCAACGCCCGCCCGATGAGCGCCGCATGGTTCGCCTCGAGCAGCGCACGTGCCGCGCCATCGGTCATCGCGAGCGGACAGGTGTACATGTCGGAGACCGGATGGAAGAGCTGCACGAGGGCGAACTGGTGCAGTCGCGACCAGCCGCCGTGGCGCCGCTCGTACGGGATCGCGACGAGCCCCGTGCGGGCCGCGATGCGCTGTGCCTCCTGCCAGAGTGGTGTCACCTCGATGCGGTCGATCCGGTTGCCCCACGCGTCCCAGAGCGTGAGTGTCGGCTCGCACTCGCGATCTTGCGCCTGCAATTGCGCCAGCGGGCCAATTGCGAGCGCTTCCATGGCAATGAGTTCCGGTTCGATGTCGTTCAGCACGTCCATCGGCAGGCGGTGCCGCAGGACACTGCGCAGCAGCCAGTCGTCCGACCACGCGCGCGAAGAAGCGGGCGGGGATTGAACGAACGGCGCCGTGCTGCCCATCAGCGTACCGCCCGATAGCCACCAGGCACGCCGTGAGGCGACAACACGAATTGCCATAGCTGATTGCGCCGGGCACGAAAGGAGGCGGCCGAGCCCAGCAGCCAGAAGCGCCACATGCGACGGAAACGCTCGCCATAGCGCGTCGCGATCTCGGGCCAGCGCGCCTCGAAGTTGCGGTACCACGAGAGCAGAGTGCGGTCGTAATACGGGCCGAAGCCGTGCCAGTCCTCGATGACCCACCAGCGCTCCGCCGCGCGCGCGATCTGCGCGACCGAGGGCAACATCGAATTCGGAAAGATGTACTTCTCTATCCACGGATCGGTGCTGCGCACCGACGCATTCGAGCCGATCGTGTGCAACAGGAAGAGTCCATCCGGCTTCAACAACTCGCGCACCTTGCGCAAGTAGGCCCGGTAGTTGCGCACGCCGACGTGCTCGAACATGCCGATCGACCAGATGCGGTCGTAGCTCGCGCTGTGGCGGCGATAGTCCTCGAGCCGGATTTCGACCGGAAGTCCGCTGCAGCGCACGGCGGCAGCCTCGGCCTGATGCTTCGAGACGGTGAGGCCGGTCACCTCGACACCGTAGCGCTCGGCTGCAAACTGCGCTGCGCCACCCCATCCGCAACCGATGTCGAGCACGCGCATGCCACTTGCGAGCCCGAGCTTGCGGCACACAAGGTCGAGCTTGGCCTCCTGCGCCGTCGCGAGATCGCCCGCGCGCTCCCAGAAGGCGCAGCTGTAGATCATGCGTGCATCGAGCATGCGCTCGAAAAGATCGTCACCGATATCGTAGTGCGCGCGACCGACGATGAAAGCGCGCCGCAGGCTCTGCGGATTGCGCAGCGCTGCGAGCGTCGCGAGCTTCAGGGCGCCCGCGGGGTGCAGCCGGCGATCGAGATCGCTGCGCAGCACGCGTGCCAGCATTTCATCGAGCTGCGCGCAGTCCCACCAGCCGTCCATGTACGACTCGCCCGCTCCGAGCGAGCCCTGCGCGAGTATGCGCGCGGGCATGCGCACATCGTGCACGACGATGTCCCATGGGCGTTTGCCGTCGAGCGAAACATCCGCGGGCTCGAGCAGGCGCGCGAGCGCGCGATATTCCGCAGTCTCGGCCGCCGCAGGATGGACGTGAGGCTGCGTGGCCATGCATCCAAAACTACGACTGTCGGAGCAAAGGTGCAATGATGAATTTGGAGGTACCGGTGTCTGGCGGGTGTCAGTGCGACATCACGGCGCAGTCAAACGGCAGCCAGTGCGCGATCCCCGGCGCGTACATTGCGAGCCACGGGCCCGCGAAGGTGAGGGCGGCCGCAGCGAGCAATGCGACGCCCGCGACGCGCCGGGCGGTGGGCTGCGCGGCGAAACCGGCAAAGCGCTGCGCGCCAAAAGCTGTCGCGAACATCGCCGGTGCGGTGCTCAGCCCGAACGCTGCCATCGTGGCAGCCGCTTGAACTGCATCCAGCTGCAGGCCCGCGATCATGAGCATCGTGTAGACGATGCCACAGGGCATCCAGCCCCACACCATGCCGAAGCCGAGTGCTCGCGGCAGTGTCGTGACCGGCAGGAGCCGCCGGCCGAGCGGCGCAAGCTTCGGCCACAGTCGTCGCCCGATGCTGCGGCCGGGGTCGCGCAGGATGCCGAGCGCGACGAGCGCGCCGGCGAGCAGCGCGAGCGCGGCGAGCATGCGCAGTGCGCGCCGAACCGCTTCGATGTCGAGCCAGTCGATCGCCGTTCCAAGCGCGCCGCCAAAGGCCAGGCCCGCAAGCGAGTAGGAGGCGATGCGACCGATCTGGTATCCCGCGAGCAGCGCCGCCACCGGGCGACCATTGGCCTGCTTCGCCGTCGCGACTCCGAGCGCTGCCGTGATACCGCCGCACATCAGGACACAGTGGCCGCTTGCGACGAGGCCAAGCAGTAGCGCGGCGCCGAGCGTAACCGGATCGGTCACAGCCCCGACTCGTTGGATGGCATCCCGTCGGACGACGCCTCGTTGCGCGCCTCGCTTGCCGGTGGCGTTTGCGGATCATCGAGCAGCGGCAGCAGGCGTGGTGTGTCGAGGTCGTCGAACTGGTCGTGATCGACCGCCCAGAAGAAGGCGATGCCGGCACCGATCAGCAGCAGGATCGAGAGCGGAATCATCACGAGCAGGATATTCATGTCGCGGCCTGCGCATGGAGTGCCGGCGCGGCACCGCGGCTGTCGGCATGCCGCCCGATGCGCAGCGCATTCAGCACGACGACGAGGGAACTCGTCGACATGCCGAGCGCTGCGAGCCAGGGTGGTATGAAGCCAAGCGCACCTAGCGGAATGACCGAAAGATTGTAGACGAGCGCCCAGCGCTGGTTCTGGCGCAGGATCGCGAGCGCCTGTCGCGCGATGCGCCGCGCCTCGGCGAGGCCGCGCAGCTGCTCGCCCGTCAGCACGATGTCGCTGGCGGTCTGCGCGAGTTCCGTGCCGCTTGCGAGCGCCACTGACACGTCGGCGCCCGCGAGCACGGGCGCATCGTTGATGCCATCGCCGATCGCGATCACGCGCGCGCCGCTGGCACGCAGCTCGGCGAGGCGTGCCAGCTTGTCCGCCGGGCGAAGCCGCGCCCTCCAATGCGCGATGCCGAGGCGCGCCGCCACCGCTGCGACCTTGCCCAGGTCGTCTCCGCTCGCGATTTCGAGCGCGAGCCCATCGGCGGCCAGGTCCTCGCAGGTGGTCCTGGCATCCGCATGCAGCCGCTCGGTGAGGCGAAATGTCGCGATCGGTCCCGAGGTATCCGCCAGTACCACAGCGTCGGCAATAGCCGTCGGAATCGAGTCCCGGGCGAGCGCAAAGTCGGCGCGACCGAGGCGCAGTCGCCGTCCTTCGACGATGCCTTCGAGCCCCGCACCGGATTCGGTCGTGAGCGCCTGTGCGGCCGGCAGCGCCAGATCTGTCGGCAGCGAATCTGCGGCGGCGTGTGCGATGGCCTGAGAGACCGGATGGCGACTGCCGCGCGCGAGCGCCGCGGCGAGCGCGAGTGCCTCGCGCCGATCGACGTTCGCGAACGTGTCGATGCGTTCGAGGGAAAGCGATGGCTCGGTGAGCGTTCCGGTCTTGTCGAACAGAACATGAGTGGCACCTGCAAGCCCTTCGATGGCGTCGGGGCGCGTGACCAGCACGCCGCGTTGCGCCAGCACGCCGAGTGCGCGCGTGAGGGCGACGGGTACCGCGAGCGCGAAGGCGCAGGGGCAGGACACGACGAGTACGGCGAGCGTGGCGGTGAAGGCGCGCGAGGGATCGACAAGGATCCAGCCGATCGCAGTGAGGGCTGCGAGCGTCAGCACCCGCGCAACGAAGCCCGCTGCCGCGCGCTCGCCCGCAGCAGCGAGCCGCGGACGCTCCGTCGCGGCGCGCGCGACGAGCGCCAGGATGCCCGCGAGCACGGTGTCGGCGCCCACGCGCGTCACCCTGATTTGCGCGGATTCGTCGAAGAGCACGCTGCCTGCGATCAGCATGTCGCCCCGCTCCTTCACGACGGGCGCGGATTCGCCGGACACGAGCGACTCGTCGACCCGGCAGCGGCCGCCTTCGAGTGTGCCGTCTGCGGGCACCGCACTGCCGCTGGCGATGTGTATTCGATCACCGGGAACAAGCTCGATCGCACCGATGCGCTCCAGGGATCCGTCTGCACGTATCCGGTCGGCGAAGGTGGGCGTGAGGCGGGCGAGGGCGTCCGTCAGATCGCCGGCGCGATGGCGCGCGCGCATCTCGAGGTAGCGGCCAGTGAGCAGGAAGAACACGAACATGCTGACCGAGTCGAAATACACCTCTGCGCCGCCGCGCCACGCCTCGATCACACTCGCGGCGAAGATCAGCGCGATCGCGATGGCCACGGGTACGTCCATGCCGAGGTGTCGCGCGCGCAATGTACGCAGCGCCCCCGCAAAGAACGGTCGCGCGGCATAGAAGACGACGGGGGTCGCGACGAGCAGGCCGATCCAGCGCAGCAGGTCGCGGGTGGTCGTGTCGATGCCGTCGAAGGCGCCGAAGTAGAGGCCGCTCGCGTACATCATGGCCTGCATCGAGCCGAAGCCCGCAACCAGAAGTTGCTTGAGGGCCGTGCGCTGTTCGCGGCGCCGGGAATCATCCAGCGCGGCCGCGTCGAGCGGCAGCGGGCGATAGCCGGCGTGTACCAGCGTCTCGAGGATCGTCGCGAGCGAGCACCGGCTGGCATCCCACACGATGCGCGCGCGGCGCGCTGCAGCGCTCACCTGCGTACTGACGACCCCAGGCAACGCAGCGAGTGCGCGCTCGATCAGCCACACGCAGGCCGCGCAGCGCAAGCCCTCGATCAGCACGATGGCCTCCCGGGTGCCGCCGCCCAGTGTCCGTATCACGTGGCGTTCGAGCGCCGGGCGCGCCCACAATGTGCCCGTGCGCGCCGCTTCGGCTGCATCGGGCGCGCGCTGCGCAGGCGCGCTGCGCAGTCGGTAGTAGTCGGCGAGCCCGAGCTGGTCGATCCATTCGGCCGCCGCGCGGCAGCCCTGACAGCAGACAGGGTGGCTCGTGCCGGCCACCCGTGCGTGCGGGACGTCACTCGCCGGGAGCGGCTCGCCGCAGTGCCAGCAGCCGCCCGCCGTCACCGTGGCGCCTCGGGAGGCGGGGCGCGTCCCGCGGGCATCCTGAGGACGGTGCTGCCCGAGGTCGGCAGCGCCTCGTCGTCGTGTCGCGCCCCGAGCACGAGCAGCGCGATGCAGCCCGCGACGGTCGCCGCAAACAGCACGGCACCCAGCCACAGTATGGGCTGGCGGTACCACGCTGACTGCGCGTTCACAACGTTGCCACACGCTCTCGCGACTGCGAGCGCAACCACGCGATGATCACGCGCGTGTCGTCGCCGGTGAGCCGCGACTTCCACGCGGGCATCACGCCATGCGCGCCGTTCGTGATCGTGTGCTCGATCATCGCGAGATCGCCCTTGCCCCAGGTCCAGGTCGAATCCGAGAGCCGGGGCGCGCCCAGCAGCGGATTGCCTTCACCGGTCGCGCCGTGACAGGCCGAGCACACGATGAACTCCGGCGCGCCGGCCGCGGCCCTTGCCTGATCGTGGGGCGCGCCGGAGAGGCTCAGCACATAATTCGCGACATCCTTCACCTTGTCCGCGCCGAGACTGCCGAGCGGCGGCATCAATCCCTGGCGGCCCTCGAGGATGCTGGCGGTGATCGAGGTGTCGTCGCCGCCCCAGATCCAGTCAGCATCGACGAGATTCGGCGCGCCGAGTCTCGGGTTGCCGCGGGCGTCGCGCTGATGACAGGCGGCACAGTTGTCGACGAACAGTCGCTCGCCGAGTCGCTGCGCCTCGGGATTTGCGGCGAGCTGTTCCGGGCTGAGATTCGCAAACTGTGACTGCAGATCCGCGAGGTTCGCATCATTCACTGCGGCGTGCAGCGCAAGCTCCCCGTGCGACGACCAGCCGAGCAAGCCCTTGAAGCCACCGAACCCCGGATAGAGAAGCAGGAAGCCGACGCCCCAGACGTAGAACGCCGCAGACGCGGCCACCCACCAGCGCGGCAGCCGGCGCACGCTTTCGCGCAGCACGCCGTGCGCCCAGACGTGGCCCGTGGTGCCGTCCTCGAGCACTGGAATCTCGACCTTCTGCGCCCACAGGAAGAGAAACAGCGTGACGCCCGCGTTGAACACGACCAGGAACATCACCCACAGCGACCAGAACGAACTCATGGGCGATCCTCCGCGTCGGCCATCGGCAGCCTCGCCAGTCGGTCGTACTTCGGCTTGTGACCGTCATTCCAGACCCAGATCCAGATGCCGACGAACAGCAGCATCATCACGACCGTCACGATGCCCGCGACCTGGCCCCACGCGGCGGTCATGGCGCAGCCTCCGTCGCTGGCGATACGCCGAGACCCTGCAGGTACGCTACCAGCGCATCGAGTGCCGTCTTGCCCTCGAGCGCGGTGGGCGCTGCCGCGATGTCCGCGGCGGTATACGGGTCGCCGAGGCGCTGGAGCGCACGCATGCGCGCGCTGATGTCGGCGGCGTCGAGCTGCTCGTCGGCGAGCCACGGATATGCCGGCATGTTCGAAGCCTGCACGACGGCGCGCGGATCCATGAGGTGCAGCCGCTGCCATTCATCCGAGTACTTGCCGCCGACCCGCGCGAGATCCGGGCCGGTGCGTTTCGAGCCCCACTGGTGCGGGCGGTCATAGACCGATTCACTCGAGATCGAGTAATGGCCGTAGCGCTGCGTTTCGGCGCGTAGCGCGCGGATCATCTGCGTGTGGCAGGTGTAGCAGCCCTCCCGTACATAAATGTCCTTGCCGGCGAGGCGCAGCGGGTCGTAGGGCGCGACGCCCTCCACGGCGGTGATGGCATGGGCCTCGACGAAGAGGGGCGTGATCTCGGCGAGTCCGCCGATCGACACCATGATCGCAGTCAGGATGCCGAGCTTGCCCGCATGCTTCTCGACCGCTTCGAAGTACTTGTAACCTTTGGCCATGTCCTGCTCCTCAGGCGCGCGCCGGGACAGGCGCAGGCATCTGGAGTGGCTCGGGCTCCGGAATGGGTACCGGAATCGGCTTGATCAGCCGCGCGCGGGCATCCGCTGCCGTGTGCCACAGGTTCCACGCCATCACGATCATGCCGCCGACGATCAGGAGGCCGCCGAGGAAGCGGATCAGATAGAAGGGCCGTATGGCGATCAGACTGTCGATGAAGGGATGAATGAGCGCGCCGTTGGCATCGGTCGCGCGCCACATGAGGCCCTCGGTGACGCCTGCCGTCCACATCGCGGCGACGTACAGGATGAGACCTGCAGTGTGCATCCAGAAGTGCAGCTCCATCGAACGCTTCGAATGCATCGCCGGGCGCCCGAGCGCGCGCGGTGCCATGGCGTAGAGCGAGCCGATCGTGATCATCGCGACCCAGCCGATCGCGCCCGAGTGCACGTGCGCCACCGTCCAGTCGGTGTAGTGGGAGAGCGAGTTGACGGTCTTTACCGCCATCAGCGAGCCTTCGGTGGTCGCTGCCGCGTAGAACACCAGCGCGAGCACCATGAACTTGGCAGCGGGGTCGGAGGCGACCCGCTGCCAGGCGCCGTTGAAGGTGAACAGGCCGTTCGCGGCCGAGCCCCAGCTCGGCATCAGCAGCAGGATCGAGAACGCCATGCCCACCGACTGCACCCAGTCGGGCAGCGCCGTGTAGAGCAGGTGGTGCGAGCCCGCCCACATGTAGACCGAGATCAGCGCCCAGAAATTGACGATCGAGAAGCGGTAGCTCCAGAGCGGCTGCTGGGCCTGTCGCGGGACGAAGTAGTACATCATGCCGAGGAAGCCGGCGGTCAGGAAGAAGGCGACCGCATTGTGTCCATACCACCATTGGACCATCGCATCGACGGTGCCCGAGTAGACGGGATAGGACTTCGTGAGCGACACCGGGATCACGATGTTGTTGACGATATGCAGCAGCGCCACGGCGATGATGAAGGCGCCGTAGTACCAGTTCGCGACGTAGATGTGCTTGATGCGCCGACGGGCGAGCGTTGCGAAGAAGACGGCGCCGAAGCTGACCCACACCGCCGCGATCAGGATGTCGATAAACCACTCGGGCTCGGCATATTCCTTGCTCTGCGTGATGCCGAACGGCATCGTCGCCATCGCAAGCACGCAGACGAGCTGCCAGCCCCAGAACGTGAAAGTCGCGAGGCCCGGGAGTGCGAGGCGGGTGTGGCCCGTGCGCTGCACGACGTAGTAGCAGGTGCCCATCAGCGCCGAACCGCCGAACGCGAAGATCACTCCGAACGTGTGATTCGGGCGCAGGCGGCTGAAGGTGAGCCAGGACGTATCGAAATTGAGCGCGGGCCACGCGAGCTGCGCGGCGACGAAGACCCCGATGGCCATGCCTGCCACGCCCCAGACAGCGGCGGCGAGCAGAAAGAGGCGGACGATCTGGTCGTTGTAGGTTTCGGTGTTGGGCATGCAGCGGTTCCTCCCCGGACGCGCATTATGGCGTGCGCGGCGAGCCGTTGCAGCCAGGGTTTGTACGGGTCCGCTCGGCTCTCAGGGGCGATTGACGAGCCACAGGACGAGTTCGATCAGCTCATCGACGCTTCGCACGCTCGAGTTGTTCACGCGATACTTGCCGGCGACGATCAGGGTCGGTGTGCCCTCGACAGCGTAGGCCTTCACGAGTTCGTCCGATTCCATCATTTTCATGTCGACCGCGAACGATCTGGCCGTATCGAGCACCTGCTGCTGGGTCACGCCGCCGACGCGGGCGTAGAAGCGGGCGACATCGCCGATCGTCGGCTGCGGCCGCTTCAACTGGTGTGTGGAAGGGTCGACGACCGCGAGCTCACCCGTCTTCCAGATGGCATCGTACATGGCCTGGTGGGTGCGCTCGGCGATGCCGAGGATCTGCGCGGTGAGGAACGCGCGCTGGAAGAGCGGCCAGGATTCCGCCGGGTTCCACGATGCCGGTACAAACACGAGCTGCGCCTTCTTCGGCAGCTTGGCCGCGAGCTCCGCCATGATCGGCTGGAACTGGTTGCAGGCGGGGCAGCCGTAGGAGAAAACCTCGACGACTTCCACCTTGCCGGCTGGCACCCGGGTTGGCTGGGCGGGCACGATCAGGTCGTAGTTGCGGCCTTCGACCCAGCGGGCGTCCGTCGCGTGAGATACACCTGTGAACGCGAACAGCGCGAGCAGTGCCGCCAGACAACGAATTGTTCTCATCCGGGTCTCCGTTACAATGATGCGCGCAATTCCGACCGCTCTTGCGCCGAGTGTAGCTCTTTGCCCCGCATCCAGTATTCAGAAACGAGGAGCCGTCCATGAGACGCAAGTCAACTGCTCATCCGGTCACCCGTCGCGATCTCCTGGCAGGTACCGGGGTCGCGAGCCTCGGCATGCTGGCGGCGCCTGGTGCCCTGGCGCGCGAAGCGGCGACAGGGTCGGGCCCGGCTGATGCCGTGTCGGTGGTGAAGAAGGGCATCTACGCGACGGTGCCCTTGCGGCAGGACTCGATCAATGTGTCGGCGCTGCAGTCACGCCTGATGTCCATCGACCTGAAGAATCGCGACGCGACACTGAAGCGCAATCTCGCGCATGTCGTGAAGCTGATCGACTATGCGCAGAGCGCGGCGCCCGAATGGGGCCCGGAGCGCCGGTGGGGTGCGAAGCAGGACCTCATCTGCATGCACGAGTTTCCAATCCAGGGCTGGCAGCCGTGGAATCGGGCGGAGCTGCAGAAAATCGCCTTCGATCTGCCCGGCCCCGAATCCGCCGTGATCGGCGAGCGTGCGAAGCACTATGGCTGCTATATCGCGTTCGGCTGCTACGCCCGCGACAAGGACTGGCCGAATCACGTGATCAACATGTCGGTGATCGTCGGGCCCGACGGCAACATCGTCAGCAAGCAGTGGAAGGCGCGCAATATCCTCGGCGCCTTTGGTGGCATCGGCCTCATCGGCACGACCGTGTACGACGTGCTCGACCGCTACGTCGAGATGTACGGCTGGGATGCGACCCTGCCCGTCGCGCGCACCGACATCGGCAATATCGCGATGACCGCCGTGGGCATGGAGCCCATGCTCTATCAGGCGCTCGCAATGAAGGGTGCGGAGATCCTGATCCTCACGGTGACCGGTGCATCGAATTCGGAGCAGGCGATCCAGACGGCTCGCATGACGCGCACCTGGTGCGTGGGTGTCGGCAATTCCGTGTCGCCAGACAATCCGGGGTTCACGGAAGCGGTCGGTGCGCGCGACGAGGGCACCGCCATCGTCGATCCACGCGGCACCGCGCTCGCGAAGTCGGCAAACCACCATGAAGACGTCGTGAGCGCGCGCATTCCGATGGCGGATTTCCGCAAGACGCGTTCTCCGGTAGAGTATCCGATGGCACTCTTCCTCCCGGTGTTGCAGCAGTACGAAGCGTCGGTGAAGCCCAACGCATTCCTCGAGCAGTTGCCGAACGATTACCAGGAGGCCGGAGCGCTCGTGAAGCGCCGCGCCGCGCGCAAGTAGCACGAGCGGACTATAAGGCCAATCCGAGCGCGACGCCGGGAATGCGACAGGGTGAGGTCAATGACTATTTCACGCCGTGATTTCATGATTTCGTCCAGTGCGATACTAGCCGCCGCCGGAGCTTCGCGCGTCGTATACGCGGCCGGCGCCGGTGAGCCCGACGTGATCGTGATCGGCGCGGGCCTGTCCGGGCTTGGCACGGCCCTCGCGCTCGAGGAGGCGGGCCTGCGAGTGCTCGTGCTCGAAGGTCGTGAGCGAGTCGGTGGGCGCCTGTATACGCTGGACGATGTGCCTGGCCACCCCGAAGCTGGCGGAAACTCGGTGGCTTCAGCCTATGGTCGCGTGATCGCGGCGGGTCAGAAGTACGGCGTCGAACTCACCAACATCTTCGCGCGCGCCTTCGGGAGCGGCCAGCAGGCGCGCAGTCCCCAGGCGTTGTTCATCGCTGGCAAGCACGTATCGCTCGAAGACTGGCCGCGCCACCCGCGTAACCACTTCCCGGATGCCATGAAGGCGCTACCTCCGTGGGGTTTCGCCGAGGCACTGTTCCAGCGCCACATGCCGTTCACGGACCTCGGCCGCTGGTTCGATCCGGAGTTCGCGAAGCACGATATTTCCGTGTACGAGTTCCTCGCGTCGAACGGGGCCAGCGACGCCGCGATCCAGCTCGCCTACGACACGAACATCTCTTACGGCACGACGGCTCACGATGTGTCGCTGTTGATGCATGCGGCCGTCGCGCAATGGCAGATCGTCAACCGGGGAGCAGGCGGTCCGCCCTTCATCGGTGCCTTCAAGGGCGGCAACCAGCGACTGCCGGAAGCCATGGCGCGTCACCTCAAGGGTGATCTGCGCAAAGGCCAACGCGTCGTCGCGATCGGGACGCGGCCCGACAGCGCGCAAGTGACCTGCGAGGATGGCACGCGCCACCGCGCAAAGGCCGTCGTCTGCTCGATGCCCCTGTCCACGCTGCGCTATGTCGCGATCGACCCGTTGCCGCCACCGATGCAGAACGCGGCGATCCGCACGATCAGCTACGTGCCGATCACGCAGGTGCACGTGGTACCGAAGAAGAAATTCTGGGAGAGCGACGGGCTCAATCCCACCATGTGGACGGATGGCATCACGGGTACGGTGTACGCACAAC
>CAUJHX010000107.1 GCA_963204795.1 Pseudomonadota bacterium | reverse complement strand
CCCCACGCCGCGGTGCTCGCCGACGAGATTCCGGCGGTTGCGGACGTGTTCCGCTTCTTCGCCGGTGCCGCCCGCACGATGCACGGAACCGTCACAGGCGAATATCTCGCCGGCTTCACCAGCATGATCCGGCGTGACCCGGTCGGTGTCGTCGCCTCGATCGCACCGTGGAACTACCCGCTGCTGATGGCCGCATGGAAGATTGCGCCGGCGCTCGCGGCGGGCAACACCGTCGTGCTGAAGCCATCTGAACAGACGCCACTGTCGAGCCTGCGCCTCGCGCACCTCGCGGCCGACCTCTTCCCTCCCGGGGTCTTCAATGTCATTTGCGGACGCGGCGCGTCCGTGGGCGCGCCGCTCGTCGCACACCCGCAGGTCGCGATGATTTCGCTCACGGGCGATGTCGCAACCGGCGAGAAGATACTTGCGGCCGCGGCCAAGGGTACGCGTCGCACGCACCTCGAGCTCGGCGGCAAGGCGCCCGTGATCGTGTTCGACGACGCCGACCTCGACTCGGTCGTCGCGGGCGTGCGCACCTTCGGCTTCTACAACGCGGGCCAGGACTGCACGGCCGCGTGCCGGCTCTACGCGGGCGCACGCATCTACGACAAGCTGGTCGCGGACCTCTCGCATGCCGTCGCCTCGATCAAGGTCGGCACGCAGCACGAGGATGGCGTGGAAATGGGGCCGCTCATCACCGCGAAGCACCGTACGCGCGTTGCAGGCTTCGTCTCGCGGGCCGAGGACAAGAAGCACATGGAAGTGACCACCGGCGGGCACTCGCGTATCGGGGCGGGCTTTTTCTACGAGCCCACCGTGATCGCGGGCGCGCGGCAGAGCGACGAGATCGTGCGCAAGGAGGTCTTCGGTCCGGTCGTCACCGTGACCCGCTTCAAGGAGGCCGAACAGGCCATCGAATGGGCGAACGATTCGGATTACGGGCTCGCCTCATCGGTGTGGACGAAGGACGCGGGACGGGCAATGCAGGTCGCCGCGCGCCTGCGCTACGGCTGCACCTGGGTGAATACGCACTTCATGCTGGCTGCCGAGATGCCGCATGGGGGATTGAAGCGCTCGGGCTACGGCAAGGATCTTTCCATGTATGCGCTCGAGGACTACACCTGCGTGCGCCACGTCATGGTCAAGTGGTGATCAGAGGGTCTGTCGTTCGACGCGCTGGGTGATACCACACAGCAGTTCGTACGCGAGCGTGCCGGCGTGGGCCGCCACTTCTTCGACTGGCAGCGTGGGCCCCCACAGCTCGGCCGATGTGCCGACTTCAACATCCGGCAAGTCGGTCACGTCGATCGCGATCATGTCCATCGACACACGCCCGACGAGCGGCGCACGGCGCCCGAGAATCACCACCGGCGATCCGCCCGGCAGGCTGCGAAGCACGCCGTCGGCGTAGCCCGCGGCGAGGATCGCGACGCGGCTGTCGCGCGGCGCCCGCCACACGTGCCCGTAGCCCACGCACTCGCCGCGTGCGACACGGTGGGTGGCGATCACTGTGGTTGCAAGCGTCATCACCGGCGCGAGACCCAGCGAGGCTGCGCTCTCACCCGCGAAAGGCGACACTCCATACAGCGACAGGCCCGGTCGCACCCAGTTGCCGTGCGCCGCGGGCCAGCCGAAAATTCCCGCTGAATTGCACAGACTCGTCTCGAGCCCGTGCGCGGCGACGACTGCATCGAAGCGCGTGATCTGCTCGTGCGTGACGGGCGAAGCACGTTCATCTGCGCACGCGAAGTGTGTCATCACACGCAACTGCGACGCGGGAACCACGAGCTCGCCAAGCCGCGTGAACACCGCCTGACACTCCTCGGGGCGAAACCCGAGGCGATGCATGCCGGTATCGAGCTTCACCCAAAGTGCAAACTGCTGCGGGCCGCGCCACGCTTCGAGCAGTGCAAGCTGCGACGGCTCGTGGACGACGAGTTCGAATCGGTGATAAGCCGCCGCCTGCAGCTGTTCGCGGGTGACCACACCCTCGAGCAGCAGAATCGGCCGCGCCACGCCCGCCGCCCGCAGCTCGATGCCTTCCTCCAGCCGCGCTACTCCGAAGGCGTCGGCCGCGTCGAGCGCGCGGGCGACCGTGACGGCACCGTGCCCGTAACCATTCGCCTTCACGACTGCCACGACACGCCGGCCCGCCGCCACGGCTCTGATGCGGGCGAGGTTGGCGCGAAGGGCGGCAGTATCGATGGTGGCGCGGATCAACCGGGTCACCGCAGGACGCCCTCCGCATAACTGTCCGGCGCGTAATTGACGAAGCGGCTGAACGGGCCCTGGAAGGTCAGCAGCACGGTACCGATCTCGCCGTTCCTGTGCTTCGCGAGCTCGATCTCGGCGAGGCCTTTCTTGGTCGTGTTCTTGTCGTAGACCTCCTCGCGGTAGATGAGGAGGATCATGTCGGCGTCCTGCTCGAGCGCGCCCGATTCGCGCAGATCGGACATGACCGGCTTTTTCTCCTGGCGCTGCTCGACGCCGCGATTGAGCTGCGAGAGCGCGATCACCGGACAGTTGAGCTCTTTCGCAAGCGCCTTCAGACCGCGCGAAATCTCCGCGATTTCCGTCGCGCGGTTCTCCTTCGTGCCCGCGACCTGCATCAACTGCAGATAATCGACCACGATCAGGTCGAGTCCATGCTCACGCTTCACGCGCCGCGCGCGCGCGCGCAACTCGGTCGGCGTGAGCGCCGGCGTCTCATCGACGAAGATCTTCGCCTCCGACAACTGGCTCGTCGCGCTCGTGATGCGCGCCCAGTCCTCGTCGGCGACCTTGCCGCTCCTGATGGCGTTCAGCGGCACGCCGCCGATCGACGACAGCATGCGGGTGATGACCTGCTCGGAGGGCATCTCCATCGAGAAGATCACGAC
>CAUJHX010000106.1 GCA_963204795.1 Pseudomonadota bacterium | reverse complement strand
GCAATCAGCGGCCGTTCGCTCGCGAGTGCCGTTTCCTTCTCGACAATCGACGCGAGGATGAGTGCATCGTCCGCGCTCGTGATCGGCAGGTTCGCGCGACGTGTCGCCCAGGCGGCAGCGAGCTCCCTCGCCATCGTGTCCCAGGCAAGGCTGTAGATCTCGCGATCCGTGGTGCCATCGGCGAACCGGTAGGTATCCGGAAAGAAGCGTCCCTCCGCGTGCATGCCGCCGTGTCCGATAGCGCGCATGATCGCCTCGGCAGGCTGCCCCTTGAGTGTATGCCTGATGCGCGGATGCTCATCGACTGCGCGGCGCATGTCGGCGAAGGTCCAGCCCTCGACCACCGTCAGCTGCTCGAGTACGACACGTCCCGCATTCAGTTGGGCAAGTATGTCGGCCGGCGTCGCCCGCGCCGGCAGATCGTAGTTGCCCGCCTTGGCCGCGACCCGTTCACCATGCAGACGCACATACCATTCGACAGCGCGCGGATCACGCAAGGCGCCCCGCCCGGCAATTTCCTGCAGGGTCGCGCGCAGGCTCCGTCCCGGATAGACATGGATGCGCACGACCTCGGCGTGCGGACCCGCCGTGCTCATCATGCGCTCCATCCAGACGAGCCCGCCGACCACGATGACGATGATGCCCACCGCAAGGGCGGGAAGCACGAAGGTCGCGAGGCGCCGCAGGCGCATCACGATGCTTCCACGGCGGCAGCGTGCAGCGCGCCTTGCAGCCTCGGCGTCCACTCGTGCGCGGCAAAGACGCGCGTCCCGAAGGAGGCTACCGGCCACAAGCCGACGCGTGCGTTGGTGAGCCAGAGCGCATCTGCAGACTGCATCGCCTGCGGCGTGAGCGACTGCTCGCCGGTCGGAATCCCGAATCGCGCCGCCACCCCGAGGAGCTGCCCGCGCACTACGCCCGCGACCAAACACTGTGCCGCGTGGGGCGTCACGAGCCGCCCGTCGATGAGCGCGAACACGTTCGTCATGCTTCCACCTGTGACGAAGCCTGCATCGCTGCAAAGTATGACTTCGTCGAGATCGCGTTGCCGCGCTTCCTGTCGCGCCAGCACCTGTTCCAGCCGGTTGAGGTGCTTGATGCCCGCAAGCACGGGCCGGGCGCAGCGCAGTTCCGCCATCGCCGCGCGCGCCGGAGCCCGGTCGCCAGCGGGGCCTTCGGGCCAGGGATACGCACACACGATACGTCGCGGCACCTCACTGCCCGAAAATGCATAACCCCGTTCAACCGCCGCACCGCGCGTCACGATCAGCTTGACGATGACATGCTGCGCCGTCGCCGCTGCACGGGTCACCTCGGACCGCAGGCGGGCCGCGTCGGGTGCAGGAATCGACAGCGCGACGCAGCCGTGCATGAGTCGCGCGAGGTGCGCCCCGAGGAAACGCGCCTGGCCATGGCTCGCGCCGATCGTCTCGAAAAGCCCATCTCCATAGTGCAGGCCGCGGTCGTCGAGGCTGATCGCGCCCGCCGGCGCACCGTCCACCCACGCCGCGAGCATCAGGCGTTCACGCCGAGAGCCGCGAGCAACCCCCGTGCCTTGGCGCGTGTTTCTTCGAGCTCGCGCTCCGGGTTCGAGTCGGCAACGATGCCAGCGCCCGTCCGCGCTTCCAGTTGCCCGTCCGCCAGGGTCAGCGTGCGGATCAGGATGTTGAAATCGGCATCGCCGGCGCTCGACAACCAGCCGAGCGACCCGGTGTAGGCGTCACGCCCCTCGCCTTCGAGCGCGGCGATGATCTGCATGCAGCGCACTTTCGGCACGCCCGTGATCGTGCCTCCCGGAAAAACTGCGCGCAACGCCTCGACGGGGGTCACTGAAGGGCGCAGCGTGCCACTCACGTTCGACACGATATGGTGCACGTGCGCAAAGCTCTCGACGGCCATGTATTCATCGACGCGTATGCTGCCGGCCTCGCAGACGCGGCCCAGGTCGTTCCTCTCGAGATCGATGAGCATCACGTGCTCGGCACGCTCCTTCGGGTGCGCCACAAGCTCTGCCTTCTCACGCATGTCTTCACCGGGCCGCCCGCTGCGCGGCCGGGTGCCGGCGATGGGCCGCGTGCTGGCACCGCGCCCGGTGATGGCCAGCAGGCGCTCGGGCGAAGAGCACAGGATTTCCATGCCGGGGAAGCGCGCGTAGGCAGCAAAAGGGGCGGGGTTGGCGGCACGCAGGCGCTCGTAGAGGTGCTCAGTGGCATGCGGCCAACCAGTCCTCCACCAGCGTGAAAGGTTTGCCTGGTAGATGTCGCCCGCCCGAATGTGCTCCTGCGCACGCTGCACACGTGCGAGGAAGCGCTCTGCCGGCTCTTCCTCGAGTCGCATGGCACCGGTGCGGTGCTCCTGCGGCGATGCCGGGGCGGCCTTCACAGCCAATACCTGTTGCTCGATCTCATCGAGCAGTGCTCTTTCCTGCGCCCCAACGACGATCTCGACAGTCTCTGACTGCGCATCGTGGACAAGCGCCCCACGGACGCGCATCGCGACAGCCTTCCATGGCAGACGACCGGCCGGCAACCGCAGGCCTGGCTCGACCTCCTGCGCCATTTCGTAGCCGAGATAGACGACCCAGCCGCCGGCGAGCGCGTCGCCGTTCGCCTCGCCGGCATGAATGATGCGCCACCAGGAATCCAGCGCGTCGAGGAATCCGCCCGTACGTCCCTGCAGCGCACCGATGACGGGCGGCAGCTCGCCGCCCGTGACGAGACGATTGTCGCGCGTGAGGCCAAGGAACGCGCCCGGTGCCGCCGCCAGCAATGTGCGCGCTGCGCGCGCGCCCGACGCTGCGCGCGCGGCGCTGTCGAGCAGAACCGGAAAATAGTCGGGACGCGCGCTGATCAGGCGACGCAGCACCCGGGGCGAAACCTCGAGCCGGCGACGCGCTTCGCGTGCGGCCATGAAGAGCGGGTCAACCCGTGAAGCGACGGAAGACGACGGTGCCGTTCGTGCCGCCGAAACCGAATGAATTCGACATCGAAACGTCGATCGGCATGCGCCGGGCGACATTCGGCACGTAATCGAGATCGCAGGCCGGATCGGCGTTGTCGAGGTTGATGGTGGGTGGGGCGACGCCGTCGCGGATCGCGAGCACCGAGAATATGCCCTCCACGGCACCCGCAGCACCGAGCAGGTGTCCCGTCATCGACTTCGTCGAGCTCACGGCGAGCTTCGCCGCATGGTCTGCGAAGGCACTCTTGATCGCAATCGTCTCCGCGACATCACCGAGCGGCGTCGAAGTCGCGTGCGCGTTGAGGTACTGCACGTCAGCGGGCGCGATCGCTGCATCGCGCAGCGCATTGACCATCGCGATGCGCGCGCCGTTGCCATCGTCAGGCGGGGCGGTGATGTGATAGGCGTCGCCGCTCATGCCAAATCCGATGATCTCGGCGTAGATGCGCGCGCCGCGCGCTTTCGCGTGTGCGAGCTCCTCGATGACCATCGCACCACCGCCATCACCCATCACGAAGCCATCGCGGTCGCGGTCCCATGGGCGGCTCGCCTTCGCCGGCGCGTCGTTCCTCTCCGAGAGCGCCTTCGCCTGACTGAAGCCGGCGAGCGCGGTGGGAGTGCTTGCATGCTCGGCGCCGCCTGCGATCATGATATCTGCGTCGCCGTGCTGGATGAGGCGCATCGCGAGACCGATCGCGTGGGTCGAACTCGTACAGGCCGATACGACCGCGAGGTTCGGCCCGTTGAGCCCGAAGCGGATGGAAAGATGCCCGGCGATCATGTTGATGATCGTGCCCGGGATGTAGAAGGGCGAGATCTTGCGCGGATTCTTCGTCGTGGCCCAGGTGCCGATCTCGCGCTCCATGCCTTCAAGACCGCCGATGCCGGAGCCCATGATCACGCCGCTGCGCGTCGGGTCCTCTTTCCCGAAATCGAGGCCCGCGTCGGTGACTGCCTGCACACCGGCAGCGACGCCGTAGTGCATGAAGGGGTCCATGCGACGCGCTTCCTTCGGTGCGAGGTAGGCTGCAGTATCGAAACCGCGCACCGCACCCGCGAAGCGGGTCGCGAAACCCGCCACGTCGAAGGAAGTGATCGGGCCGATGCCACTCTCGCCCGCGAGGACCGCAGTCCAGGCGCTCTCGAGTGTGCTCCCGACCGGGGAGACTATTCCGATTCCGGTGACGACGACGCGGCGATTACCCACGCAGACCTTTCGCACCTCGTGCGGCGGACAGGAATGAAACGGCGCCGGCAAGCCGGCGCCACGAGCCTTACGCCTTGCGACGCTCGTTGATGTAGTCGATGGCCTGCTGAACCGTGGTGATCTTCTCGGCGTCCTCGTCCGGAATCTCGATTTCGAATTCCTCCTCGAGCGCCATGACCAGTTCGACCGTGTCCAGCGAGTCGGCACCCAGATCGTCGACGAACGAGGCGTCGCTCGTGACCTGTTCCGCCTTGACGCCCAGCTGTTCGGTGACGATGGCTTTCACTTGCTGTTCAACAGTACTCATCTCAGTGGTGTCCTCGTGACTTATCTTTGGTATGGGCCGCAGTCAGGCCGGCCGAATGGGCGCGGTATTGTAGGGGAACGCCCCTGCCCCCGCCACCAGCATCGCCCGCGAGTGCCTGTTTTTTCATACAAAACGGCCTTTTCACGCCGATTCCTGCGTGGCGCGCGCGCGTCAGGCCATGTACATGCCGCCATTCACGTGCAGCGTCTCCCCGGTGATGTAGGCCGCCGCGGGCGAGCAGAGGAAGCCGACTGCCGCAGCAATATCCTCGGGCGATCCGAGCTTCGCCAGCGGAATCTGCGCGAGCAGTGTGCCCCGCTGGTCGTCATTCAGGCTGCGAGTCATGTCGGTATCGATGAAACCCGGCGCTACCGCGTTCACCGTGATGCCGCGACTCGCGACTTCCTTGGCAAGCGACTTGGTGAACCCGAGCAGGCCCGCCTTCGCGGCTGCATAGTTCACCTGGCCCGGATTGCCAGTGAGTGCGACGATCGATGTGAGATTCACGATGCGTCCGCGACGCTCTTTCATCATGCGCTTCAGGCACGCCTTCGTGAGGCGAAACACCGACGTGAGGTTCGTCGCGATCACCCGGTCCCAGTCCTCCTGCTTCATGCGCAGGAGCAGCGTATCGCGCGTGACGGCAGCGTTGTTGACGAGGATCGTCGGCAGCTCGCCTTGCGCCTCGAGTTCCGCAATCAGCGTATCGATCGAGGCGCCCTCGCCAACGTCGAGCACGACGCCACGACCGCGGGTGCCGGCAGCCGCGAATTCCGCGGTGAGACGGGCCGCGCCTTCAACCGAAGTCGATGTTCCAATCACGGTGGTGCCCGCCGCGCCCAGACGGGCGGCGATGGCGCGACCGATACCGCGCGAAGCGCCCGTCACGAGTGCGATGTCGCTTTCCAGCATGTTCATCCCTCCTGTACCGCTGCGAGCGCCATATCGATGGAGGCCGGGTCCTCGATCGCGAAGAACGCGGCGCCGGATCCCTTGTCGATGCGTTTGTTCAGGCTCGTCAGCACCTTGCCCGGACCGCATTCGATCACGGTCGTATATGAAGCGTCGAGCAGCGCGCGCACCGTCGCGGTCCAGCGCACGGGACTTGCGAGCTGCAGGACGAGCGTGGCGCGGATATCTTCCGGTTCACTGTGAGCGCGGGCATCGGCCGCACTGTAGTAGGGGACGCGCGGCTTGCTGACCACCACCGCCGCGAGTCGTTCACGCAAACGCTCTGCCGCGCCCCGCATCAGGCTGCTGTGCACGGGCACGCTCACCGGGAGCAGCACCGCACGCTTGGCGCCGCGCGCTTTGACCGCTTCGATGGCGCGTGCCACCGCAGCGGCCTCGCCTGCGATCGCGATCTGTCCCGGGGAGTTGTAGTTCACCGGTTCGACGACCGCGCCCTGCGCCGCTTCCTGACAGGCAGCCTCGACCTCGGCTGCATCGAGGCCGAGTACCGCAGCGATCGCGCCCGCACCGAGCGGCACCGCTTCCTGCATCACGCGGCCGCGGAACCGTACGAGTTCGACCGCGGCGGCGAAATCGAGGGCGCCTGCCGCCACGAGTGCCGTGAACTCCCCGAGGCTGTGGCCGGACACCGCGTCCGGTACGCGGCCGTCCCGCGCCTGCCAGGCACGCCAGGTTGCGTAACCGGCGGTCAGCATGGCCGGCTGCGTGCATTCGGTCTCGTTCAACCGCTCGACAGGGCCTTCCTGCGCGAGCTGCCACAGGTCGTAGCCCAACACGGCGGAAGCTGCGTCGAAGGTCTCGCGTACCACCGGCGACGCTGCCGCGAGCGCAGCGAGCATGCCGATCGACTGCGAACCCTGGCCGGGGAAAACGAATGCGATACCCATGGGCGATCCTGTCGACTCGAGGGGCGCGAATTATAGCGGCTCGCGCCTCGATGGCAGGCACAAGGCTGCCGCAAGCCCGCCCAGAGCCCCATAGAGGTGAGCCTGCACCACGACGGGCACATCGCCCGCAAAGGGCAGCGAGTGCCAGGGCTCGATGGCGAG
>CAUJHX010000105.1 GCA_963204795.1 Pseudomonadota bacterium | reverse complement strand
AGGGCAGGAGTCCGTTCCGGCGACCTGATCGTGGCGATCGACGGCGAGAAGATCGGTCCCGACGTCGACCACGCGATCGAGCGCATGCGCGGACCGGCGGGCAGTCACGTCACGCTCACCCTCGCGCGCGCAGGGTCGCCCGCGCCGATCGACGTGGCGCTGCAGCGCGCGCAGGTCGCCGTGCACAGCGTCGAGCATGCATTGCTCGAACCCGGCTACGGGTATCTGCGCATCACCAATTTCAGCGAAACGACCGCGGGCGATGTCGATCGCGCACTCGCCGATCTCGAGCGCGCGTGCGGCGGCCGTCTTGCAGGGCTCGTGCTCGACTTGCGCAACAATCCGGGCGGCGTGCTCGAGGCCGCCGTCGAAGTGTCCGACACTTTCCTCGATTCGGGCGTCATCGTGACTGCCGAGGGCCGCACGCCCGATTCGCGTTTCCGCATGGAGGCCTCGCCGGGCGATGCGACCGCCGGTGCCGATCTCACCGTGCTGGTGAACGGCTCCTCGGCATCGGCAGCCGAGATTCTCGCGGGCGCGCTCAAGGATCATCATCGCGCTGTACTCGTCGGCCACACGACCTACGGCAAAGGTTCGGTGCAGACCGTCATGCCATTGTCGGGCGGCCGCGCGGTGAAACTGACGACCTCGCGCTACTTCACGCCGTCGGGCGCCTCGATCCAGGACAAGGGCATCACCCCCGACATCGTGATCGACGGCAAGGAAACGCTCCCCGATGCGGCGGCCGTGGCGAGTGATCGCGAAGTGCGCATCGCGCTCGATGCGCTGAAGTCGCGCCGCCGGCTCGCCAGCGCAGCGCACTGACTCTTGGAATTCCTGCAGACGCTCGTCGAATTCGTGCTGCACCTCGACCGGCATCTGGTCGAGTTGCTGGTGCGCTTCGACGTGTGGATCTACGCGATCCT
This sequence comes from Pseudomonadota bacterium, assembly GCA_963204795.1. GTDB lineage: Bacteria > Pseudomonadota > Gammaproteobacteria > Steroidobacterales > Steroidobacteraceae > CADEFQ01. The sequence continues at coordinate 10,096 of CAUJHX010000105.1, read as the reverse complement.
CTTCCTGATCATCTTTGCCGAGACCGGGTTCGTCGTCACGCCGTTCCTGCCGGGTGACTCGCTGCTGTTCGCCGTCGGCGCGCTCTCGGCGGTCGACACGAGCGGTACGCTGACGCCGCACGTGGTGATCCTCGCGCTCTCCGCGGCGGCGATCCTCGGCAATACCACGAACTACGCCATCGGGGCGCGCATCGGGCCGCCCGCCTTCAGCGGTCGCTACCGGTTTCTCAAGCTCGAATACCTGCGCGAGACGGAAGACTACTTCCGCCGCTACGGGCCGATGACGATCGTGCTGTCCCGCTTCGTGCCGATCGTGCGCACCTTCGCGCCGTTCGTGGCGGGCGTGGGGCGCATGCCCTATGCGCGCTTTCAGGCCTACAACATCACGGGCGGTGCCGGCTGGGTGTTGCTGTTCGTCTTTGCGGGCTATCTCTTCGGCAACCTGCCGTGGATCAAGCGGAACTTCGGGCTCGTCACGGTGCTGATCGTCGTCGTGTCCGTGATCCCCATAGGCATGATGATGCTGCGCGTCAGGCGAGAGCGCGCAGCGCGCCGATGAGCGCGCCGGCGAGCAGCGCCATCGTCGGCAGCATCGAGAGCGCGAAGCCGATGTGACGGCGCTCCGCTGCGCGCGTGTAGCCGAAGAAGTAGAGGATCCGGCCAATCACATAGACGAAGCCAAGTCCGGCCGACCAGAGAGGATCGACGTGGAACGCGAAGAGCAGCATCGCAGGGACGAGGACCACGAGCAGTTCGAGCGTGTTCACCTGCACCCGGTAGTAGCGTTCGAAGTCGGCATTTCCCGTGATGGCCGGCGCGCGCACCCCGAAGCGCCCCCTGGCGCGGGCCACTGCCATGCCGAACACGAGGTACTCTGCCAGTGCAAGGGCGATTACGAGGTGGACCCAGGCCATGCGGCGATTCTCCGTGATGCGTGCTCGCACCTGCAAGCCGCGATGGCAGAATAGCACCCATGGCAGGCAAGCTTCGTGGCTACGCACACCGCATCGACATCGAGGCCGACACGGCGCGGGTGTGGCGGGCGTTCACCGAGCCCAGGGCGCTCGCGCGCTGGTGTGCGCCGGGCTCGAGCATCAAGCCGCGGGCCGGTGGCAGCTTTCGCGCGAGTGTCGATCGCGTCAGCACGATCGACGCGCACATCGATGTGTTCGATGCGCAACGCCGCCTGCGCCTCATCCACATGGAGCGGCCGGATCTGCCGGCGCGGGACGTGACGCTGATCGATGACTTCCTGCTCGAGGCTGACGGTGAGGGCACGATCGTGCGCCTGCTCGGCTCGGGCTTCCCCGACGATTCCGTGTGGGACCCGCATTACCTGCGCATGCGCGCGAGCTGGGAACGCGCGCTCGCGCGGCTCAAGGTCTATCTCGAGAAACACATGGACAAGGAGGCGAAGAAATGACGGGGTTCATCCTGCGCGCACTGATCGCTGCCGGCGGTCTCTGGCTCGCCTCGCGGTGGGTCGGCGGTTTCTCCATCACGAGCACGGGCACGCTGCTGATCGCTGCCGCGTTGCTCGGCGTCGTCAATGCCGTCGTGCGCCCGATCGCGGTGGTGCTCACCTTTCCGATCACGATCGTCACGCTCGGCCTGTTCCTGCTCGTGGTGAACGCCGGCATGGTGAGCCTCGTCGCCTTTATCCTGCCGAAATTCACGATTGCGGGCTTCTGGCCAGCGGTGCTCGGTGCGCTCGTCGTGAGCCTCGTGTCGTGGCTCGGCTCCTGGTTCATCGGCTCGAGCCTCAAGGTCGAGGCGCTGAGGCGGTAGGCCCGGCGCCACCCGTTCAGCCCGGCGACTCTGGCGTCGAGATTTCTTCCGGCCAGTTGACGAGCACGACGCCCACGAGGATCACCGCCATGCCCGTGAGCATGACGCCGGTCAGTTGCTCGTGCAGCACCCACCAGCCGAGCAGCGTCGCGAGTGCGGGGTTCACATAGCCGTAGGTCGCAACGCGCGCCGGCGCGGTGTGCTGCGTGAGCCAAGCATAGGCTGTGTAAGCGATACCCGAGCTGAACACCGTGAGGTAGGCCATCGAGAGCACACCGGGCGTGGACCACTTCCATTGGTGCTGCTCGCCGAGGCCGAGGCCCACTGCGGTGAGCAGCGCGCCGCCCGCGAGCATCTGCAGCCCGGTGAACGCGAGGATATCGAGCGCCTTCTGTGCATTGCGGAAATAGATCGTGCCCGCAGCCCACCCGAGGCAGCCGGCGAGGATGCCCAGTTGCGGCACGAAGTGCGCCGTGGAGAAGCCCTCCCGCGGCCAGACGATTGCGACGGTGCCGAGGAAGCCGAGCGCGAGACCGATGCCGGTGCGTCGGTCGATCGACTGCCCGCGCGCGCCGTAGAGGCCGAAGATCGCGATCCAGAACGACGAGGTGACATTCAGCAGGGCAGCCTGACCCGATGGCACCCATTGCAACGCCCACACGTTGAAGCCGTTCGATACGGCAATCAGGAGCAGCCCCATCACGAGGAGCTGCTTCAAGTCGGTCACGCCGATTGCGAGGCGCTCGCCGCGCACGCGCGCGACCACGGCGAGCGCGACGCCGGCGATCATGAAGCGGATGCCCGCGAACAGGAACGGTGGCAGGTGATGCACCCCGACCGAAGTCACGAGGTAGCTCGATCCCCAGACGACATAGATGATCGCGAAGCACACGATCATGCGCGTGCGGAAAGCGGCAGGGGCGGTCATGGGGGCCGCTATGCTGCCACAGTCAGCTGCCGGGCCGTGATCTCGCCGCCCGGAATCGCTCGAGGCTGGCCGCCGGCCAGATCGCCTTTGCGTCGTAATACTCCGGGACGGCGCGGACGCCCTCCGGCAGCACGACCCAGGGCAGTCGGGTCGAAGTGTAGATGTGTATGTCCGGCGGAAACTGCCCCGGTGTGTCGAGCGTGCCGACCCGCAGGAAGGCGATTCCCTGTCCGGCACCCGAGTAGTGGCTCCACAGCGCAACGTGGCACTGCGGGCAGCGGACGATCTTCTGGCCGCGGCCGCTCGCCGAAGGTGTGTCGATCGAAATCGGCGCGCCCGCAAGCAGCACGATACGGTCGGTCTCGACCATCGCGTTCAGCACGAACGCAGAGCCGGTTTCGCGCTGGCACCAGCTGCAGTGACAGCAGTTGACGAAAATGGGCGTCGCGGTGAGGCGATAGCGCACTGTGCGGCAGCTGCAACCGCCCTCCACCGGCATTTCACCGGACATGGGTGGCCTCGCTGAACGACGACGGCGCAGCGGCCGCGAGTGCGACAAACTCGCCGGCGAATCGCGCGGCGATGTGCCCCTCATATTCCAGCGTCGCGTGGACGGCAATCCGCGCCTTGCCCCGGCGCTGCAGGAACGTCATGAAGGATTCCCAGTTTCCGGGTTCCGCGAGCGTGGCGCGCGCGGTGAACTCGCCCGCAATCGGCTTCCCGTAGTCGATCGTGCTGCGCTGGATGACGAGCCGGTTGGCGATGCCCGCCGCCTGCAGACGCAGGTGCAGCAGGGACCACGCCGCGAGCATCGCGAGCGCCGCGACACTGCCGCCGAAGGCCGTTTCGTGGACATTGATGTTCGGTGCGAGCGGCGCGCCGAGCGTCACCGAGTGCATATCGGCCGCGCGTACATCGATGTCCATCGCGGCCGCGATCGGGATATGTTCGCGCAGATAGCGCCGCAGGGCGGGTGCATCGTACGTGGTGCTGCCTGCTCTCATGCCGAATCGGGCTTCGCGCCCACTGCGACGCGATACATCCACCAGCCGAGCGCTGCGACGAGCACGAGACCGAGCCACGCCCCGAAATGCAGCGTCTCCGGCAGTGCGAGCACGTCGCGATTGGCTGTCGCGACGATCGGGACTGCGATCAGGATGCCCATCAGCGCCTCACCCGTGATCATGCCGGCGCCGAACAGTACGCCCCTGTCGGTCACACGCTCGGCTTCGCTCGCGCCTGGCTTCAAGCCGCGCGCGCGATCGGCAAAGTGGGCCAGGAGACCGCCCAGGAAGATCGGTGTGGAGAGTTCCAGCGGCAGGTAGATGCCCACCGCGACGGCGAGCACCGGCATGCGGAAGTGCGCGCCGCGGGCCTTCAGGATCTGGTCGGCGACGATGATCGCGATGCCGATTGCGACGCCGATCGCCACCAGATTCCAGGGCAGCTCGCCGCCGAACATGCCCTGCGCGACCGATGCCATCAGGGTCGCCTGTGGCGCGAGCAGCGGGGTCGGGTGTGCCGGGGTCGGTGCGCCAATGCCGTAGGCGGTGTTCAGCAGGTTCAGAACCGGCGCCATCACGAGCGCGCAGGACACCGCGCCGATCGCGAGCATCACCTGCTGTCGCCACGGTGTTGCACCGATGAGCTGCCCGCACTTGAGATCCTGCAGGTTGTCGCCACCGACTGCAGCCGCGCAGCACACCACGGCGCCGATCATGATCGCAGCCACGGGGCCGAGCGGGGCGGTGCGGCCCATCAGCAGCCACAGCACGAGCGAGGCGAAGAGGATCGTGCAGATCGTGATGCCCGAGACCGGATTGTTCGACGAGCCGACGAGACCCGCCATGTAGGCCGACACCGAGCAGAAGATGAAACCGGCGACGATCATGATGATCGTCATGGGCAGGCTCACGCCCCAGCTGCCGACGATGGCCTGATAGAGCAGCGCGAGCGGAATCGTGAAGAGCACGATGCCGAGAAGTACCAGATTCATCGGCAGATCGCGCTCGGTCTCGGCGAGCGCTGCGCCGGCGCCGGTGCGCGTCGCGGCGAGTCCGCTCTTCACGCCCGACAGCAGCGAGCTGCGCAGGTTGATCACGGCCCAGATGCCGCCCATGAGCATCGCACCCACTCCCAGGTAGCGGATCTTCGCCGCCCAGATGGCGTAAGCCGCATCCCCTGCGGAGAGTCCCTGCAAGGTGGCCGCGAGCGCGGGATCGGTGCTCGCGTAATGCGCGGCGTAGAGCGGAATGGCGATGTTCCAGGAAATGATGCCGCCGCCGACGATCAGGATGCCGATGTTGAGCCCCACGATGTAGCCGACACCGAGCAGCGCCGGCGACAGGTTCACGGCCATGTAGGCGATGCTCTTGCCGGTGTAGCCCGCGATCGCCGCGGTATCCGGGATGAGCCGCATACCGCTGCCCGCCAGCAGCTTGACGAGCCCGCCACCGAGCGCCGAGCCGGCGAGGATCTTGAGGCCCTGCGCCGGGTTCTCACCGGTCTTCAGAACTTCGGCCGCCGCCACGCCTTCGGGGAATTTGAGCTGCTGCTCGATGATCAGCGAGCGGCGCAGCGGCACCGAGAAGAGCACGCCGAGGATGCCGCCGAGACCGGCGATCGTGAGCACCCACGAGTACTCGAAGTCGGTCCAGTACTGCAGGATCACGAGCGCGGGTATCGTGAAGATGACGCCGGCGGCGATCGAGGCGGCGGCCGAGGCACCGGTCGCGACGATATTGTTCTCGAGGATCGTGCCGCCGCCGAGGAGGCGCAGCACGCCCATCGAGATCACGGCCGCGGGAATCGCCGAGGCGATGGTGAGTCCCGCGAAGAGGCCGAGGTAGGTGTTCGCCGCCGCGAGGATCATCGCGAGCAGCATCGAGAGCACGATCGCGCGTACCGAAAGCTGGGCCGTTGCGGCCATGAGAACCCCCGTCAGAGCTTTGGGCCTGGGGCTGCGAGCTTAGGGCCAGAAGCGCCGGCTCGCCAAGGACTGCACCAGCCCGACCGCCCGGCAAGATCCTGTTTGGACCGGCCGCGAGCCGAACCCCTCGGGGAGCCAGGCTCGCCGCTTGCTGGACGGCTCGAAAGGTCGCTTCCGGAGACCCACCGCTTGCACGCACCAAGTCATCGAGTCGGTACGAAGCGTTACCGAAGATATGGTTGAGCTCATTGGCGTTGACAGCAAGGAACTGCGCGTGCTCGGCACGTTCAGCGGCATCCCCATCCTGCCCGCCGCCCAGGCGCTCGAGCACATCAACACCGCAACGAGATCTATTCCTTAGCCGCTCTCCGGCAACAAGCGGCGCGCGTCAGCGCGCCCCTTGCTGGGAGCCCCCTTGGGGGCGGACGGGAGCATGCAGCGCGTAGCGATGCATGCGGGTGGGCGCTTGAATATAGCGCGGATTATGCGGTGCGCGCGCAGCGCGCACGAACAGTTGGCCGCAGGCCCACTGCGCATAATGCTCTGGCGTTATGTTTGAGTGCCCGCCTTCTTCGAGGCACCGCGATCAACAACGCCACCGAAGCCACCGCCCGCACAACGCAGCACGGCGCGCCGCGTACGCTCATCACCCACAACACGCCCTGCACGCGGCGTGACGGGCGGGACGATCAGGGCCCTCACATGCGCCACGTTGTGGCCGTTTGTGCCACAACGCTAAGCTGGCGGCTATCCTGCCTGACCCTCGGAACGATCCGAAGCGGTGTAGCCACACTTTGGGCAAGTCGATTCCGTCAGCAACCAGCCCAGCCAGTTTCCGAACCTGTGGTTGACCCCGTACCAGAACAGATTCGTCTTGCACGACGGGCATCTGGCACCACGCGCGAGCCACAACGTCACACCAACAAGAAGCAGCAACGAACCCAGTTCCAAAGCACCCGAACTGACCCCAAGTCGCTTGCCGAGCACATCGGGAAACAGCACTACAAAGGCCGCCGGAGCGATGACACACGCGCCCACAATCAGCCGACGCCGATGCCCCTGAAGGAGCGGAACCTTGTTGCTCAAGTCCACCTCCCTAATCCTGCTTGCTGCACGCATACGTCGCCACCTGGTTTGCCCCAGCGCGTAGTCCTGACCCTGCTGCAACGCCAACTCTGTAGGAGACCTTCGCCACAGCTGCATTCCACAGCCACGATGCACCAACCGTTGCGGTGAGTTGGAGCGGAGTCCGGAACCCGATCAATCCCGGTGTCTTAATGGTCGCCCGCGCAGCAGCAACTACCTGGGAAAGCGCTTGGCCTGGCGTGATACCGCCCCATGTCTGCGCGACAAAGGGAGCCGTTCCCATGGCAATTGGCGTATCGAGCCCGACCCCATAATCCCCGATGCTCGCCACATCGAAGCCCATGGTGTCGCTGTAGTTGGGCTTGGTGCTATCCCACCACTCGCCCCAGCCTTGGCCGTTGTCGCCGCCCGTGAAGTCTTGGACAGCGCCGGCTATGCCGGTGCATGGCTGAGTTTGCGGCGCTTCCGGCGGTTCCGAGTCCTCGCGAGCACCGTCGCGGCCGTCATTTGCACCCCGGCTACCCTCACCAGGCCCGCCCATTCCGCTTTGGCTCGGGCCGCTCGCACCGCCCCAATTAATGACAGGCCCGGTTGATAAGAACGTGTAATAGTAGATATCTCCCAAGTGAGTCGTCTCGCTGTCTTTAATGAGGTCCCAACTGTAGTGGTAGCCTTCCACTGTGCCGGACCAACTTGCGCAAGACGAAGGATGTTTCGCGCACTCCGGCATGATCGGTCTGACGTGTGGGCGCTCGCTGCTGAAGCCAGAGGGGTCCACGGCAGTGTAAGCGATCAACGAACCGCATTCTTTCGGTCAGACCGCACTCGGCGCACGCTGATCTTCACCGATGAGCGGAGGTGAACGATGGCCGAGAGAGCGATGACGATGAAGCAGCGGACGGCGGTGGTAGCGCTCGAAGCGGCACGCGCGGCCGGCGTGTCGCTTGTGGAGTACGCGCAGGCGAACGGGCTGGCGGTACGCGAGCTGTACGATGCGATCGCGGCGCTGCGTCGCCGCGGGGCGTTGCCACCTGCGACCTCGTCGCGCCCGCGCGAGCGAAGTCGAGTTCAAGATCGATTTCTACCGGTGCGCATCGTGAGCGCGACGACGCTGGCGACCGCAGCGCCGGTGCGCGGTGCGGCGGTGTGTCGGTTGCTGCACCCTGGCGGGATGGTGCTCGACTGTGCGCAGTGGCCGCCGGTAGAGTGGCTGAGCGCGGTGTGGTCGGCGGGCCGCGGCGATGCTGCGACCTGATCGCGGCATCGAGCGGGTGTATCTGCACCGCGCGCCGGTCGACATGCGCAAGCAAATGGACGGCTTGTCGCTGCTTGCGCGCGACGTGATCGGCCGGGATCCACTCTCGGGGTCGCTGTTCGTGTTCGTCAACGCGCGGCGCAACAAACTGAAGATTCTCCTCTGGGAGCGCAACGGTTTCGTCGTCTGGTACAAGCGGCTCGAGCGCGATTATTTCCACTGGCCGCGGTCGCGCACGGAGAGTGTGCTCAGCTTGACCGGCGAGCAGTTGAACTGGTTGCTCGACGGCTACGACGTATGGCGGATGAAGCCGCACGAAGTGCTGCATTTCTCGGTACTTTCGTGAGCGGCGCGGTGGGCGATGCCGTATAATTTCGCGCGTGAGTTCGATTGCACCGACGCCCACCGCACCGACTGAGATCGCCAGCGTCATCGCACGGCTCGCGGCGCGTGAGGCGCGTATCCATCTGCTCGAGGAAGAGAACCGCTGGCTGAAGGCCCAGCTCTTCGGTCGCTCCTCCGAGCGTGCGACCCCGAGCGAGGAGTGCGGCGCCGAGCAGGGGTGGCTGTTCAACGAAGCCGAAGCACTCGCCCGCGCTGCCGCGACGGCGCCACAGACGATCGCGATCCCCGCGCACGAGCGCGCCAAGCGCGGTCGCAAGCCGCTCTCCCCCGAGTTACCGCGCATTGAAGTCGTGCACGACTTGCCGGAGGCGGAGAAAGTCTGTCCGCACGATGGCACGCCGCTCGAGCGGATCGGTGAGGAGAGCGCCGAGCAGCTCGACTTCAGGCCGGCGCAGGTGCGTGTGATCCGCAACATCCGCCCGAAGTACGCCTGTCCGTGCTGCCGGCAAGGCGTCAAGATCGCCGCGGTCGCACCGACGCTGTTCCCGAAGAGCCTGGCGACGCCGGCGCTGCTGGCGCACATTGCGACCGCGAAGTTCGTCGACGGCTTGCCGCTGCACCGCCAGGAGGCGCAGTTCGCCCGGCTCGGCGTCGGACTCGGTCGCGCCACGATGGCCGGCTGGATGATCCGCTTGGGCGCCACGCACGTGGTGCCGCTCATCAACCTGCTCAACGAGCGGATGTTCGAGCACCCGCTGATCCACTGCGACGAGACGCGACTGCAGGTGCTCAAAAGCGATAAGGCACCCACCGCCGATCACTGGATGTGGGTGCGCGCGAGCGGTCCACCCGGTGAGCGGATCGTGCTGTTCGACTACGACGCTTCGCGCGGCGGCGCCGTCCCGCGCCGGCTCCTCGAGGGCTATCGCGGACGTCTCCTCACCGACGGCTACGAGGCCTACGCCGGGGCCGCCGCGGCACTCGGTCTGGTGCACGCCGGTTGTATGGCTCACGCGCGCCGACGCTTCGATGAAGCGCGCAAGACCCAGCCCGACACCGCGAGCCACGCGGCGACCGCCCTCGACTTCATCCGCGAGCTCTATCTCATCGAGCGCGCGCTGTGGGATCGCGATCGACCCATGCAGGCAGACGAACGGGTCGCGGTCCGACAACGGCGCTCGGCGCCGGTCATGGCGCGGTTCCACGCCTGGCTCGAAGCGCTCGCGCCGGCCGTGCTGCCCGAGAGCCGGCTCGGCAAGGCCGTGCGGTACGCGCTTGGTCAGTGGCCGAAGCTCGAGGTGTTCCTGCGTGAGGGCGAAGTGCCGCTCGACAACAACCGCTGCGAGAACGCGATCCGTCCGTTCGTGATCGGACGCAAGGGGTGGATGTTCAGTGACACCGTCGCCGGCGCCACCGCGAGCGCTAACCTCTACTCGCTGGTCGAGACCGCGAAAGCCAATCAACTCGAACCGCACGCCTACCTCTCGCTGATCTTCACGCGGCTGCCGACGTTGACCACCGTCGAGGACTACGAGGCGCTGCTGCCGTGGAACGTGAACACTGAACTCGCATCATCCGCGGCACAACCGAGCGAACGCCAGAACGTGGTTCGCTGACCGCTTACGTTGCCGACGTACCCGAGACGATTCCAGCCCTGGGTGTTCAGCGCGCCGTCGACGAACGGGTCCGCGCTGACAAATCTCGCGATGAACGGATCGTACACCCGCCCGTTCATGTGGATGAGGTCGGTGGAGTCGAGCATCTC
>CAUJHX010000104.1 GCA_963204795.1 Pseudomonadota bacterium | reverse complement strand
TCTTCCACGACGCCGGCCATCCACGGCGAGCGATCGAAGTACAGTCGCGCGAGAAACCGCAGGCGATAGGTGCCGTCGGTCCGGTTGTCGAACAGCGCGACCGTGAGGGGCGCCACCAGGGCCTCGACGATGCCTTCGAGCGGGGGATCGGCCATCGTACGCAGCCTGGCGATGAGGCGATCCCGGCAAGCGAGCATCGGGGGCTGGGCGCGCGCCAGCAGCGCGCGAATCAGGCCGTCGCGAGTGCCGAAGTGGTAGTGCAGGGCCGCGACGCTGTAGCCGGCCGTGGCATTGATGGTGCGCAGCGATACGGCATCGATGCCGCGCTCGGCAAACAGCCGTTCGGCGGCGTCCAGGATCGCCTCGCGACCCAGGTCGGGGCTTTTCCGGTTGGCTGACTCTTGACTTTTACGACCCATACCGGCAAATAATTGCAACTTATCGGTCGATAAGTCAACCCTTGACCCTGGAGATTCACCGCCCATGAGCCGATCCGCTTCCGCCGCCGCACCGCTCGCCGCCGCGCGGCCCTCGCAGGGCCTCACGCATCTGCAGCGCCTCGAGGCCGAGAGCATCCAGATCTTCCGTGAAGTGGTGGCCGAGTGCGACAAGCCGGTGATGCTGTACTCGATCGGCAAGGACTCCTCGGTGCTGCTGCACCTGGCAAGGAAGGCCTTCTACCCGGCGCCGCCGCCGTTTCCGCTGATGCACGTGGACACCACGTGGAAGTTCCGCGCGATGTACGAGTTCCGGGACCGGATGGCGCGCGAGGCGGGCATGGAGCTCATTGTGCACATCAATCCGGACGGCATTGCGCAGGGCATCAGTCCCTTCAAGCATGGCTCGGCGGTGCATACCGACGTCATGAAGACCCAGGGCCTGAAGCAGGCGCTCGACAAGTACGGATTCGACGCGGCCTTCGGCGGCGCGCGGCGCGACGAGGAGAAGTCGCGTGCCAAGGAGCGGGTGTTCTCCTTCCGCTCGGCGCAGCATCGCTGGGATCCGAAGAACCAGCGCCCCGAGCTCTGGAACCTCTACAACACGCGCAAGCACAAGGGCGAGAGCATCCGCGTGTTCCCGATTTCGAACTGGACCGAACTCGATGTGTGGCAGTACATCCAGCTCGAGAAGATCCCGATCGTGCCGCTGTACTTCTCGGCCGTGCGGCCGGTGGTCGAGCGCGATGGCGCGCTGATCATGGTGGACGATGAGCGCATGCCGCTCAATTCCGGCGAGAAGCCGCAGATGAGGAAGGTGCGCTTTCGCACGCTCGGTTGCTATCCGCTCACCGGGGCGATCGAGAGCGAGGCCGATACCCTGCCCGCCATCATCCAGGAGATGCTGCTCACCACGGCCTCGGAGCGCCAGGGTCGCGTCATCGACCACGACTCGGCCGCGTCCATGGAGAAGAAGAAGCAGGAGGGGTATTTCTGATGTCCCACAAATCCGAGCTCATCGCGAGCGACATCAATGCTTATCTCGAGGCCCAGCAGCACAAGAGCCTGCTGCGCTTCATCACCTGCGGTTCGGTGGATGACGGCAAGTCGTCCCTCATCGGACGCCTGCTGTACGAGTCGAAGATGATCTTCGAGGATCAGCTCGCGGCGCTCGAAGCCGACTCGAAGAAGGTCGGCACCCGTGGCGGGGAGCTCGACTTCGCACTCCTCGTCGATGGTCTTGCCGCCGAGCGCGAGCAGGGCATCACCATCGACGTCGCCTACCGTTTCTTCTCGACGGAGAAGCGCAAGTTCATCGTCGCGGACACCCCGGGGCACGAGCAGTACACCCGCAACATGGTGACGGGGGCCTCCACGGCCGACCTCGCCGTGATCCTTATCGATGCGCGCAAGGGCGTACTCACCCAGACGCGCCGCCACAGCTTCCTTGTCTCGCTCCTCGGTATCCGCCGCGTCGTGCTCGCGGTGAACAAGATGGATCTGGCCCGCTACTCGCAGGAAGTGTTCGACACCATCCTGCAGGAATACCGGGATTTCGCCACGCAGATCGACCTGAAGGACATCACGGCGATCCCGATCTCGGCGGTCTACGGCGACAACATCGTCGAGGCGGGGTCGAACATGCCCTGGTATCGGGGTCCCACCCTGATGCATCACCTTGAAACGGTGGAGGTTGGCGACGAGCTGCCCTCGAAGCCCTTCCGTCTTCCCGTGCAATGGGTGAACCGGCCGAACCACGAGTTCCGCGGTTTCGCCGGACTCATCTCGAGCGGTACCGTGCACCAGGGGGATCGCATCCGCGTGCTGCCCTCGGGGCGCGAGAGCAAAGTCGCGCGCATCGTGACGGCCGATGGCGACCTGCCGTCGGCCGTGGCCGGCCAGTCGGTGACGCTTACCCTCGACAGCGAGATCGACATCAGCCGCGGCGATGTGATCGCCGAGGGCGACGCGCCGCCGCAGGTGGCCGACCAGTTCGAGGCGACGGTGGTGTGGATGCACGACGATCCGATGCTGCGGGGTCGCTCGTACCTGATGAAGATCGGTACCCGCACGCTGACGGCGACGGTCGCGCCCATCAAGCACAAGATCAACGTGAACACGCTCGAGCAGACCGCGGCGGAGCGCCTTGAGCTCAACGACATCGGCGTGTGCGAGCTCGAACTCGACCGGCCGATTCCCTTCGATGCCTACCGCGAGGATCACACGCTCGGCGGCTTCATCCTGATCGACCGGATGTCGAACAACACGGTGGGAGCGGGCCTGCTGAGCTTTGCGCTGCGCCGCTCGGAGAACGTGCACTGGCAGGCGCTCGATGTGGGCAAGAAGGTGCGCTCGCAGCTGAAGAGCCAGAAGTCCTGCGTGCTGTGGCTCACGGGCCTCTCCGGCGCGGGCAAGTCGACGATCGCGAACCTCGTGGAGAAGCGCCTGCTGTCGATGGGGCGTCACACCTATCTCCTCGATGGCGACAACGTGCGCCATGGCCTCAACAAGGATCTCGGTTTCACCGCGCAGGATCGCGTCGAGAACATCCGCCGCGTGGCCGAGGTTTCGAAGCTCATGGTCGATGCGGGTCTCATCGTGCTCGTGTCCTTCATCTCGCCGTTTCGTTCCGAGCGGCGCATGGCGCGCGATCTGCTGGAGGCGGGCGAGTTCCTCGAGGTGTTCGTTGATACCCCGATCGCGGTCGCCGAGCAGCGCGACGTCAAGGGCCTCTACAAGAAGGCGCGACGCGGAGAGCTGAAGAACTTCACCGGCGTCGACTCGCCCTACGAAGCGCCCGAGAACGCCGACATCCGCATCGATACCCAGGTGGTGTCGCCCGAGGAGGCCGCCGACCGGATCGTGGCGCACCTCGCGAATGCGGGCATGCTGAGCGGGGCGTGAGGGCTGGCCATGAGTCACGAGGTGCAGGGACTGCTCGATCGGGTGATCGGCATCGCGCGGCGCGCGGGTCAGGAGATCCTGGAAGTCTACGCGTCCGGTGATGCGGGCACGCAGGCCAAGGCGGACAACTCGCCGCTCACGCTCGCCGATCTGCGCGCCCATCGGGTGATCGTCGACTCATTGCGTGAACTCACACCGGATGTTCCGGTGCTCTCGGAGGAAGCCGCGGACACGCCCTGGTCCGAGCGTTCGCGCTGGGCGCGCTACTGGCTGGTCGATCCGCTCGACGGCACCAAGGAATTTCTCTCCCGCAACGGCGAGTTCACCGTGAACATCGCGCTGATCGACGGGCACACGCCGGTGCTCGGCGTGGTGCACGTACCGGTGCGCGCGACTACTTACTCGGGTCTGCCCGGTACGGGCGCCTGGCGTCGGCGCGGCGACAGCGCCGCCGAGCCCATCCGCGTGCAGGCGCATGCGGCCTCGCCGCTGCGGGTGGTGGGCAGCAAGTCACATCGTGGTGATTCGCTCGACGGATTCCTCGCGCGTGCGGGAGCGCACGAACTCGTCCCCGTAGGCAGCTCGCTCAAGTTCTGCATGGTGGCGGAAGGGGCGGCTGACGTGTATCCGCGCCTCGGGCCGACATCGGAGTGGGATACGGCCGCGGCGCAGGCCGTGGTCTGCGGTGCAGGTGGCGTGGTGGTCACGCTCGATGGCGCGCCGCTCGCGTACAACACCAAGGCCGACATCCTCAATCCGCATTTCTTCGTCTACGCCGATCGAACACGCGACTGGCTGGCGCTGCTGCGGTAGCGATCCCGCGAGTGCGATGCTACGGTGGGACGCTGCCGCGTCCCGCGCAGAGAGGGATTGATCCATGTCCGAGCGCCTCGCCCCCTGGTCCGAGTACGTCGAACTGCTGAAGCCGGCCGGCGAGCTGCGCAGCCTCCTGCTCGATCCTGACAGCGAGCAGTTGCGTGCCGAGCTTTACCGGCAGCTGCTCATGAATCTCTCGTCGGGCTATTTCCTCTATTTCCAGTCGAGCCCGGAGCACCCGGACTGGGCACCGTTCCTGAATTCGGTATTCGTGTTGCAGCCCAATCCCGACGACACCTATCTGCTGGCGCCGGTGCGGGGCGATGGGATTTACCGCATCAGCGGCACGCGCGGCACGGTGAAGCTGCTGACCTTCTCCACCGGCCGCAACATGATGGGCATGTCGGCCGAGCCGGGGCGCAACTTCGATTACTTCGATGCCGACGATCTCGCGCTGGGTGCCGACGGCACGCTCGAAGTGATCCTGAGTGCTGAACGCCCAACGGGTCACAAGGGCGACTGGTGGCCGCTGCATCGCGAAGCGGAGTTCATCCTGGTGCGCCAGCGTTCCTACGACTGGGGCGGCGAGCAGGATGCGCGCCTCGCCATCGAGCGGCTCGATCCGCAGCCTCCGAAGCCCCGCCAGAGCATCGAGACCATCGATCGGCAGATGCGCGCACTGCTCGCCGGTTTCGCCGCGCAGCTCTCGCGGCAGTGGCTCACCTACCAGAAGAGTGCGCGTGACCGCGGGCTCGTGAACCGGCTCGAGTTCACGACCATGGGCAATGCGGTCGGCGGGCAGTATTACTGGCAGGGCATTTTCGACGTGGCCCCGGACGAGGCGTTGATCCTCGAGACCGAGTTGCCGGAAACACGCCCCTACTGGAATGTGCAGTTGAACGACGAGCTCTGGAATGCGCTCGAGTTCATCTATCGCCAGAGCAGCCTGAACGGTCACCAGGCGCGCGTCGACAGCGATGGCCGCTTTCGCGCCGTGATCGCCCACGTCGACCCGGGCGTCGCCAACTGGCTCGATCCGGTCGGCTCGCGCCAGGGCATGCTGATCGGCCGCTGGTACGGCTGCAGCTCGACTCCGCTGCCGACGCTCACGCGCGTGCGACTGGCCGAGGTGCGCCGCCATCTGCCTGCGGACACGCCGACTGTCACAGCAGCCGGGCGTGAGGCACAACTGCGCGCCCGGCGCCTCGGCGCACAGCTGCGAAGGCGCTGGTAATGGAGTTCCCCGGCGTCGATCAGCTGCACGAGCAGGCCTCGCAGGCGAGCGGCGGCCTCACGGATTTCGGCACCGGCCACGAGCAGGGACTCGCGCTGCTGATCGAGGAGATTCGTCGCCGCGTACAGGTGAATGCGCACAACATCCAGCAGCTCACCGGCATCCTCGTCGCCGTCCTCGTGAGCCGCTTGTACTCGCAGCGCGGCTGGAAGCAGCGACCCGAATGCCTCGCGCAGCCGATCCACTCGCCGCTCGTGGTGGTGGGCATTCCACGCAGCGGCACCACGGCGCTGCACAAGCTGCTGTCGATGGATCCGCGCTTCCAGGGTCTCGAGCAGTGGCTGATCAACACGCCGATGCCACGTCCGCCGCGCGAGTCCTGGGAAGGTGTACCGGAGTTTCGCGCTGCGGTCGAGAGGCAGAACGCCTTCCTCGAGGCCGTACCGGCGCTGCGCGTCACACACGAAGTCAACGCCGATGAAGTGGACGAGTGCCTGAACCTGCTCGCGCAAAGCTTCGTCAGCCACTATTTCGCCAGCTGTCTCGGGCTGCCGGACTACGACCTCTGGGTGCGCGGCCAGGATGAGCGCGCGAGCTATCGACGTTATGCCGACAATCTGCGCCTGATTGGCGCCGATGCGCGCGAACAGCGCTGGCTGCTGAAGAATCCCGGCAGCGTG
>CAUJHX010000103.1 GCA_963204795.1 Pseudomonadota bacterium | reverse complement strand
GCGCAGGCCTGAAGCCCGTCAGCGCACCTCGGCCTTGACGGGAAAGCGATCGAAATAGAAGCGGAACCGCTCACGCAGTGCTGCCGGATCGATGCCGAAGTCCCGCTGCAGGTTGTAGATGACCTGCCCTTCCTTGCCGCGTGGATGATCGGCAATGTAGCCCTCGAGCTGCGCGCGCGCTGTCGCGTCGAGTTCGAGCTCGACCTTGGCATACACCTGCCCCAAAGTGCCCGGCTGATCGGCCATGAAGACGTGAAAGGACGAATCGAAGCTGCGCTCCGCGGGCACGAGAGCGCGATCCCGCACGCAGGCACGCAGCTGGTGCTCGATGCGATCGGTCCAGTTATCGATGAGCGCCCGCAGCGCGACGTGCCGCCGGTTCATGCGCTGCGTATAGGCTTGCATCGTGACCGTGGACTGGATCACGGCCACCGGATCACGGTGCGTGAACACGACGGTCGCATCGGGGAAGGTCTGCAGGAGCGCCGGCAGTTGCTCGAGATGCTGCGGACACTTCAGAACCCAGCGCTTCGGCTGACCTCGTCGCCACTGCAGCAGGCGCAGCACGTTTGCCATGTAGGCGTAGTGCGGTGTCTGGTCGTGCGTGTAGTAGTGATCGCGCCACTGCGGCGTGAGACCCAGCCACTCGAAGTTGTAGGAGGCAAAATCCGGCCCCATGAGCTCGAGTTCTTCGTGAATGTGCTCCGGGTTCATCGGGTGCATGGCCGCAATCAGCGGCGTGACCTGCTGCATGCCTGCCCAGGCGTCGGCGCAGCGCCGGAAGCGCGGGTCGGTCGCATCGCCCGGCGCAGGCTCGCCGGGCAGCGGCACCGGTTCGTAGGACTCCCACAGCGGCAGTGAATGCAGACGCCGGTCTGCGGCGAGCAGATTCACCATGTGAGTCGTGCCCGAACGGGGCAGCCCGACCACGATTACCGGGCGCTCGATACGCTGCGCGAGAATTTCCGGGTGGCGCCGCAGCGTGTCGTGGATCAGGAGGCGATTGCTCGCGTAGCGCACCAGGTAGCCGTGCAGCACGGTGCGATGAAAGCGGGTAATTTCGGGATCGCCGTCCCACGCCTCGCGCAACACCCGCAGTCGCTCGCGAAAATCTTCGGCGCCGAAGTCCGAGAGTCCCGTGCGCTGGCACGCCGCATCGAGGATCGCCTGCTCGCTGAAGTCGACCGTGACCGTCTCACCCCACGCGAGTGCCCCGGCCTGCACCTCGCTCAGGCGCGGTGCGGCCAGGTCGTCGATGTGAATGGCGTGGGCCACGGCCGTCGCTCCTGAATGACTCAGCCCTGTTCACCACTGCTGGCCGCGATGGCCGCCGACATGGCCTGTGCCGTGAAGGCGATCAGTTTGTCGCGCGGCATGCGCCGCAGCTGGCTCACGTACTTGCGGTTCTCAGCCCCCGGAATGTGCAGCGGCACTTTGCCGAGCTGTCGCAGTGCCTGCTTCGCCACCTCGGCCGGCGCCATGAGGCCGGGCATGAGCTCGCGCTTGAAGCCCTGCAGCGTGATGGCGTCGGTGTCGGTGGCCCCGGGAGCGAGCACGAGCACGTCGACGCCGGTACCGGCGAGCTCGCCATGCAGGCTCATGCCCAAGCTGTGCACGAAGGCCTTGGTGGCCGCGTACGCCGCCGAGAAAGGATACGGCACCTCGCCTTCCACGGACCCGGTGAAGATGATCCCGCCGCTCGTGCGCGCCTGCAGGCGCGGCAGGAGTGCATGCGCCAGCAGCAGCGGCGCGCGCGCATTCACATTGAACATCGCCTCGATACGCGAGCGTTCCATGCCCGCGAAGGCGCCCTTGAGTCCAAAACCGGCGTTGCTCACGAGGAGCCCCAGGTTCCGCACACCCACGGCCGCCAACACCCGATCCACGGCATCGGGTTCAGCCAGATCCGCCGTTACGATCTCGACTTCGAGTCGCCGGCGCCGGCGCAGTTCCTGCGCGAGGCTTTCGAGGCGTTCGCCCCGGCGAGCCACCAGCAGCAGATTCATGCCGCTGCGGGCGAGCAGGCGCGCGAACTGCTCGCCGATGCCGGACGATGCGCCCGTCACCAGCGCCCAGGGGCCGTATTTCTCCTTGAGATCCTGTGTCTTTGTCACCGCGGTACTCCTCTCGCTATGAACGGCTTGTGGCCCGCGCCGCCACCGGAACCGGCGCCGACAGCAGCGCAACAATGGCATCTTCCAGATTGGCGACGAACAGCGCCGTATCGGCGGCGGCTGCACCCCGCCCGGCCGCTTCCAGCATACGTGAGTGATCATCGAGACCATGAAACACGAGCACCGCCGCGAGCAGCAGGCGCTGCTGCACCAGGCGCTCGGGCACACCCCTCGCGCGCAGCGCCCGGCTCAACGCCCGGCTGAAGCGGTCGGCACGCGCGAGGCGCAGCGGCGAGGCCGGCACGCCCTGCACCGAGAGCGTGTGCAGGGCGACGAGCTGCGCGTTGATGCGGATGAACTCGGGGCCGCCGTCCGGATCGTGCAACTTCGCCGCTACGGGGCGCACGAAAGCCCGCACGAGCCCGCGCAACTGCGCCCTGCGACCCGGCCGCCCGAGCGCAGCGAGCAGTGCCTCGCGTTCGGTGGCGATGCCGGGCACGTGCTTGTCGAGAATTGCCTGCAGGAGTCCCTGCTTGTTCCCGAAATGATACTGGCAGACATTGCTGTTGCGCTGCCCTGCCGCCTTGCTGATCTCGTTCAGCGATACTCCCTCGATGCTGCGCGCGGCGAGCAGTCGTTCTGCGACGGCAATGAGTCGCGCGCGGGTCTCGAGGCTGCGCCGTGTCGGCGCTGCGCGGGGCAGCGGCATCTCAGCCCATCACGCTGAAGCCGCCGTCCACCGGCAGCGTCTGGCCCGTGATGAAGCCGGCTGCCTCACTCGTGAGAAACAGCACGGCGCCTGCCACTTCCACAGGCGTGCCGAAGCGTTGCAGCGGCGTGCGCAGCCGCGACGGCTCGCTGTCTGGCATGGAGAGGAACCCATCGGTCATGCGGCTGTGGATCAGGCCGCAGGCAACCGCGTTGACGCGGATCCGCTCCTTCGCCCAGGCGACGGCCAGCGTCTTCGTCAGCTGCACGAGGCCGGCCTTGGCTGCACCGTAGCCCGGCACGACCTCGATGCCGAAGTAGGAGCTCATGGAAGCGATCCCGATGACGCTCGCGCCGCCCGGGAGCCGGCTCGCCGCGAGCTGCGCGTGGCAGGCGTGCGCCATGCGGTAGGCGCTCAGGAGGTTGACGCGAACGGCGCGCTCGAAGAGCTCCGGTTCGTATTCGTTCTGCGCCGCGAAGTTGCCACCCGCGTTGTTGACGAGGATGTCGAGCTGCGGCAGCGCCGCGGCAACCTGCGCTATTCCCGTATTGTCTTCAAGTTGCAACGGCAGGTACCGGTAACCCGTGAGATCGCCGTCGTATTCGGCAGCACTCGCCCGTGTGCCGGTGATCGTGACCGCGGCGCCCGCATCGCGATAGGCGGCCGCGATCCCGGCACCGATGCCGGAGGTGGCGCCCGTCACCAGCACCTGCGCACCGCGATAGTCGAAGCGGGGATTCGTCCAGCTGCTCACGCCCCGATCTCCTGCTCGAGCCGGCCAATCTGTGTACGAAGCCAGCCCGCTTCCCAGAAATTGCCGCCTCCCGAGCGTTCGAGCAGTGCCCTATTGGCCGCGAGCGCGAGGCCGAGTCCACCTCGTTCGCGGGGATCATGGGCGAGCACTGCCTCGGCGAGCAGCATCGCGCCTTCCGGATCGCCAGCTGCCAGTCTTGCGTGCCCGCGCGCGACGACGGCTGCCGCTCCTGCGAGCGCGACGAGATCAGCGTGGACCTCGCGCGGCTGCGTCGCGTAGAGCTCGCTTGTCGTCTGTGCCTTGAACCAGCCCATGTATTGTTCCCAGATCGTGCGCACGGCCCAGCTGACCTTGCCATAGCCCTGGCCCACGTACAGCCCGGGCGGCAACTGTACCTCGCGCATGAGTGTCCAGATGTCCTTGCCGGCGTTCATGCCCTCGAGCGTGCGGCGGTACACATACTCGACTGCCTCCTCGAGCCGGTCGAGGCACGCGCGAATGAGCTCGCGACCTTCGACAGGCTCGAAGTGCCCGGTGACCAGCAGCTCCGGCTCGAGCGCCCGCACGCGCCGCAGGGATTCGAGGTAAGGCTCGGCGAAACGATAGCGATCACCGCGGATGGTGTTGAAGTTCGGGAAGTGCGGGAACAGCGGCCCGAACATGTTGCCGGAAAAGAGAATACGGTGTTGCGGCAGCCACACCGCGCAGCTGTCGATCGTCTCCCCACCCGGCACGGCGTACAGCTCGATACGCAACCCGCCGAGTTCGAAAGCGTAAGCGTCGTCGAAACTCACGTCAGCCACCGGCATATCCTGCAGAGGCGGCGCAGCGGGTGCGGAGCTGGCCGACGCGGCCTGGGGCCGGGCCGCAGCCGCGAGCGCTTCGGCAAACCAGATTCCAGCCTGCGATTCGCGCACCTGCTTGATACGCTGATCGTCGCGCTGGCAGAGCGGCAGATTGCGCTGCGCAATGAGCTGTGTGCCCGGCCCCCGGAACAGCGCCACGCCCCCGACGTGATCGACGTGCCCCTGGGTGAGCACGATGTACGGCGTCGGCCCTGCGTACACGGCATCGAATACGCGCTTGTGTGTCAGAGCCTCGAAGCCCATGCCCGTGTTGATGATGATCCGGCCAGAGGGTGTCACCAGCATGTAGGCATTCGAGAGGCCGCTCGACTGCCAGAGGAAGTCGCGGATCGGGATCGCCCGATCGAGGTGCGCCGGGCGGTTGGCAAAAAAATCGGGGCGGCTGTCGGCGAGGCGCCTCACCATATCCATCGCGTGCACGCTCCTCGCGAGTCCAGTGATACCCTGATTTAATAATACCACATTAATCGCTGGTGCAAAGGGCAGAAACACCGCAATCAGGGTGCCCTGCCGGATTCAGGCACGCCGCTCACTCCGGCAGCGCGTCCCCCGCCCGCCAGCTCGAGCCTTGCAGCCGCTCGATCAGTGCGAGCACCTCAGCCCGCGCCGCGACACCGTGAACGAGCAGCAGCACCGCGTCGCCCTCCCGCGCCGCAGCAAGCGCCGCGCGTGCCGCCGCGATTTCCGAGTCCCGCTCGAGCACCTGTTCCGCCGCGATCCCATGTTCCAGTAGCGCGCGGCGCAGGATACCCGGCACCTCGCCTGGCGCACGGCCCCTCAAGTGGTCTTTCATTTCCTTGATCACCACCAGATCGGGCTGCGACTGTGCCGCGATCCCGCCCAGCACCGCGATGTCGGCATCGCCCCGGTCGCCCGCTTGCCCCAGCAGCAGCAGCAGCCGGCCGCGTGCCGCGAGTTTGCGTGCCACGACGAGCGCCCCACGAAGCCCCTCGGGGTTGTGCGCGTAATCGACGATCACTTGCAGGCCACCCGGCGTGTATCGCATCAGCCGGCCGGGGTTATCCGCCGCCTTGCCACCGAAGTGCGCGAATACTTCGCGCATGACGGCCGGGGATATGCCGAGCGCCATCGCCGCGAGCGCCGCACCCGCAAGATTCGCAATGTTGTAGGCGGCACTGCCTTCGATCGTGAGCGGCATCGAATCGATCGTTCCCAGCTCGTGAGTCGTCCCAGCTTGCGTCAGCATGAGCTTACGATCGCGCACGCCGCAGCTTGGCGCACCAGCCGCGCGAGATGCCTGCAGCAATGGTGCATCGAAATCGAGTGCGAACCAGCCCACGGGCGCCTCGACCTGCGCGGCATGTCGCACGAGGACCGGATCGTCGGCATTCAGCACCACGAGCCCTGCCGGCCCCACGAGGTTTGCCACAATGAGTTTCACCGCCGCCATGCCATCGAGGTCATCGATGCCGTAGCCGCCCATGTGATCGAGGCTCAGGTTCGTGACGATCGCCACATCGGCGCGATTCGCGGCGCTCCCGCGCCGCAGGAGGCCACCACGGGCCGCTTCGATGACGGCGGCCTGCACCCGCGAGTCACGCAGTACCGTGCGAGCCCCCATCGGCCCCGAGAAATCCCCGCTGACGAGTAGCTTGCCATCCAGAAGCACGCCGTCTGTGCAGGCGTAGCCGGTTCGCCACCCCTGCGCCTGTGCAC
>CAUJHX010000102.1 GCA_963204795.1 Pseudomonadota bacterium | reverse complement strand
CGCGCGATCCTGCACGTCGACATGGATGCCTTTTACGCGTCAGTCGAGGAGCGCGACGACCCGGCGCTGAAAGGGCAGCCGGTGATCGTCGGGGGCACGAGCGCGCGCGGCGTCGTCGCGGCGGCGAACTACGTGGTGCGTCGCTTCGGCGTGCACTCGGCGATGCCGATGAGCCGTGCGCTCGCGCTGTGCCCGCAGGCCGTGTGCATCACACCCCGCATGGCGCACTACCGGGACGTGTCGCGCGAGGTGTTTGCGGTGTTCCACGAAGTGACGCCGCTGGTCGAGGGCCTGTCGCTCGACGAAGCCTTCCTCGACGTGACCGCGAGTCGGGCGCTCCATGGTGACGAAGCCACGATCGCGCGCTGGATCAAGGCGACGATCCGCGCGCGCACGCAGCTCGCGGCATCGGTCGGGGTCGCGCCGAACAAGCTCGTGGCGAAGATCGCGTCCGACCTCGAGAAGCCTGACGGACTCACGGTGATTCCCGCCTCCGCGCTGCCCGAGCGGCTCGACGGGCTGTCCATCCGCCGTCTGCCGGGGCTCGGACGCAAGAAGGGCGACGAGGTGGAGCGCGCGGGATTGCGTACGCTCGGTGAACTGCGGCGTGCGTCCGACGCGCTGCTGCGCCCCCTGTTCGGGCGCGATTGCGCGCGCATGCGCGAGCGCGCCGCGGGCATCGACGAGCGCCCCGTCGTTGCCGAGCGCGAGGACCTGTCGATCAGCGCGGAAGAGACCTTCGATACCGACATCGCGGATCCGGCGCGCCTCGAGGCGGAACTGCTCGCGCTCGCCGATCGCGCGAGTGCGCGACTGCGCGCGAAACAGCTCGCGGCGGGCTGTGTCACCGTCAAGGTGCGGCGTGCCGATTTCGCGACGTTCACGCGCCAGCAGCAGCTCGAGCCCGCGACGCAGGACAGCCGCGTCATCGGCCGCGCGGCGTCCGATCTGCTGCGCCGCTGGCGCGGGGAGTATCCGCGCGCCCGGGTGCGGCTGCTTGGTGTCGGAGTGTCAGAGCTCGCTCCGACGAACCAGCTCGACCTTTTCGCAGCGGGCAGCGTGCCGCAACCCGCGCCGCTCGATGCGACAGTGGACGCCATCCGCCGCCGCTTCGGCGCGTCTGGCCTAACCCGCGGGAGCCAGCTGAGGAAGTAAGGGCGGGTGCCGGATTTTCGGCTACGATATTTCCATGGGCACCGCTTCCCCGTTCGACCTCTCGGGCCGCGTGGCCCTCGTCACCGGCGCATCGCGCGGCATCGGCGAGTCGATCGTCCGCACACTCGCTGCCGCCGGCGCGCGCGTGATCGTCTCGAGCCGCAAGCTCGACGCCTGCGAGGCCGTGGCCGCCTCGATCCGCGGAGCGGGCGGCGAGGCCGCGGCGCTCGCCTGTCACATCGGCGAACTGGCGGAGATCGACAGGCTCTTCAAGGCGATCGAGGCAGGGCACGGCCGGCTCGACATTCTCGTCAACAACGCCGCGACCAATCCGCACTACGGCCCGATCACTTCGATCGACCCCGCCGCATTCCAGAAGACCGTGGACGTCAACATCCGCGGCTATTTCTTCATGTCGCAGGCGGCAGTCAAGCTGATGGCGAAGGGGGGCGGCGGCAGTATCGTCAATGTCGCCTCGATCAATGGAGTGATTCCGGGGCCGCTGCAGGGGGTGTACTCGATCACCAAGGCGGCCGTGATCTCGATGACGAAGGCCTTTGCGCGCGAGTGCGCGCCTCAGGGCATCCGCGTCAACGCACTGCTGCCGGGTCTCACCGAAACGAAGTTCGCCGCTGCGCTCACGCGCAACCCGGTGGTGCTCGAGAAGGTGTTACCACACATTCCGATGAACCGCGTCGCGCAGCCCGACGAGATGGCGGGCGCCGTGCTCTATCTCGTCTCGCCGGCCGCGAGCTACACGACCGGCGTCGCGCTCAATGTCGACGGTGGCTACCTGATCGCCTGACTGCAGCGAAATTGCATTTGAGAGTTTGCACTCGCGCAATACGCGGTATGATGCGCTGAATCCTGCTGCCTTCCGGACACACGGATGTCGCACGTCGAATTGCCCCGCGCGCTCGAGGACTACTTCGCCCACGCGGAAACCGCGCAGACGCGCACCGGCCGACGATTCACGATCACTCTTCCCTACCGCGACGGCGAGCGGCTCGACCGCCTGCAGTGGTGGTGGCAGGTCTCGGCGACGCAGGAAAAACTGGGTGGCGATGAAGCTCTCGCGAAGCTGCGGGCTGAGGCGGTGGCCCGGTTTCGCCGGCATATCGAGCGCTGGCTCGAGAACACCGGCCAATGCCTGCAGGGCGACGGTCCGATCCCGCTGATCGGGCGCCTGTCCGCGGCGGCTGCGGCTTCCACCGTGCAGGAAGCCTTTCCCGAACCCCTGCCGGAGCCGCAGGTAGCCAACGGCTGAACCAGGGCATAGGATGCTCAGCCCGTTCCTTCGAGGAGAGCAGTCATGGCTCGAGTCGATTGGCGCATCCAGGGATACGACATCACGAACTGCAACTGCGCGTGGGGCTGCCCCTGCCAGTTCATGTCACCGCCCACGCACGGCAACTGCCATGCCGGAGTCTTCTTCCAGATAGAACGCGGCCACTTCGGCAAGACTCCGCTCGCCGGGCTCGCGTTCGGCGGCCTCTTTGCGTGGCCGAATGCCATTCACATGGGCAACGGCCAGGCACAACCGGTCATCGACGTGCGCGCGAACGACGCGCAGCGCGGCGCGCTCCTCAAGATCATGTCGGGCGAGGAAACCGAGCCCGGCGCCACGATCTTCAACGTGTTTTCGACCACTTACTCGAAAGTGTACGAGCCGATCTTCAAGCCGATCCGCATCGAAGCCAATCCCGAGGCGCGCACCGCCCGCATCGAGGTCGAAGGCCTGTTCGAGGCCCGTATCGAACCGATTCGCAACCCGGTCACCGGCCAGAGCGTGCGCGCGCAGATCGTGCTGCCCGCCGGCTTCGAGTACGAGCGCGCGGACACCGCGAGCGGGCAGGTGAGAACGATGGCGGGAGCGCGCATTCCCCTCAGCTGGGACGCGAGGCACGCCCACTTCGCGCGTATCGACATGACCGGTGCCGGTGTCGTGCACGGCCGCGCGGCCTGACTGCGACCAGGCGACTCACGGGGCGTGAATCGGCCGCGGGCGTGCCCGAGCGAGCAACAATCATCACACTCGCGGCCCTCGCGGCCCTCGTCGCGCTGGCCTGGGGTTATCTCCTCGCCGCGCCAATGCCCATGCCCGCGACGAGCGGCGGCCTGCGCACGAGTCACTATGCGCTCTACACCTTCGCGATGTGGTTCGTGATGATGGTGGGCATGATGACGCCGTCAGTCGCCCCCACCGTGCTGCTCTTCGATCGGGTCAACCGGGACGGTACGGGCTACACGCGCACCACCTGCTTCCTCGCGGGCTACCTCACCGTGTGGCTCGCGTTCTCGGTGCTCGCGACCGGCCTGCAGATCGAGCTGATCGTGGCAGGCTGGATCGACGCGATGGGCGTCAGCGCACGCCCACTCGGCACGGCCGCCATCCTTTTCGTGATCGGGCTCTACCAATTGCTCCCTGCGAAAGCCGCCTGCCTCGAGCACTGCCGTGCACCTGCCCGATTCATCGTCGCGGCGCATCGCCCCGGTGCCCGCGGCGCGTTCGTGATGGGTCTGCACCACGGCCTCTTCTGCCTCGGCTGCTGCTGGCTGCTGATGGGATTGCTCTTCGTGGGCGGCGTGATGAACCTTCTCTGGGTTGCCGCGATCTCGGCGCTCGTCATCGCGGAGAAACTGCTCGTGCGCGGGGAGTGGGTGCGCAAGACCATCGGCGCTGCCGCATTGATCGCGGCCATCGTGATCGCCGCCGAGCACACTGCCCTCAATACATGACCAAGCACCCGCGATGATCGACCCCGTCCCGTTTTACTCCGCTGCCCCCGGGCCTGTACCATCGGCCCCGATGAAGCGAATGCCCGCCGCGCTCCTTATCGTCCTGGTCACGGGCTGTGTGGCGAATCCGCCCACCCCCACCACGCCCGGGACTCCGGCTCCACCAGGAGCAAACGAGCGCGCACCGTTTGCGTCGACGTATCGGGCAGAGCCAGCGCCGCCGACGCTGATCAGGAACGCCGTGGTCCTCACCGGCACCGGCACACGCATCGAGGGCGGCGACGTGCTGATCGAGAACGGTCGGATCACCGCTGTCGGGCCATCGCTGTCGGCACCAGCAGGTGCGCGCGTGCTCGATGCCGGCGGTCGCTGGGTCACGCCCGGCTTGATCGACGTGCATTCACACCTCGGCGTCTACGCGAGCCCGGGCGTGCACGGGCAGGACGACGGCAACGAGGCGACCAATCCCGTGACCTCGAATGTCTGGGCCGAGCACAGCGTGTGGCCGCAGGATCCGGGCCTGGAGGCGGCCCTTGAGGGGGGCGTGACGTCACTGCAGGTCCTGCCGGGTTCGGCGAACCTCATCGGCGGGCGCGGTGTCACGCTCAAGAACGTGCCCGCGACCACCTATCAGGCGATGAAATTCCCGGGCGCGAAACAGGGACTCAAGATGGCGTGCGGCGAGAATCCGAAGCGGGTCTACGGCCGCGACGGCAAGTTTCCTTCCACGCGCATGGGCAACGTCGCCGGCTACCGCCAGGCGTTTGCGGACGCGCAGGACTACATGGAGCAATGGCTGGAGTACGACGCCAAGCTCGCGAAGTACGAGAAGGACAGAAAGGGTGGCGACAAGGACGAGATCGCGCCCAGGCCGCCGAAGCGCAACCTCGAGCTCGAGACGCTCGCCGAGGTGATG
>CAUJHX010000101.1 GCA_963204795.1 Pseudomonadota bacterium | reverse complement strand
CGCTACATGCAGATCCTGTCGGACGGGTTGACGCGCGAACTCGCCGGCCGCTGCATCAACATCCACCACAGCTTCCTGCCCGGTTTCAAGGGGGCCAAACCCTACCACCAGGCGCACGCGCGCGGCGTCAAGGTGATCGGTGCCACGGCGCACTACGTGACCGCGGATCTCGACGAAGGCCCGATCATCGAGCAGGACGTCGAGCGCGTGACCCATCGCGACGGCCCCGACGACCTCGCGCGCCGGGGCCGCGACATCGAGCGGCGCGTGCTCGCGCGCGCAGTGCGTGCGCATATCGACCACCGCATCATCGTGAATGGCCGGCGCACGATCGTGTTCCCCGAATGAGCGCGGCGCCGGCCGACTTCGCGGGCCACACGCCGATGATGCAGCAGTACCTGCGCATCAAGGCGCAGCACCCCGACGTGCTGCTCTTCTACCGGATGGGGGATTTCTACGAGCTCTTCTACGATGACGCGCGCCGCGCGGCCGCGCTGCTCGACATCACACTGACCGCCCGCGGCACCTCGGCGGGCGCGCCGATCCCGATGGCGGGCGTGCCGTATCACAGCGTCGACGGCTACCTCGCGCGACTCGTGAAGAAAGGCGAGTCGGTCGCGATCTGCGAGCAGCTCGGCGATCCCGCGAAATCGAAGGGCCCGGTGGAGCGACAGGTCGTGCGGGTCGTCACGCCGGGCACGATCACCGACGAGGCCCTGCTCGATGGCCGGCGCGACACGCTGCTCGCCGCCGTCGCGTTCGACACGACGCACGCACGCGGGCGCTTCGGGCTCGCGTGGCTCGATCTCGGTGCCGGCCGTTTCACCGTGACGCAGGGCGAGGGCACGGCGGCACTCGCGGCGGAACTCGAGCGGTTGAAGCCCGCCGAGATCCTCGCGCCGGAGGGCAGCACGCTGTCACGTGATGAAGCAGGGCGCGACTGGCCGGTGCGGTATCGCCCGCCGTGGCACTTCGAGTTGGCAAGCGCCTCGCGCCTCCTCACCGACCAGCTCGGCACCCTCGACCTCGCGGGCTTCGGCGCCGACGAGCTGCCACTCGCGATCAGCGCGGCCGGTGCGCTGCTGCAGTATGTGCGCGACACGCAACGCTCGGCGCTGCCGCACCTCACCTCACTCTCGGTCGAGGAACGCAGCGATGCGCTCGCGATCGATGCGGCCACTCGCCGCAATCTCGAACTCGATGTGAGCCTCTCCGGCCGGCCGGACGCGACGCTGCTTGCACAGGTTGACTCGGCGGTGACCGCGATGGGCTCGCGGCAGCTGCGCCGCTGGCTCAACCGGCCGCTGCGGGACCACGTGGCGCTGCGCGAACGTCATCACGCGATCGGCACCCTGCTGCATTCGCGCCGCTATCTCGAGGTGCGCGAGCCGCTCGCGACGATCGGCGACATCGAGCGCATCCTCGCGCGCGTCGCCTTGCGCTCGGCGCGCCCACGCGACCTCACCCGGCTGCGTGAGGCGCTCGGCGCATTGCCTGCATTGCGCGCCTCACTCGCCACCCTCGACTCCCCGCTGATCACCGCGCGCGCCGCGGGTATTTCCGATCACGCCGATGCGCTTGCACTGCTTTCCACCTCGATCGCCGCGGAACCCTCGCAGACGCTGCGCGATGGCGATGTGATCGCGCCCGGTTACGACGCGGAACTCGACGAACTGCGCGCGATCTCGACCGATACTGACAGCTTCCTGCTCGAGCTCGAGCGCCGCGAGCGCGAGCGCTCGGGCATTGCCAACCTCAAGCTCGGCTACAACCGCGTGCAGGGTTTTTTCATCGAGATCACGCGGGCACAGGCCGATCGCGTGCCCGCCGACTACATCCGGCGCCAGACCGTGAAATCGGCCGAGCGCTTCATTACGCCCGAGCTCAAGAGCTTCGAGGACAAGGTGCTCGGTGCGCGCGAGAAGGCGCTCGCGCGCGAACGCGAGCTGTACGACGAGGTGCTGACACAGTTGATCGATCGCCTCGGCGCGCTGCAGGCGACGGCCGCCGCGATCGCCGAGGTCGACGCACTCACGGCCCTTGCGGAACGCGCCCTCGCGCAGCGCTGGGTGGCGCCGGAGCTCACCACCGAAGCGCGCCTCTCGATCGAGGCGGGCCGGCACCCGGTGGTCGAGCGCTGCATCGACGGGCCCTTCGTGCCGAACGATCTCGTGCTCGACGAGCGCCGGCGCATGCTGATCGTCACGGGCCCGAACATGGGCGGCAAATCGACCTACATGCGCCAGAACGCGCTCATCGTGATCCTCGCGCACATGGGCAGCTTCGTGCCGGCAGAGCGCGCGGTGATCGGCCCCATCGACCGCATCTTCTCGCGCATCGGCGCGGCCGACGACCTCGCCGGCGGACGATCGACTTTCATGGTCGAGATGACCGAGACGGCCAACATCCTGCACAACGCGACCGCGCAGAGCCTAATCCTGATGGACGAGATCGGTCGCGGCACGAGCACCTTCGATGGCCTGTCGCTCGCCTGGGCAGTCGCGCGGCATCTGGCCATGCAGGTGCGCGGCTACACGCTGTTTGCGACCCACTACTTCGAGCTGACCGCGCTTGCGGGGGAGATCGACACCTGCGCGAACGTGCACCTCGATGCCACCGAGCATGCGGAATCGCTCGTCTTCCTGCACGCGGTGAAAGACGGCCCGGCAGATCGCAGCTACGGACTCGCGGTCGCGCAGCTCGCGGGTGTGCCGCGAGCCGTGATCGCCGCCGCGCGGGGCTATCTCGCCGAGCTGGAAGCGGCGCGCGACCGGCATCCGCCGACACTGCAGCGGGAGCTCGCGCTCGAACCGCCGCCGCCCGAGCCGTCGCCGCAGGCTGTTGCAGAGCGCGCAGCGCTCGATCAGCTCCATGCGCTGGACCCCGACTCGCTGACGCCGCGCGCGGCGTTCGACGCGCTTTACGAACTCGCCGCCAGGCTGAAGCGTCCGTAGCGCAGAAACTGCGCGGCCTCCCGCGCGACGCGCCGCGACAGCAGCATCCCCGTGTGGCTCACGGGCAGCACGATACGATCCACGGCGCCCTCGAGCCGCGTTTCGCGCACCGCCACCGTGCCATCGTTCGGTTCCTGGAAATGCGCGAGGAACCGCCCAAGCCCGGCCGGGCGGTTGCCGGCGATGATGCCGATGTCGCGTGTTCCGCCCGCGAGAGCGGCGCCCGCGAGAGCGGCAGCGCTGCGACCCAGCGTCCGCCCGAGGAACGGCCGGCGCATGAGCGCCGCCGCGGCGCCGCTGCCCGCCACGGGCGATCCCAGCAGCACCACACGACCCGGCGGCAAGGGCGTGGCGCGCTGGGCGGCGCGCTCGAGCGCGCGCAGGATCAGGAGCCCGCCGAGGCTGTGGCCGACGAGGTGCACCGTGCCATCGGCGGCAGTCGCGCCCATCGCGCCCGCGCCCGCGCCCAGCGAGCTGACCCGCCTGCCCAGCCGGTCGGCGACGACATCGGGATCCTCCACGGTTGCCATGTAGAGAAAGGTGTGCGTGCGGGCGCCGAGTTCGCGGGCGAGATACCGGCGCAGGAGCACGGACTCCGCACCGGTCATGAAGAGGCCGTGGACGAAAACCACGTGAGGAGGCATGGGGTCGATAGCTTATCGCCGCGCAGCCCAGCGCGCGGTGCGGACGCCCGGCTATTGGGTCTCCTCCGCCGTGACGTCAACAAGCGGACAAACACCCCCGTTTGTCCGCTTGTTGACGCCGCCGGCGAGGGGGACGATGAACGCGCCCGGCTCAGGAGCCAAAGATGACGACACGATTGCGGAACCTTCTCGATCCGAACTACGTTCCGCCGCCTCCGACCCCCAGGGAGCCGACAGCCTTCCTGAAACACCTCGTGCTATGGCGCGGTGAAGCCGAGCATCTGCTCAATGAAATCCGCTACACCGCCACCGCGCTGGACCTCGCCCGCACGACACTCGCGCGCCGCGAAGGGCGCTGGGGGTTCGCCGGCGGCAACCCGCGCCGGCACGCCGCACTGAAGGCACTCTCGCGCCGATTCGCATGTCGCACGATCCCAGAGCTCGCACACGAACTGCACTGCTCGCGGCAGGCCGCCCATCGCCTCACGATCAAGCTGGCCCGGCGGGGACTTGTCAGCGTCGAGCCGATCAGGCTCGGTAGCCGCGTGCTGTACATCGACCTGACGACGGCAGGCAAGCGAGCACTTCAGGACGCCGAATCCTCGGCCGGCGAATGCCTCGACGCCATCGGCGATGACCTCGACATCCGGGAGATGCGCGCGCTCGGCACCACCCTGCGACGCATCCGCGAGCGCGCCGCCGCTTTGCGCACCGCTCGTAGCTCTTAGCCCTCGGCCCGGGGCAGCCGCACGCGGATATGCAGGTCGCGCAGCTGTTGCTCGCTCACTTCGGTCGGCGCCTCGGTGAGCGGACACGCGGCTGTCTGCGTCTTTGGGAACGCGATCACGTCGCGAATGCTCTCGGCGCCCGCCATCAGCATGATCAGGCGGTCGATGCCGAAGGCGATGCCGCCGTGGGGTGGCGCGCCATACTTGAGCGCATCGAGCAGGAAGCCGAACTTGCGCTGTGCTTCCTCGTGTTCGATGCCGAGGAGATCGAACACCGTCGACTGCAACGCCTGCGAGTGGATGCGCACGCTGCCACCGCCGATCTCCGAGCCGTTCAGCACCATGTCGTAGGCCTTCGCCAGCGCCTCGCCCGGCTGCGCGCGCAGCACCTGCGGATCGAGGTTCGCGGGCGAGGTGAACGGGTGGTGCATCGCCAGCCAGCGCTTGGCGTCCGCGTCCCATTCGAACATCGGGAAATCGATGACCCACAGGGGCCGCCACGCGTGCGCGACCAGCTTCAGATCCTCGCCGAGCTTCAGGCGCAGCGCGCCGAGGGCGTCGCACACCACCTTCGCTGAATCCGCGCCGAAGAAGATCAGGTCGCCATCCAGAGCCCCGGTACGATCCAGGATGCCGGAGATTGCCGCATCCGACAGGAATTTGATGATCGGCGACTGGAGCCCCTCGCGCCCCTTCGCGCGCTCGTTCACTTTCACGTACGCGAGGCCACGCGCGCCGTAGCGCGCGACGAACGCGGTGCAATCGTCGATCTGCGAGCGCGGCAACGCGGCGCCGCCCGGCACGCGCAGCGCGGCCACACGGCCCTTCGGGTCCTTCGCAGGCGCTGCAAATACCTTGAAATCGCAGTCCGCGACCAGATCCGCGACATCGACGAGTTCGAGCGGCACTCGCAGGTCCGGCTTGTCGGAACCGTAGCGGCGCATCGCCTCCGCGTAACTCATGCGCACGAAGGGATGCGGCAGTTCGACGTCGAGCACGGTCCTGAAAAGGTGGCAGATCAGCCCCTCCATCAGCGCCATGATCTCGTCCTGCGAGAGGAACGAGGTCTCGATGTCGAGTTGCGTGAAGTCGGGCTGGCGGTCGGCGCGCAGGTCCTCGTCGCGGAAGCAGCGCGCGACCTGGTAGTAGCGCTCGAAGCCCGCCACCATCAGCAACTGCTTGAAGATCTGCGGCGACTGCGGCAACGCGAAGAACTTGCCGGCGTGCGTGCGCGATGGCACGAGGTAGTCGCGCGCGCCTTCCGGCGTCGCCTTCGTCAGCATCGGCGTTTCGATGTCGACGAAACCGGCGTCATCGAGATAACTGCGCAGTGCGCGCGTGGCCGCGTGACGCAGCCGCAGGCGCTTCGCCATCACCTCGCGCCGCAGGTCGAGGTAGCGGTAGCGCAGCCGCACCTCTTCCGAGACGTGCTCGTCGAGCTGGAAGGGCAGCGGCTCCGAGCGGTTCAGGATCTCGAGCTCGCGCGCGAGGATTTCGATGCGACCCGAGGCGAGATTCGCATTGACGGTGCCGGCCGGGCGCTCGCGCACGAGGCCCGTGACGCGCACCACGAACTCGTTGCGCAGTTTCTCCGCGCCCTCGAACACTGCCTTCGCGTCAGGATCGAAGACGACCTGCACGAGGCCCGAGCGGTCGCGCAGGTCGGCGAAGATCACGCCACCGTGATCCCGCCGCCTGTGCACCCAGCCCGCTACCGAGACAGTCTCGCCGGTCGATCGATCGTCGACCTGCCCGCAAAAGTGTGTACGCATCCGCCCAGTTTACGACGGATCGGCCTCACTTTGGCCCGAGCCCGAGCGAGGACACGTCCATCACGTGCAGGCGCAGGTTCTGCATGAACGCCTTCTTCGCATCGCTGCGGTTGGTCGTCCAGACCATCTTGCGACCGTCTGGCGATATGGACGGGAAGCCGTCGAAACCATTACTGAAGGTCAGGCGGCGCGGCTTCATGTCCGGGCCGGCATCGATCTCGCCCAGATACACCTCCCAGTTGTTGCTGCCCGGCTCGATGCGCACATAGAGGAAGTGCTTGCCATCCGGCGTCGGGTAGGGAGCCCAGTTCATCTCGTGCGTATGAGTCTGTTCCTTCAGGTCCGAGCCGTCCCGCTTGATCGTGAAGATCGTCATCGGGGTCGGGCGCTGGCCGTATTCCGACGCCTTCCAGGCCCGGAAGAGGATCGTGTTGCTGTCCGGGAGGAAATAAGGCGCGCCTTCCTGCCAGTCCTCGGTGAAGGTGATCTGGTGCTCGCCGGTACCGTCGGCGTTCATGATCCACAGGTCCATGTTCCCCTTGATCTGGCGCCCGAAGACGATCCACTTGCCATCCGGCGAAACGGTGACTTCCGCCTCGTAATAATCGTTGTTCGTCAGGCGCTTGACGTGGCCACCCTGCCTGTCGGAAATATACAACTCCGCGCCCTGCGGGTAGTGCTGCCAGTCGGACCAGTCGCCCTCGAGCTTCCCGCTCGTGCCCATTTTGTCCCTCACCGAGGTCCAGATGAGGTGCTTGCCGTCCGGGAAGAAGTACGAGCAGGCGTCATAACCCTTGTCGTTGATCAGGGTGATGTCGGTGCCTGCGTCGGTAAAGGTCGTGGTCAGGAAGCCCGCGTGGTCGCGCCTCCCCAGCATGGCCTTGGAATTCTGCACCTGGGCGATCAGGTGGAGGCTGTCGGGGCCGTAGTAGGCCTCCGCGGCCTCGCCCATATTGGGAATCTGCCAGGACGGAAGCTCGCCCGGCAGGGTCGACACTGCCGCCCCCTTCGGGACCCTCACGGCGGTGGTGGCTGCACAGGCCGTCAATGCACTGCCGGCGAGCAGCGTGACCACCACGAGGAATCTGTTGCGCATAGGTCTCATCCCATCTCCATTTGATATTGATCATGAGTGTGGTACCGCGTTAGCGTACATGGCAATGGGGGGCGCATGGTGCGTCCACGGGGAGAACGATGCGTACCAATTATCTGCTGGCCGGGATCACGGCAGTCTCGTTGCTGGGGGGCGCCACCAGCGCCGTTGCCCAGTCGCAGGCTGACAGTCTCGATGAAATCGTCGTCACGGCGCGCAAGACCGA
>CAUJHX010000100.1 GCA_963204795.1 Pseudomonadota bacterium | reverse complement strand
GTCCCATGCGTCTCGACTCCTCGTGCCAGAATCGGATGCGCCTGCCGGGTTTCGCTGGATTGCGACACCCGCACGCACCCGTGGTCCGGGTGGGCAGGCATCATCAGCCGTAAGCGGCGGTTCGTCCCGGTGAGCCCCGGGACCGGAGGAATGCCATCTCCGCGAGCCATCCTCAACCAGAGCCGCATTTGCCGTCAAGGTACGTCCCCCGGGAGTGTGCGGGGTGACTTGCAGCAAGCCACCGCGATGCTAGAATCGCGCGCCTTTCGGAAAGCATGTGGGGCGGTAGCTCAGCTGGGAGAGCGCGTCGTTCGCAATGACGAGGTCGCGGGTTCGATCCCCGCTCGCTCCACCACTTTTCAGGCGACCTGCAGCGGTCGACGGGACAGCTCCTGCACGAGACCCCGGTCGCGTGCGGCGAGGCGGTTGATGCCTGAGAGTACCGCGAGGATCGAGGCGGTGACGATGTTCGCATCGATGCCGACACCGTACGTGCCGCCCGGCTGATTGCCGCCGACGAGTTCGATGCAGGCGATGGCGCGGGCATCAGCACCCTTGCCAAGCGAGCGTTCCTCATAGGCAAGCACGCGCACCGGCAGGCCCAGCGCGCGGATCACTGCATCGATCGGGCCGTTGCCTTCGCCGCTCACGGTGACGCGGCGTTCGCCCATCGAGAAGGTGAGCTTCACGCCCTGCGCGCGACCGTGCTCAAAAAGATGGTGCTCGACGTAGCGCAGGGGGTCACTCGCCTGCAGATAGGTTGCGCTGAAGATCTGCCACAACTCCCCGGCGGTGACCTCCGCGCCGGTGGCATCAGCGTGCTGCTGAACGACGCCGCTGAACTCGATCTGCAATCGGCGCGGCATGACCAGTCCGTAGCCGGATTCGAGCAGGTAGGCGATCCCGCCCTTGCCCGACTGGCTGTTCACGCGAATGATCGAATCGTAGCTGCGTCCGAGGTCGATCGGGTCGACCGGCAGGTACGGGACCTGCCAGTGTTCTGTGGCGTCACGGGTGGCCATGCCCTTCTTGATGGCGTCCTGGTGTGAACCGGAAAACGCAGTGAATACGAGGTCACCGGCGTACGGGTGACGCGGGTGCACTGGCAGCTGCGTGCATTCCTCGATCGTGCGTGCGATGCGGTCGATATCAGAAAAATTGAGCCCGGGATCGACACCCTGCGAGTAGAGGTTCAGGGCGAGCGTGACCAGATCGACGTTGCCGGTGCGCTCGCCGTGGCCGAACAGGCAGCCCTCGACCCGCTCGGCGCCGGCCATGAGCGCGAGTTCGGCGGCCGCGACGGCGCAACCACGGTCGTTGTGCGGGTGCACGCTGAGGATCACGCTGTCGCGGCGGGCGAGATGACGATCCATCCATTCGATCTGGTCGGCGTAGACGTTCGGCGTCGAGACCTCGACAGTCGCCGGCAGGTTGAGGATCACCTTGCGAGCGGGCGTCGCGCCCCAGGCTTCGGTCGCCGCGTCGCATACTTCACGGGCAAACTCGAGTTCGGTGGCCGAGAAAGTCTCCGGGCTGAACTCGAGCTTCCATTCCGTTTCGGGGTGGGCAGCGCAGTGGTCGCGGATCTGGCGTACGGCATCGACGGTCATTTGCACCACGTCCGCCTTCTGCATTGCGAACACCGTCTCTCGGAAGATCGGTGAGGTCGCGGCGTAGACGTGCACAATGGCGCGCTTCGCTCCCGTCAGCGATTCGAGGGTTCGCGCGATCAGCGCCGGGCGGGCCTGGGTCAGTACCTCGATCGTCACGTCATCGGGGATGTGTCCGCCCTCGATGAGGGTGCGCACGAAACTGAAGTCGGTCTGCGACGCGGCCGGGAACGCGACTTCGATCTCCTTGAAGCCGATCTCGCAGAGCATCCTGAACATGCCGAGCTTGCGCTCCGCGTCCATCGGCTCAAAGAGAGCCTGGTTGCCGTCGCGCAGATCGGTGCTCATCCATATCGGTGCCCTGGAGAGGGTCTTGTCCGGCCAGGTGCGGTCGGCGAGGCGGACGGGCGGAAAGGGGCGGTACTTGCTGGTGGTCTTCATGGTCGATTCGTGCGCGCGCGGATGCAGTTCAGTTGCGGCAGTCTAGGCGGACCCGCGAGGTGAATGATTGCGAATGGCACGAAAGTTCAGTGACTGGCAGCAATCGGATTGCGTGCATATAATGTTTAAAGCCATATAATTGTGCATCACCCATATAGACCGCAATCTGGAGCTGAAGACGATGGAACTCGACCGTTATGACCGTCGCATTCTCGAGGTGCTCCAGGCCGACGGACGCCTCCCGAACCAGGAGCTGGCCGAGCGCATCGGGCTCTCACCGTCGCCTTGTCTGCGTCGCGTGCGGGCGCTGGAGGAGGCTGGCGTGATCACCGGCTATCGTGCGCTCGTAGACGCCCGGAAACTCGGCCTGTCGCTGATGGCGCTCCTGCACATTTCAATGGACAAGCACACGCCGGAGCGTTTCGCCAACTTCGAGAAGAAGATCGCCGCGCGACCGGAAGTGCTCGAGTGTCTGCTCATTACCGGGCAAGAGGCGGACTATCAGCTGAAGGTGATCGTGCGCGACATGGACGCTTACCAGGAACTGCTGCTGAACCGGATCACGCGCATCGAAGGGGTAACTGGCGTGCATACCAGTTTCGTGCTGCGTCGGGCGCTCGACAACACGGCGGTGCCGGTCTGAACGGCTCGCCTGTGGCGTTCACTCATGGTTCGCGGAAGGGACCGCGCTCGCGCCGCTGCTGGGACGCTTCGTGCCTTCCCCCATCGCGGGGGCGTGCAGGCGCCGCCTGGCGCTCAAGTTCGCGCGGCTGCGATTGCGGTTGCGGTTGCGGCTGGGTGGACGGTTCAGGGCGTGCGGGCCCGCGCCATTCGCCGCCGTGTCGCGGCTCTCGCACGCGAGGCGCCGCCGGCTCGATCGGCTGATTCGGGGCCGAGGGACGATAGATCGGGCGATTGGCGTTCGGCGGCGCAGGAGAGCGCCTGATGTCGCGCTCAGCGGGTGTCCGCCACTGATTGCCGCGCCCGCGGAACACGCTGCCGCCAGCGTCTGCGTTCTCGCCAGTTGATCGCGTGGAGGGCCGTGATACCGGGCGCTCGCCCATCGGGGCTGCAGGACGCAACAGACGCCCGCCCGCGGGATCGTTCCAGTAGCGCGCTGTAGGGCGGGTGGCCGCGAAATTCGCGTTGCCGGGGCGCGAATACACGCTATCCCTCCAGCGCGGCGTCGCTGCGTGGCGAGTGCCGAAGCTCTTCACCGGGCGCGCATCAGGTCGATAGTGCGGCGGGCGGGGTGAATGCACGGGCGGGCGATAGCCACCAGGCCCGAACCAGCCACCGTCATGCACACCTTGCCAATAGCCATTGTTGTAGCCGTTCCAGTAGCCACGGTTGTAGCCGCGCCCATAGCCCGGGCGCCACTGACCCCAGCCATCACCCCACGCCCAGGAAAGCCCGATCCAGCCAGCATTCCAGCTCATGCCATAGTTCCAGCCGTACGGCGAGTAGTGGATGCTGAAACCCCAGGTCCAGGGACGCGGGTAATACCAGGACTGGCCGTACCACGGACGGTATCGGTATCCCGTGCCGTAGACGACGGCGCCGCCATAAGGGAATGACCAGAGGTAACCGGGCGTGTAGCCCATGTAGATGACATCAGGCTGCACGTCGTAGATGTATACGTACCGGGTGTTGTAGGCGGGGCTGCTCGGCGGAATATCGTCGAGTCCCACGGGCCGTGTCCCGGATACCTCCCAGGGCCCGTACGGTGAATCCGCAATGAACCAGATGCCCTGGTCGACAGCGTAGTAGCGCCCATCCGCCAGAAAGACCTGCGAGGCCGTATTCACGGCGTAGCGCAGATCGGTGCGCGGCACAGGCTCGAAGCGCGCCGGCCCATCATACGTCGCACTGAAGTGCGCGCTCTCGCGATCCACCGCGACGACCTGAGGCACTGCGGAGTCCATCACGGCGTCCTTTGCGGCCTCAGTTCCTGCGACGTAGGCGAGTGCATCCGCCTTCGAAGATGAAGGCGGGATGCGCGCGAAGCTCGCCGGCAGCCGATCCGACTCGACGAACGACCAGTCGCCGCTCAGGGAGCGCGCCCGGTACCAGCGACCCGATACCACGATGTACCAGGTCTGACTCGGCACGTCGAAGAACAGGTCGCTGTCGGTATTGCTGACAGTGAGGAGTTCGCTGCCGACGAGCGGCTGCATGGCGGGCCGACCATCGGTCGAGATGAGCTCCGTGGGCTCGGTCGCAACCAGGATGCGCGCGCGGCGCAACTGATCAGCGGGGAGGGGCGGGGTGTCCCGCGCGCTGTCCCTGGCGTCACGCGCCTTGTCGGTGAACAGCGCGACGACATTTGCTGGCGGGTTCGATACCTGCGACCAGCGTCCCCGCGTCAGGTCGCTCGTCGCGAACCAGGCGCTGCTGCCATAGAAATAGTAGCGCTTCGATGCACGGTCGAAGACAACGGGAAAGGGTGTGTTGACGACGCGCTCGAGGCCCGTGCTGCCGATCGCACGCAGGCGCGGCTCACCATCGATCGAGATGAGGATCGCCGGCTGATCGACATAGAGGAACTTCGGTGGTGTATTGCGCAGGTCCTGCGCGTTCGCCTGCTGCCCGAGGCGTCTCTCGACCTCGGCCATCGAGAGGTCGAGATTCCAGCGTGGCATTTCACGTTCGAGTGCGCTCGAGAGTTCGCGGGCCTCTTCGCTGTCCTCGCGCATGCCCGGAAAACGCACGCGATCCACGGTGAGCTCGGCAATGCGGGCACGATCGCCGACGACGTCAAGCGTCGAGGTCATTTCGACGGCGCCGAAGACCGGCGCGTCATCGCCGGAGTGCTGGATCGATACCGCGCTGCGCGAAAGCAGCGTATCGCCATCGAGCGAGTCGAACTGGGGCTCGTAAATCACGTAAGTCGTCCCGTCTCCACGGGCGATTTCGCGCGGCCAGTCTGCCGGCGCGGCCTGGAGGCTGCTCATACAGGCGGCCAGGATGAGGACAGCAAACGCATTTCTGATCATGGCTGTCATCCTACGCCGACCGGGTTGAACGGTGCCTGAACGGCCGGCCGAGGCTGCGGCTGGTAAACTGCGCCCATCGCGCCCCCGTAGCTCAGTGGATAGAGCGACCGCCTCCTAAGCGGTAGGTCGTCGGTTCAACTCCGGCCGGGGGCGCCAGTCAATTCAACCAGTTATGCCGCTTGCCGCGGATGCGCGCTCCATCACATATTCCTCCTTCAGGCTGATCCTCGCGTTGCCGATAGCGGAAAAGCTGATCCCAACTCCCCGGGGGCTGACTTGATCAAACCGGACACAAGGGCCGAGACTCGCCCGCCGGTGCAGGCGCTCGTCGCGCGCCAGTCCATCGTGAACGCGCAAATGGAGGTCGTTGCCTACGAACTGCTCTATCGCGGCCTCTATGGCATGGCGATGGCGACCGACATCGATCCCGCCGCCGCGACTTCCTCGCTGCTGCTCGATGCGCTGCTCGAGCTGGGATATGAGCAGCTCGCTGGCGGCCTGCCGATGCACGTCAATTTCCCTGAAAACATGCTGGAAGGTGATGCGCCTCTCGGAGTACCGCCGGATCGGCTCATCATCGAAGTGCTCGAGTCGGTGCGTGGCACCCCGAACGTGCTGACGGCGCTCGCAGCATTCCGGCAGCGCGGCTACCGGATCGCCATCGACGACTATGTTCCACAAAGCAGCGATCCGGCACTCCTTGCGCAGGCCGACATCGTCAAGCTCGATCTCGGAGTGCTGAGCGCGGAAGAGGCGGCGGCGAGCGCGCAGGACCTGCTCGCGCAGGGCAAGGTCTGTGTCGCTGAAAAAGTGGAGTCACGCGCGCAGTTCGTGACCTGCAGGGACGCGGGGATCCAGCTCTATCAGGGCTACTTCCTGCAGCGACCCGAAACGTTCTATGGGCGTCGTGTCTCCGTCAATTGTGTGACTGCCGTCCATCTGCTCGCGCAACTGCACCGCATGGACTGGTCGATCCGCGATGCCGAGCGGCTGATCGCCTCGGACGCCGGGCTCAGCTACAAGCTCCTGCGCGCCGTGCAGACAGCGAGCTTTTACGCGACGCATCAGGTGTCGAGCCTGTCGCAGGCGATCGTCGTCCTTGGGCGGGACCAGCTCATTCGCATACTCTCGCTCATCATGCTGTCGCGCTTCCGTGGCAGGCCGCCAGAGCTGATGCGCACCGCGCTGCACCGCGCGCGCCTCTGCGAGCTGCTGGCCGGGCGGTCGGGGGTCGACGACTGCGGCCCGTACTTCATGGTGGGTTTGCTGTCCCTGATGCCAGCGATGCTCGGCGAGGGAGTCGAAGAGACTGTGAGTTCGTTGCCCTTGAGCCAGGACGTCCGCGATGCGCTGCTGACTCGCGCGGGCGATCTGGGGACGGCACTCGACTGCGTCGATTCGCTCGAGCGTGCCGACTGGAGCCAGGTGCGCTTCGGGGCGCTCAGCCTCACCGACATCAACACCGCATATGTCGAGGCTTGTGGCTGGGTCGAGGAATCAATGGCGAGGGTGCAGACGATCTGATCCGTCCGGCTCCTGCGTCCGGCAAACGCGAATCTGCACGTGTGTGTCGGTGTGATAGACGAAATGCTTGCCTGCGGCATCCACGTCGACGCGATATCCAGGTGTCAGCACCTGGATCGCGAGTTCGCCGGGTCTGCGACAACCGATTGCACCGTCAGGCCAGGTGACCGCTGTTGCCGCGACGATCGCGACCTGTTCGGGTTCGATGCCAGTGCGCCGAGCGGCGTCGGCTTTCACGAGAGCCTCGATCTGCGGGGGCAAGCCGTCGATTGCCTGACCTGCGACAGCATCGGCGCCTGCCAGGGACGACGGCGCGGCCCGGGATTCGGCGGCGGGCGCAGGCGCCAGCGCTTTCGCAAGCGCAGGTGCTTCATCGCGCGCTGGAGCCTCTGCGGGTACCTGCGCTGCCATCGCAGCCGGCTGCTCGCGCTCTTGAGTCAGCTCGCGACTGCGTTTGGCAGCATTCTCTGCCACAACCGGGGCAGCAGGTGCCGTCGGGGCGGCGGGTGTCGTAGCTATCGGTGCGGGGCTTGGCGTCTGCCGTACGAGCAGGAACGCAATCACGCCCACCGAGGCAGCCGCGGCGAGTGGCACGTAGCGCTGCCAGGCGGGGCGACGACGCATCGCCCGTCGCGCCGAAGTGCGAATCGACTCATCGAGCTGCCTGGATGGCAGCTCGGTCGAGTGCGCGCGCCACTGGCGTTCGAGCTCGCCGTCGTTCATTGCAGGTCTCCGAGCGCCTCGCGCAGACGCGCGTACGCATAGCGCAGGCGGCTCTTCACCGTTTCCTGTGCCGCGCCGGTGAGTTTCGCGATGTCGGCGAGTGCGAGCCCGCCCTCGACGTGCAGCAGGAAGGCATCGCGCTGGGCTTCGGGTAGCGCACCGAGTGCCGCAACGAGGCGGGTTCCGTGTTGCTCCGACGCTGAGACGGACAAGGGGTCGCAGCTCTCGGGTGCGGCGTGAGCGTCGTCGTCGAGTGCTGCAAGGCGCTGTG
This sequence comes from Pseudomonadota bacterium, assembly GCA_963204795.1. Taxonomy (GTDB): domain Bacteria; phylum Pseudomonadota; class Gammaproteobacteria; order Steroidobacterales; family Steroidobacteraceae; genus CADEFQ01. The sequence continues at coordinate 1,072 of CAUJHX010000100.1, read as the reverse complement.
GCGCGTTGGCGCGCCAATAGTCGATCAGGCGGTTGCGGGCGACCGTGTACAGCCAGGTCGTGAAACGTGCGGTCGGTCTCCAGCTGTCCCGCGCGCCTATCAACTTCAGCCAGACATCGTGATGCAGTTCTTCCGCGCGACCCCGATCGCGGCACTGGCGCAGGAAATACCGGAATACGCCGCCGCGATGCCGCTCGTACAGCCGATCGAATGCGGCGACGTCACCGGATTGCCAGGCGAGCATCATGGCTTCGTCCGTTTCGCTGTCGTGAGAGTGGCGCAGCAGCATGCGCGCCGCAGTATGGGGCCGCTCTCGCGCTGCGACAACGATCGCGCCGGTCACCGCAGACGCTACGGGTCCGGAACGAAGCCGAGCGCAGCCGGAAACGGATCAGGGCTGTCGCGCGGTACGCGCGCCCGGGGCAGGACGCCCCTCGCGATGAGCATTTCGCGGCTCTCATAGCGCAGCACGACGAGCTGGTCCGGCGAGTCGCTGGCACGCTCGAACGTGGTTCTCCCAGCCGGCGAATACTGGCTGCGGCCGTGTCCAGTGCCAAGCGAAGGCGACGCCGGAGCCGCTTGCTGGGCGAGGCGGCCGTCCGCCGCGCTGGCAGCGTGGCGCTCCCCTTCGCGCGCCACTTCGGCGACCGGCAGCGGTGGCGGCTCGCGTTCACGAAAGAGCGCGACGCCGATCACGCCCAGGTTGTCGGGTCGGTTCGTGCGCGATGCGTAGGAGCGTTGCGGCGAGGTGAAGACGAAGGCCGCCGTGCGTTCGAGACTCTTGCGCCAGCCATCGATGGTCACGGAACCGCCAGCTTCGATGACGTAGCCTGATTGCGACGGCGCGGCCGTCTGACCGGTGACCGCATTCACCCCATCGACGCTGACGACCGCGAGCACCCGCACAGCCGAAGTGTTGTGAACGCGTATGGAATACTCGTGACCGCGCTCGCCGACGATCCACTTTTCGCCGAACCTCCGGTGAACGGTCAGGGTCTCGCCCGCAGTGTGATCATGAATCCCGACTTGCGCGACACCGGGCGCGGCGCTTGCGGGGGCGGCAAACCACGCG
>CAUJHX010000099.1 GCA_963204795.1 Pseudomonadota bacterium | reverse complement strand
CTGGTGCCGGGTTTCGGGTCCTCGCGCCGATCGACATGACGCTGCACGCCATGACGCATCTCTTTCACGGTGGAGAGATGGACGATGCCCTGCGCGAGTTGGCCGATATCGACGCGCTTCTGCGCCATCACGGGCAACACGAGCCTGGATTCTGGGAGGAGTTCTGGGTCCGGGCAGTCGTGCTCGATCTCGCGCGGCCTGCGTTCTATGGATTGCGATTCGCACAACGCCTGCTGGGCACGCCGGTGCCAGGGGATGTGCTCGCCGCATCGCAGGCGGGAAGTCCGCCCAGGCTCATCGTGGCACTGATGGACCAGCTCGTGCCCGAGGCCCTGTTCCCGCCGCACCCCGACCGCCATCTTCGCCGGACAGCGATCTCCCGTCTGCTCCTCTATGTGCGGGCACACTGGGTCCGGATGCCGCCGTGGATGCTCTTCCGGCATCTCGCGTATAAATTCTACGTCAGTCGCTCGCGAACACCGCAATGATGGGGAGACACATGGACAAATTGCTGCATTACGCTCGCCGGGGCCTTTTTGTGCTTTCCGGGCTCGGTCTCGTGCTGGCGCTGGCCGAAGGGCTCGCCGGACTCGCCGGCACTTCGCTGATCGGCCACGAATATAGCGCGGGCCGCCTGCTCGAGATCGCGACGATGCTGATGGTCTTCGTGATCGGGTTGCAGCTGCGTCGGCTCCGCCTCTGAACGAAGGGTAGTCGTGGAAGACGCTTTCAGCGCCACGGCGGTCGGCGTCGCGAGCTATGCCGCGGCGGCGGCGGCTTTTCTTGCGCTGACCGCCCTGCTCGCGGTGAGCTGGCGGGGCCGTGCGCAGGGCGTGTGGCTCATCGGGGCCAGCGCGATGACCGCAATGTGGGCCGCCATCCTCGCGCTGCAGGCGTGGCGGGACGGATTGCCTGCGGTCGTCGTGTACACGCTGGAGGTATTGCGCGGTGGTGCGTGGATTCTCGCGCTCCTCGCACTGGCCCACGGGGTGTTGCCGCGCTTCCTCGCCATTGCTGCTCGCGCGATCTGGGTTGCACTCGCCCTCGCGGGCTGGGTGTTCATGGCCGACGCGGGGCGCCTGCTCGCGCTGGCGGGCATCACGCTCGCACTCGTCGTGCTCGTCCTGATCGAACAGATCTACCGCAACGCCAACGCGAGCGGTCGCGAAGATATCAGGTTTCTCGCGATCGGCCTCGGCGGCGTATTTGCGTTCGACCTGTTTCTCTTCTCGCAATCCGAGCTGCTGCGGGGCATCCCGGCCGACGTCTGGTACATGCGCGGCTTCGTCAACGCGCTGCTCGTGCCGCTGATCGCGATCGCAGCCCGCCGCAACCCCCAGTGGTCGCTCGAGGTGTTCGTGTCACGCCAGGTGGTGGTGTTCACCACGGTAATCCTCGCTGCCGGCGTGTATCTGCTGCTGATGGCGGGTGGCGGATACCTGTTGCGGGAAATCGGCGGCCGTTGGGGCATGGCGGCGAACGCGATCTTCTTCACCGGTGCGCTGGCGGTGCTCGCTGTGACCTTGCTGTCGGGCACCCTGCGCCGGCGCTTGCGGGTGTTCATCTCCAAGCACTTCTATCGCAACAAGTACGACTATCGCGTCGAATGGCTGCGTTTCATCGAGACGCTCTCGGCGGGTGGCGACGAGGATATCCGGCGCACGAGCCTGCGCGCGATCGCCGAGATTTTCGAGAGTCCCGGTGCGATCCTGTACACGCGCAGCGACACGGCCGCGGAATTCGTGGTGGCGGCCGCCTGGCCGATGCAGATCGGGGACTTGCGCGAGCAGCGCGCGGTACCGGCCGATCACGAACTCGTGCGCTTCCTCGCCGCGCGCCAATGGGTCATCGATCTCGCCGAGTACGACGCCGCACCCGACCTGTACCAGAACGTGTCGATGCCGGACGGCTTGCGTGCGACGCCGGCCATCCGCGTGCTGCTGCCGCTGCTGCGCCCCGAGGGCCTCGCGGGTTTTGCCCTGCTCTACAAACCCCCGCCACCCTTCGAGCTGACCTACGAAGACCGCGATCTTCTGAAAACCCTCGGCCGACACGTGGCTACCATTGTCGTGCAGTACGACGCGGATCGCCGTCTCGCGGAGAGCCGGCAGTTCGAGGCCTACCACCGCCTGACGGCGTTCATGATGCACGATCTCAAGAATTCGGTTGCGCAGCTGCGGCTCATCGTGCGCAACGCCGAGAAGCACCGGCAAAACCCCGCCTTCGTGGACGACGCCATCGCCACCATCGGCAATGCCGCCGAGCGCATGACGCGCCTGATCGAGCAGTTGAGCGACCGCAACCGCGCGTCCGGTACCGTACCTGTCGACTTCGGCACGCTCATCCAGGGGGTCGTTGCGCGCTGCGCCGATCGGCGACCTGCGGCAACGTTCGTACCGCCTCCCGTACCGATCACCCTGCAGGCGGATGCAGATCGACTCGCTGCCGTACTCGAACACGTGATCCGCAACGCCCAGGACGCCTGCGATCCTGCCGATACCATCGATCTCAAAGTGACGATCGATGCTGCACGTGTCCGCCTCACGGTCGCCGATTCCGGCCCGGGCATGACCCCGGAATTCGTGCGCGCCCGTCTTTTCCGGCCTTTTGACAGCACCAAAGGCTCGAAGGGCATGGGAATCGGCGCCTTCCAGGTGCGGGAATATGTGCGCAGCCTCGGTGGAGACGTGGAAGTGCAAAGCAGTCCCGGTTCGGGGACGCGATTCGACATTATCCTTCCCCTTTTCGATGACCGTCATGGCTGACGAAAAGAAGAAATTGCTGATCGTCGAAGATGACACGGGGCTCCAGAAGCAGCTCAAGTGGACCTTCGACGACTACGAGGTACTTCAGGCCGCAAACCGTCAGGAGGCCATCGCGCACCTGCGGCGCAGCGAGCCACCGGTCGTCCTGCAGGATCTCGGCCTGCCGCCCGATGCCGAGGGTGTCGCGGAAGGCATGGCGACGCTCAAGGAGATCCTGAATCTCGCGCCACGCACCAAGGTCATCGTCGTGACCGGCAACGCCGATCGCGACAACGCGGTCCGGGCGGTCGGCTTCGGCGCCAGTGATTTCTACCAGAAGCCGCTCGACACCGATGTGCTGCGCCTGATCGTCGACCGGGCATTCCACATCCACGCCCTCGAGGAGCAGAACCGCGCGCTGCGGGAGAGCCAGGCGAGTTCGCCCCTGAAGGGCATCATCGCGACCGATGCCGGCATGCTGCGCGTATGCCGCATGGTCGAGAAGGTGGCGCCGACGAGTGTGTCGGTGCTGATCCTGGGCGAAAGCGGTACGGGCAAGGAACTCATCGCGCGTGCCGTGCATGATCTCGGCGAGCGCCGCAAGGCCCGCTTCGTGGCGATCAACTGCGCGGCGATCCCCGAGCAGTTGCTCGAGAGCGAGCTCTTCGGGCACGAGAAGGGCGCCTTCACGGGTGCGATCAAGACGACGCCCGGCAAGATCGAGGTCGCCGATGGCGGCACGCTCTTTCTCGACGAGATCGGCGACATGCCATTGCCTTTGCAGGCGAAGCTGCTGCGTTTCCTGCAGGCGCGCGTGATCGAACGGGTGGGTGGGCGCGACGAAATCGCCATCGATGTGCGCATCGTCTGTGCGACCCACCAGGACCTGAGGGCGCTGATTGCGCAGCAGCGCTTCCGCGAGGATCTCTACTACCGGCTGAGCGAAGTGTCGGTCAGCCTGCCGCCGCTGCGCGACCGGCCGGGCGATGCCGTCGT
>CAUJHX010000098.1 GCA_963204795.1 Pseudomonadota bacterium | reverse complement strand
CGTCGCCCGTCGCCCGTCGCCCGTCGCCCGTCGCCCGTCGCCCGTCGCCCGTCGCCCGTCGCCCGTCGCCCGTCGCCCGTCGCCCGTCGCCCGTCGCCCGTCGCCCGTCGCCCGTGGCCCGTGGCCCGTGGCCCGTTCAGGCCCGCGGCTCGATTGAGCGAAGATGCCGTGCGGCTGCAATGGCAGCTCCCGTCCACCCCAGCGCCGCGCCTCCGATCAGAAGCCTGAGTGCGTCTACCGGGCTAGTCACGAGCATCTCGAACTGGCTGCCATAGGCCTTTGCCAGGTCGGCAACGGCCGGCGCAAGGAGCGTCGTCGCGGCAAAGACGATCGCGAGCGCGAGCAGCGCGCCGATCAGGCCGTAGAGTGTTCCCGTATAGAGGAACGGCCGGCGGACGAACGCGTTCGATCCGCCAACCAGCTTCGTCACTTCGATCTCCGCACGCCGGTTCAGGATTTCGAGGCGGATCGTGTTGCCGACGATTGCGAGCACACCAAACGCAAGCACGACGGCGGCAATCGCAAGTGTCCGGCGCAGTACTTCGAGGATGGCGTTGAAGCGGTGCACCCATTCGATATCCATCTGCACCAGCTCGACCTCGGGCCAGGATGCGAAATAGTCCTTCAGCTTAGCGAGCTCGGCGGTCGAATCGGCGCCCGCGCGCGGCTGGATGCCAAGCACGTGCGGCAGCGGATTGTCGCTGATCGCATCGAGCGCAGCGCCAAAGCCCGAATATTTGCGAAACTCCGCGAGCGCTGCATCGGCAGGGATCACCTTGACGGATGCGACGCCAGCGCGCGCCTGCGCTCGCCCGGCAAGCTGCTTCACTTTCTCGATGGGCGTGCCGATCCTGAAGTAAACGGAAAGGTCGACCGCGTTCGCGAAATTCCCCGTGGCCGCACGCGCGTTGTCGACGAAGAGCTTGAGGCCGAGCGGCATCGCGAGCGCAAGCCCGATCACGCCGACCGTGAACAGGGTCGAGAGCGGCGCGCGCGCGAGGCGACCGATTGCGCCGAGTGCCGCCTGCGCGTGGCGCGCGAGCCAGACGCCGGGGCCCATCACGGCACAGCCGCTCCGATCGTGGGAATCCGCACGTCCTCGACGCCGCGGACGTGCCCGCCCTCGAGCACGATTTCGCGCTTGCCGAACTCGCGCACGAGGTGCATGTCGTGGGTCGCGACCATCACGGTCGTGCCGACTTCCTGGAAGCGACGAAAAACATTCATGACTTCGAGCGCGAGTTCGGGGTCGAGGTTGCCCGTGGGCTCGTCCGCAATGAGCACCGCCGGCTTCGAAATGACGGCGCGCGCGATGCCGACCCGTTGCTGTTCGCCGATCGAGAGCTCGAGCGGCAGCAGGCGCTCCTTGCCGAGAAGACCGACCTGGTCGAGTGCGGCCCGCACCCGTTTGTCCATCTCGCGCAGCGGCGCGCCGGCGACGAAGAGCGGCAGCGCCACGTTATCGAACACCGGGCGATCGACGAGCAGCTTGTGATCCTGGAACACGACGCCTATCCCGCGGCGAAACGCCGCAATCTTGCGCGATCGCAGCGGGCCCGTGCTCTGGCCGTTTACCGTGACGACGCCGCGCGTCGGCCGCTCGAGCAGCGCGATGAGCTTGAGTACCGTGCTCTTGCCTGCGCCCGAGCGCCCGGTGAGGAAGACCATCTCCCCGCGGGGGACCTCGAAGCTGACGCCGGCGATCGCCTCGCGACCGTTCGGGTAGCGTTTGGCGACGCGTTCGAAGCGGATCACGCCGTTCGCTCCGCGCCCTCGACCAGTGCCTCGGCAAACGCGCGTGCGTCGAAGACACCGAAGTCCCCGCTGCCCTCGCCGATGCCGATGAAGCGGATCGGCAGGCGCAGCTGGCGCGCGATCGCGACGACGATGCCGCCCTTCGCGGTGCCGTCGAGCTTCGTCAATGCGAGCCCGGTGACGCCCACGGCCTCATTGAACTCGCGCGCCTGTGCGAGCGCGTTCTGGCCCTGGTTGGCGTCGAGTACGAGCAGTACCTCATGCGGCGCGGACGGGTCGACCCGCTGGATCACGCGCTTGACCTTTTTCAGCTCGTCCATCAGGTGCGACTGGTTCTGCAGGCGTCCTGCCGTGTCCGCGATCAGCACCTGCGTGCCACGCGAGCGTGCCGACTGCAGCGCGTCGAACACGACGGCAGCAGGATCGGCACCGGCCTGTTGCGCGACCATCGCGGCGCCCGTGCGATCGGCCCAGATGCCGAGTTGTTCGATCGCCGCCGCGCGGAAGGTGTCGCCCGCGGCGAGCACGACGCTCTTGCCCTCGTCGTGCAGCCGTTGTGCGAGCTTGCCGATGGTCGTGGTCTTGCCCGAGCCGTTGACACCGACCACGAGCAGCACGAAGGGCTTGCGCGAGGCGCTGATATCGAGCGGCTTCGCGCAGGGGTCGAGGATCTCGAAGATCGCGTTCTTGAGCGCGTCGACGAGCGCGTCGACGTCGTCGAGCTCCTTGCGATGCACGCGCTGCGCGAGCGCTTCGAGGATCTCATTGGTTGCCTCGACGCCCACGTCGGCCGTCAGCAGCCGCGTCTCGAGTTCTTCGAGCACGGCGCCATCGATCGCGCGGCCGCGAAAGAGCTTGCCGAGGTCGTACGACAGCCAGGAGTCGGGTTTGTTGAGCCTGGCGCGCAGGCGCTTGAAGAAGCCTTCGCGTGTCCCGCCGTCTTCAGTGTCGGTCGTCGTCATGCGCCTCGCCCGCAGTGCCGCCCTTATTGTAGCGGCAATGCGCTCGGGCGCCCGCTCGTGAGGGCTAAGGCTGGATCACGGCCGGGTTGCCGATCGCGACCACCGTGCCATTGGTCACCGCGAAAGTGACGGCTTCCGTCTGCATCTCGATCGTGGCCGGCAAGCTCGCGGCCGGATCGAGGAGCGACGAATGCGCGCCCACCGTGAAACTCACATACGCGCGCGAGACCGGGTTCGGGCCCGGCGTGCTGACTTTCGTCAGTGCCGCAACGTCGATCAGCCGCTGTGTCGCCGAATTCGGGATCACGGTGTCGCCGATCACCTGGTGCAGCAGGATCGGTTTCGCCGCCGCGGCCGCCGCCATGTAGTTGACCGGATCACCTGCCTCCACCACATTCTGCGCATCGCGGAAGAACTGGTTGTAGAGCGTCGTGCCCGGCACGAGGCCCTGTGCCTGCAGGCCCGCATTGATACGCGGGCCGAAAGTCGGCGAATCCCGCAGCAATTGCGCTATGACGCCGCCCGGCACGGAGAGTGTGGCGGTCTGCACGGCAGGCGACAGCGAGAGCCACGGCACCGCGACGATGCTGCCGAGCGACTGGCCGACGAAGTGGATGCGCGTCGCGTCGATGTCGGGCGCGGCGTCACCGTTCAAGTCGAGGTTGCCGATGCTGCGCACGAAGGTGAGGAGGTCGGCCGAGCCCTCGCGCAGGTTGTCGCGCGAGGTGAGAAGGCTCGAGAGGTTGATGAAACTTGCCCCGGAGGAATCGATTACGCCGTCCGGGCCCGCCGCGCCGGTCGTGTTGTTCATCACATCGAGGTTGAAGGTGCGCTCGTTCGCCGCCTGATAGAGCGGGCTCATCGGGTCGGTGATACCGTGCAGCGGCAGGTCGATCGCGACGACCACGAACCCCTGCGCTGCGAACGAATCGGCGAGACCCAGCATGTTGGTGCGATTGCCCGTGATGCCATGCTGGAAGATCACGACTGGCCAGCCGCTGGCAGGCCGCGTGCGCCCGGACGCCGCATTCGGGACGCTCGCGAGGAGCGGGATCGATAGCGTCTCGGTCGCGACCGGCAGCGGATTGAAACGCGTGAGGAAGCGTGTGCCGCCGACAGGGGAAGGGTTACCCTGCCAGGAGCCCGTGAGCGGCGCGGATTTCGCGAGGTAGTAAGGGATCTGCAGGATGCCTGCGTACACGTCCGCCACGCCGGGCAGCGCCGGATTCACCTGCTTCGTATTGAGGCCCGTTGCCTGCGCCACGATCGGGTGTGCGGTCGCGCCCGCCGCGAGTGCCGCGAGCGAATCACGCGTCGAGCCGGTCGTGAAGCTGAACGAGAGGATCACGTTGGCAGGGTTCAGGCCCACGCCCGCCGCAATCTGCAGGTGCGCGCCGGTGAGGCGGCACACCCCGTTCAGGGT
>CAUJHX010000097.1 GCA_963204795.1 Pseudomonadota bacterium | reverse complement strand
CATCCGGCCGCGCTCGATGACGAGGAAATCCGGCGTATAGCGGCAGCCATCGGCCAGCGTGAGCGTCACCGCCTCGTGCCGCCATGCGTCGATCTGGCCCGCCCGGCGCTGAGACTCGAGGATTTCTGCGTACCTGGCCTCGGCCTTGCTGCGGAATTTCGGGCCGCTGGCGCGTTTTTCCGGCGCGGTGGCTACTGCCCCATTGCCCGCCTGCCGATCGGCGCTTGGCGGTGCCTCCAGGTACTCGCGCGCCTCCTCCCTGCGCAGCCAGGCTGCGTACTGCTCGGCACTCCAGCGCAGGCCGCTCATTTCGCCGCCCACCCCTTTCCGCCGCAGCGGTTGCGCCAAACGACCGATGCCGCTCGAGGACCGATGTCGCGCCGCGGCTCGGATGGGTGCAGGCAGCAGAGCACGGGACCGACCTGGCGAGCGTGGCGGCAGTTGGCGCAGGTCACGTCGGCATCCGCTTGGACCGCGCCAACCCGGCCAGCAGCTCGGCGACCTTGAGCTTGGCCGTATCGGCGTCCGTGCGCGCATTGCCCGGCGCAGGCAGTTCGGCGTACAGCATCGCCGCCTTCCTGCCGATCGCCGATTGCCGGCAGAGCTCGACGAATTCCGGCAGCGTCGGAGGCCACTGGTTGCCGCTGTCGATCAAGCGCTGCAATGCCGCCGAGATCGACGCCGGCTCGAATCGACCTAGCTGCTCGGCCCACACCGCTTTGACCTCGGCCATGTCGGCATCGACCCACATCGTCGCCAATTTTTGGCTGCCGTAGAACGCGGCCAACCGGCTGAACAGCCGATCAACCCAGGCGGACGGAAGCGGTTTCGGTGACATCGATAACCTCGGCTTGCGGTGTGCGGCCCGTTAAAGCGGCCACGGTTGCGGACAGACGATCGGCGCGACTCGGCGAGGCTCTGGCAGGCGGCGCACGCGAAAACTCGCTGCGAACGAAATTGCGCCAAGTCGCCGGCCAGTCGAGCTTGCGTCCCTTCGCACCGGGTACGCCGAGCCAGTAGTCGCGGAACTTCGCCGCCAGCAGGCCAGCGTCCAGGTCGGGACGTTCGGTTTTGCAAAACTCGATTTCTGCCGGTGTCGGGAAATCGGAGGGTAGGCGCGAGCCGCGCGAGCGCTCTCCCTCTCCTGACGGTTCTTGACGGTTCTTGACGGTTAGTGTGCGGCTGCTGCACCGGTCCAGTGCGGCAGGTGCACCGGTTTTATGCGCCTGCTGCACCGGTGCATCTGCCGCACCGGTGCTGCTGCTGCACTGGTTAGGTGTCACCCAATAGGCTGTTTTCCGGCCGTTCGAGCGATCGGCGGTGACGTATTTTTCGGCTTCCAGCCAGTGGATTGCGTCGATCACGGCGCGCCTGGAAAAGCAGGTGCGCTCGCAAATCGTCTCGATACTCGGCCAGCAATAGCCGCTGTCGTTGGCGTTGTCTGCCAGAGAGATCAGGACGGACTTCGCCGTCGGCGGCATCCTGAGCGGCCAGCACAGCGCCATGATTCGGGTGCTCATCAAGCCACCTTCTCGAACTCGCGGTCAACGCGCCGGGCCTGCCATTGCCGCAACTTCACAAGCAACTGGCACCATTCTTCCGGCGTGCAACTTGTCCATGCGCTTTCAGCTTTCGGGTGAAGCCTTCGATACCGGAATCCGGCTATGTCGAACCAGGACGGATCGGCTGGATTGCGTTCGCCTCCAAGTGTGTAGAGCAGCACATAGCACGGAAGGTCGGCGCGTTCCGCAAGCTTGGCCGTAACTGTCGCAGGCTTGAACGACTGGCCGACATCCCTTGCGGTTTCGATAAGCGCCAATGGCTCCTTTGTGCCGTCGTCATATTCGACATACAGCGAAGCATCAAGGTCGATCATCGCCAGCGTTTGCGCTAGTTCGATCCCGACAAACCTTCTGGTAGACATCCGACGATGCCATGCGCTGTAGCTGCGCTCGCGGCTATTGAAGCGTTCTTCGTGCGACATCAGGCTGCCAGCCTTTTCGCCGCGTTTTCGATTGCCGATGCATCAACCTCGAACCCGATGCACCGTCGGCCAGTCGCCTCGCACGCCGCCGCCGTCGTGCCACCGCCGAGGAAGAAGTCGACGACGGTTCCGCCTTCGCTGCAAAGCTCTCGAATGTAGTATTCGGCCTCGGCCTGCGACTGCTGCCATGCGTGCGCGAACTTCTCGCGGTCGCCGCGCACAACGTCGAGCAGGACGTTTTGAACGTCGCCGCGCGTACCCTTCACGAACCAGACAAGCGGCTTCCACCCGCAGCGGATACCGAGCTTTTGCAGCATCTGGTTCCCACCTTCGTGAACCCCGGCAATCGTCCACCAGTACCGAAGATGCTTCGACATCCCGGCCAGCACCGCCGGCAAGTGCCGCTGACCCGAGTACGCGATCATCGATCCGCCGGGTTTCAGAATGCGCGCGGCTTCCTTCGCTGCGGCCTCGTACAGTTCTACGGAATCTTCGTCATAGGGCGGATCGGTGAACACCAGCTCTACCGAATCATCCGGGATCATGTGTGCTAGCTCGCGGAAGTCGCCGCGATGAATGCCGACCGGCAGGACGGTTTCGGTCGGACGCGCCAGGTCGTCGGCGCGTTGCTTCTCGGACACTTGCTTGCGCGCCTGGCTGATCGTGGCTTCACGCTTCGCTACTGCCTGCCGCATGTCGTCCGGCAAGTTGGCAAGCTGCTGCGCCACCATCGACACCTTCTTGTCGATGCCGAGCTCGGCGAGGGTCGGCGGCGAGGAAACTGGTTCCACGACGGAACCGGTTTTCTGTGCCGGCCTGCCGCCTTCATGCTTCGGACCCGCCTTCAGCATCTCGCCGAGCCGGGTAAGCGCGTCGATCTTGATCGAATGCGCGTAGCCAATGGCCTCATCGCTCAGCTTCTGGCGTTTCGCGTAAACCTCGGCGGCAGCGGCCATGTCAATGACTTGTTTGACCTCGATCATCGACTTCGCCTCGGCCAGCAAAGTGCGGGCCTTGTCGATCCGAGCGATTGCCGCGTCTGCGGCAGGAACAAGCGCGCTCATCGGCCAATTTCCCCCAATTCCACCGCGCTGCCGGTGGCGCGTTCCCACGATTGAATCGCCTTGCTCACCGCCGAGGAATGCACGCCGTACCTCTCGGCAACGGCCTTCTGCGTATGTCCCTCTGCGAGCAGACGCAGGACCGTCCTGCGCTCGGTAATCGGCAGCTTCGCGTTCGGCGCGCGGCCTTTGGCCGTCAGCATCGAGCGGTGCGCGCCTGAGACGTACACGCCACGTCGCTTCATGGCACGACACATCTCTTTCATGGTTCCGTACCGCTGATGCTCAGGCGCGAGGCAGCGCCGGTCGCCGCAACTCGTCCAGGAAAGGTGCGTTGTGTCCGTCAGCAACCCAAGCAGCCGGCCGAGCAGCCTGCGCGCCTTGTATGTCTTGCCGTCCCACATCACAACCGGCTGTCCCCATGAGTCCACGGCGCCGGCCCAGATGCGGCACTCGTCCTGCACCCGCACGTTTTCGAGCAGCCACTGCCGCATCTGTTCCTCTGTCAGCACGCGTCGCGGCATTACGCGACCGCCTCCAGCCGCTTGCGCGCGATCCAGAACACCGCCACCGGCACGCCCACGGTGCAAACCTGCACGGCGGAACCGTTCCTCTTGACGATGCTCACGATCTGGTCGCGGTACTTGCCGGCGAGCACGCGGTACTGGTCGGTCATTCCATGCCCCCGTTGTCCGATTCCCGGCGACTCCCGGAAATTCCCAGGCGCCAGCTCGCGCGGATGTTCTCGTCGCGGCTGGTGTCTCGTGACATTCAGGATTCCTGCGCTTCGCACATGGCCGGAAACACATCGGGACGCAAAAGCTGGAGGTACATCCTCCGCGCCTCCGGGATTCCGCTGCGCCGCCATTGAGATACGGCTTGTGACGTGACGTTGCATAGCGCAGCCACAGCACGCGATCCGCCGAGCGCGTCAATGATCTGAGAGTCTCTGGATTGGGTATCGAGCATCACGCCATCATGGTAACTGCTCTTACCGTCAAGCGCAAGCCCATTTACCGTTCGGCGTGCGAGGCTGGTCGTAGAACGCCACGCTAGTCGGCTCTGTTACAAATTTCTTGGTAAGACTCCTTGCTTTCTGCGCCTGTTGTGGTAAAGTCACTTACCATGCACTCACGCACGGAGGCCCAGATGACCGACACCACCACCCTGCAGGATCGCGTCGACCGTTTCTGGGACGCCACCAAGCGCCGGCAGGACGAACGCGATGCCGCCGACGCGGCGCTCGAAGATCGAATCAGCCGCGAAGTCGTGCGCATCGTCGGCCGCGTGGCCAGCGATCCGGCGTACTGCGCGCGGATCGTCAACGAGGCGGAAATCCCGCTGCACGAGCTGCGCGTCAGGTTGCACGGCGAGTCCATGAGCTTCGAGCGCGCCGTGTTCGATTTGATGCACATGGCCGCCCGCCGGGACGACCCGGAAGCGCTGGCCACCGCCGCCGAGACGATCCGCGCCGAAGTCGAGCGCGCCGTGGAGCGCGATCCGGCGACGTACGGGATCGCGGCGCAGACCGTGGCGATGGACGAGGACTACTGACGTGATCGCAGCTTGGCATTTCGTTGGCGACGCCCTGCGCGACGGCAGGCCGATCCCGGCCGACGGCGAGTGGCTGGTGCACACCGGCCCGGTTGAAATCTGCGCTACCGGCCTGCACGCCAGTCGCCGGCCAGCCCACGCGCTGCAATACGCACCCGGCCCGGTGCTGTGCCGGGTCGAGTGCTACGACGTTGTTGAAGAGGGGGACGACAAACTCGTCTGTCGTCGTCGCCGCATCATCCAGCGCGCTGACATCACGGAGACGCTGCGCTACTACGCGCGGATGCAGGCGCTGTCGGTCATCCACCTGTACGCCGATCCGCCGGACGTAGTATTCGACTACCTGATGACCGGAGACGAGTCGATCCGGGCCGCCGCATTGGCCGCCGCATGGGACGCCGCATGGGACGCCGCATGGGACGCCGCAAGGGCCGCCGCAAGGGCCGCCGCAAGGGCCGCCGCATGGGACGCCGCAGGGGCCGCCGCAGGGGCCGCCGCATGGGCCGCCGCATGGGACGCCGCAGGGGCCGCCGCAAGGGCCGCCTTTGACGCGCTGATCTACGAACAATTCGGAGCCTGACATGCGACCCGCCTACCTGCGCCAAGAATCGCCGATGATGCGCCGCCTGCGCCAAGCGGACTACGACGCGCACCAGATGCGGCCTCTCGACGCGCTCGCCATGTGCATCGGCTACGGACTGCTGTTGAGCATGTGCGTCGGCGGCTGCATTGCGCTGATCGACTGGTTGCAGGGCAACCCGCAGACGGTCCTGCCGCAGCTTGCGGCGCTCATTGCAAGGATGGACTGACATGAGCACAACCCTGACGACCCGCGAGGCCCGCGTGCTGCGCAGCGCCCGCGAATGCGCCGAGCAGTGCGACGTGAGCCGCGCCCGGCGCACCGACCCGACGCCGATGCAGCGGCAGGCCGCGCTTGCGAACTGGCGTGCCGAGCCGCTGCTGACGCGGATCGCGCACCTGTTCAAGCGGGACGCGAAGTGAACAGCGACCGCATCAGCGCCGCAGCGCGCAGGCACCTGGCGCGGGTCAAGTCCCTGCCGTGCGGTGTCTGCGGCGCTGCCGGCCCGAGCGAAGCGCATCACGTGAAGCAAGGGCTGCACTTTTCCTGCATTCCGCTCTGCACAAGCTGCCATAGGGACGGATTCAACGGCTGGCACGGACAGCGCCGGATATGGAAGGTGCTGAAAAAGGACGAGTTGATCGTCCTGAGCGAAACGATCGAACTGCTGTGCAAGGAGAGAACGTGAACGCTGTGACCAAGATCGAGGCCGGCGCAGTCGTTCCGGCGGACCAAAACGCCGCGCTGCTGTCGGTAATCGCCCGCGCCGCTTCCGACCCGAGCGTCGATATCGACAAGATGGAGCGCCTGCTTGCGATGCAGGAACGGGTATTGGAACGCAACGCCGAATCCGCGTTCAACGAAGCCATGCGCGGCGCTCAGGGCGAGATGCGCCAGGTTGCGACCGACGCCAACAACCCGCAGACGCGCAGCCGCTATGCGACCTATGCGGCCATCGACGCGGCTCTGAGGCCTATCTACACCCGGCACGGCTTTTCGATCAGCTACGGGACCGCAGACGCGCCGGAGGGTTATGTCCGCGTGCTGGCCTATGTCTCGCACGTTGGCGGCCATACGCGCCGGTATGAGGCTGCGATGCCTGCCGACGGGAAAGGAGCCAAAGGCGGCGACGTGATGACCAAGACGCACGCATTCGGCGCGGCCACGTCCTACGGAATGCGCTACCTGCTCAAGATGATCTTCAACGTCGCGGTTGGCGAGTACGACTTGGACGGCAACGATCCGGTGCAGCGTGCCGAGGTTCCGGCCGAACTTCTGGCGAAGGCGCGCGAACACGCCATGAAGGGGATGGCCGAATACAAGGCTTTCTTCTCGATGCTGACCAAAGACCAGCGGGCTGCGCTGCTGCCGGAACATGAATCCCTGAAGGCGGCGGCGATTGCGGCAGACAACCCGGCAGGGGTCGAATAATGGAGGTCGAAGCCCTTGCCGGTACGCCGAACTGGTTCGCCGCTCGGCGCGGCCTGCTCACCGCCTCGCGGATGAACGACGCGCTGGCCGTGCTCAAGAATGGCAAGCCGTCCGAGTCTCGCCGCAAGCTCATGTTTGAACTGCTTGCCGAGCGCATGACCGGCGCGGCCGTCGATCACTACGTCACCCCGGCGATGCAATGGGGGATCGACAACCAGGCCGATGCCATCTCCGCATACGAGGCCGAAACCGGCGAACTGGTCGGCCCGGAGGTGTTCGTCCTGCACCCGGAGATTGACTGGTTCGGCGCGACGCCGGACGGCCTTGTTGGCGCTGACGGTTTGCTTGAAGTGAAATGCCCGACGACGCCGAAACATCTTGCGTGGATCGTTGCCGGCGAAGTGCCGGACGAACACCGATTGCAGATGCTGACGCAAATCGCCTGCACCCGCCGGCAGTGGGTCGATTTCGTGTCGTTCGATCCGCGCGTGAGGAAGCCGCAATTGTTCATCCGCCGCTTCGAGCCGGATCGCGCCGAGGTGGAGCGCATCGAGGCCGGCGCTCGGGAATTCCTGGCCGAGCTGGAAGCGATGGAAAAGCAACTGGAGGCCGCATGACCCCCGGCGACCGCCACGGCTACCTCGTCGTCCTGCGCGAGTCGTCGCGCGCTGCCAACGGTGGCCGGCGTTACGTGTGCCTGTGCGCCTGTGGCCGCGAGACGACGCAGCGCTGGCAGGACCTGCGCGCAGGCAACGTCGTGTCCTGCGGCTGCATCGGCAGGCTCGGCAGGATCGCGTCGCTGAACGCACGCAACGTGCGGGCCGCGCACCAGCGCCGGCAGCAGCAGGCGCGCGGGATCGACGCAGACTCGCTCGGCATTCTCTATTCGCTCGCGCAACGGCAGCGCGAACCGGGGCTGTTGTGAATGTCCTCGACCTGTTCAGCGGCATCGGTGGATTCAGCCTCGGCCTCGAGCGAGCCGGGATGCGAACCGTCGCGTTTTGCGAAATCGAGCCTTTCTGTCGTGCCGTCCTCGCCAAACACTGGCCCGGCGTCCCCTGTTACGACGACGTGCGAACTCTCACCGCAGCTCGACTTGCTGCCGACGGAATCGGCGCCGTCGATGTCATCTGCGGAGGCTACCCCTGCCAGCCGTTCTCACACGCCGGCAAACAGCGAGGCGAGCAAGACCCTCGCCATCTCTGGCCGGAAATGCGCCGACTTGTTGGCGAAGTCCGACCCGCTTGGGTCGTTGCTGAAAACGTTGTTGGTCACGTCACATTGGGGCTCGACCAGGTGCTCGCTGACCTGGAAGCCGACGGCTACGCCGGGCGGGCGATTGTTGTTCCGGCTGCAGCCGTCGATGCCCCGCACATCCGGCAACGGGTCTGGATCGTGGCTCGCGACCGCGACCGCGACCGCGAATCAGCTTGCTCCGTCGATGCAGAAGCATCCCGGCTGCCGGGCGATCTTCCCGACGCCGCTGGCCGGCGACGGCAAGAAGATGTCCTCGATGTCAAAGGCGAGGAAAGCCTCTGGACGCAAGCCGGATTCGCTACCGGAGTACGTCCGCATGTGGCCAACGCCGACGGCAAGGGATCACAAGGACACGGGGGACTGCGCGAACGTACCCGTGAACGCACTGCTCGGCAGAGCGGTCGGGCCGAGCCGTATGAGTGGCTCCCTGAACCCGGAATTCGTCGAGTGGCTCATGGGATTCCCCGTCGGGTGGACAGACTGCGAGCCCTCGGCAACGCCGTCGTCCCGCAAGTCGTCCAGGTCATCGGCGAAGCGATCGTGAGGGCCGCGGCGTGATCGACCAGATCGTCATCGCCGCCTGTGGCGTCTCGTCCCTGTGGCTTTCGCAGTCGCCCGCGGTCAACGCGCGCCGCTGGGCTCCGATCATCGGCATCGCTGCACAACCCGCGTGGCTCTACGCCTCGATCACCGCGCAGCAATGGGGCATCGCGGCGCTGTCGCTGGTGTACGCCGCCGGCTGGGCGCGCGGGATCAGGACGTACTGGATCGCGAGGACCTGATGACCACCGACACCCACCCGCTGCGCGGGACCGTCCTGCGCGCCCTGCAGGTCGCACCGCGCAATAGCGCCGAGCTGGCGCGAGCGCTCGCCCAGCACTCGCCGCGGAACCTTGGCTTCGCGGTCGAGGCACTGGCCGCTGAGGGGCTCATCGCGCTCAAGTGGTCGCGCTGGCGCCTCACCCGCCGCGGACGCGAGGCGCTGCCGTCGTTGTCGGCGCTGCCGCCGATGGAGCTGTATCGGTCGCCCCAGGTGGTGCGCAGGCCTGGCTCCGATCACAGCCACATTCCGTCGCTCGCGGGCGGGCGGCTTATCAGGAGAGACGCATGAACAGCGAACAGATGCGTGAACTGGCCGACAGGCTGGAGCCTATGGCCGCAGCGCCGGTCTTTGAACAGCTCGACATTCCGGGTGCGGTTGCATTGCTGCACCAGTGCGCCGAGCAGCGCCCCTGCACCTGTCACCCAGACGACAACCCGCCTGTCCCGTGCGCGCAGAAATATGCACTGAACGAATGCAGAGCAGCAAGCGAGCCGACCGAAACGGAGATCGAGGCACGAGACGCGCTGCTCGACTTCATCAGCGAGAACGGCACCGCAAGCGAAGGCGTGCAGCACTATCTCGATCGCTACGTTCGTGCCGCACTCGCGGCGAAGGAGTGACGGCGATGAATCCTCTGCAATCGCTATGGGGCCAGATCGAGGACGAACTCGGCTTCAACGATCACAACATGAGGCGCGACCGACCGTACAACGGGCGGCCTCACACCGATAC
>CAUJHX010000096.1 GCA_963204795.1 Pseudomonadota bacterium | reverse complement strand
TGGCATTCCGTATCAGAATCTTATAAACCTGTACTTGCGAGATTGCGCCGCTGAGAAGAAGCAGCTCAAGCTCGACTGGGCCTCGTGACATCTAACTATGCGATGCAGCGGACCGTGATACAGGAGAGGGGGCGCGCCGAGAGCGCGACAAAATATTCTGCGCTCTCGGCCCGTAGTAAAGGTTGGCGGGCGGCCGCTGATCGCAATCGTTAGCCGCCATGGGACTGTTGACCTTCGGTATCAACGTTACCCTCGACGGTTGCGTCGACCATCGGGAGGGGATCGCTGACGACGAGACACACGCCTTCTTCACCCGCCTCATGGACGAAGGTGGGGCGATGCTGTGGGGTCGCATTACCTACGAGATGATGGAGAGCTACTGGCCGGCGGTTGCCCGAGGCGACGTGGATGCACCGCCGGCGATCCGCGAGTGGGCGATCAAGCTCGAGACTAAGCCGAAGTACGTGGTGTCGTCTACGCGAGAGGACTTTCCTTGGACCAACAGCCACCACATCGCCGGCGACCTGCGCATGGGGGTTCAGAAACTGAAGGGCGCGACTCCGGCCGGTGTGCTCCTTGGTAGCGGCAAGCTCGCGGCCGAGCTAGATCGGTTGGATCTGATCGACGAGTACATGTTCCTCGTCCATCCCAGGATCGCCGGCCACGGTCCGACCCTGTACCAGAGTGGGCTGCCCAGCACGCGAAGACTCGATCTTGTCTCCACAAAGCCGCTGCGCAGCGGCGCAGTCGCGATGCATTATCGACGTGCGCGTGGCTAATAGGAGATTGGATCGGGATTGATGGCAGTTGGGGGGATGCCTGCCGTCGCATATCCGGCATCTGAGGTGGGATCGCGGTGTCCCGTGCCGACATGGAATCTGCGCCATCGTGGTGCCAATCGTTGCAAACGACGGAGCTGCCGGTGGCGGCCAGCATGGCGGTGGCATCACAACGCGACTCGCTGCGCGGTTGGCAATCCAGCGCTCGACGACATGCCAATGCGCATCGGTGACGGCCAGCTCGAAGATATTCTTTGCCAAGTCCACAGCGACGCTCGTAGCATGCATGGCGGACTCCTTCTGATCGGTTGCGCTGACACCTGCACCACATGAGGCCAGCTGGCACGATGATGCCCTCAACACAGCGGGAGGAGTCCATCCCATCATTGCACCTGACTGGCTACGGTTGACTTCGCCAGCCTCCGCCAGCCGGTGAACTCAAACGTTAGGCACCGCACGACATATCTCGTACCGTCCCCAGTGACCGAACGGAGGTAATACCCATGTCGCTTCGCAAACTCATCGTCTTGATTCTGGTGTCGGCTGCGCCCATCGCGCTCGCCAGTTGTGTGCAGAGCCATTTCGATGCTGCCGCAGAAGGCAAGGCGCTGCTGCAGCGCGATGCCGAATGGGCCGCCACCGCCACCGCCGGCAAGGACGTCGACAGGATCGTCTCCTACTGGAGCGACGCTGCAGTCGTGATCGAGCCCGGCGAGCCGATCCACGCGGGCAAGGCGGCGATCCGCGCATATATCGCTAAGAGTTTGAAAACGCCTGGCTTCAAGATCCACTGGGTTTCCAGGAATCCAGTGTTCTCCGACGACGGCAGCATGGCCTACATGCCCGGCACCGACGTGATTACCCTGCCGGGTGCCGACGGCAAGGTTATCACGTTGCATCTGCAAGGCATGAGCATCTGGCGCCGCGTGCCCGGTGGGCCGTGGCTGTGTGTGGCCGATATCTCCACGCCCGCGCCGCAGGCCGCGAATACGCCTGGACCAGTCGCCGCCAGCGGATGACACCGCATGGCGCAAGAGAATAGCGTTGGGGCTACGCTAAACATGGTTGGCGTTGAGCCTGGAGCGGCGCGTAACAACTCGAGCGCGGCGCGCTCAGCTCAATCATCAGACCCCAGCTGACCGACGACAACTACTTCTTCCGGTCGCGACTTTCATTCTTTCCAGTCTGATGCACCTGCGCAGGAAGCCCGAGGCGGGGCGATCGCCGGAGCACCCGCCACTTGATATCGACCGACTCGAGGTGTGCGGCGCACGTACGGGCACTGGAGTGCTACCGGACGGCGCCCACGATTTTCATGCCGGATAGCCTGCGGGTCGACGTCACGCGTGCCGATCGCTACGAGCCGGACCTGCAGCCGCCCGTACGTGGAAATGACCGCGCATCATCAGGCGGTGATCATCCAGGGGAGGTTCGCAAACGGCGCCTCATCGGGCTCAACGCAGCTGAACAGCCGCCGCAAGTCACGCGAACATTACCCGGAAGGCTCCCCGGTGATGTGCGGAAAGTCGGGCGAAGCAATCGCCAGGTTGTGCTATACACGGTACTCGGCAGAGACGTTTCGGAGGCAGGCTATTGATGATTGGAGCACAAGAGGCACTTGCGCGACTGCGCGCAGGCAACGAGCGGTTCGTGTCGGAAGCCTTGGGCAGCGAGGCGATCACGACACCCTCGCGGCGCCGGCAAGTTGCGGTAGCGCAGGAGCCTTTCGCCATTCTGCTCGGCTGCTCCGATTCGCGCGTGCCGGCTGAGATCATCTTCGATCAGGGACTCGGCGACCTGTTCGTGATCCGGGTGGCAGGCAACATTGTCGCGCCTTCCCAGATCGACAGTGTGGAGTTTGCTGCGGACCGGTACCGCACCCGGCTCGTTGTCGTGCTCGGACACTCCACCTGCGGTGCGATTCTCGCGACACTCGAAGAGCTGGCCCGCCCTGCGTCCGAGCAGTCGCGCAACCTGCGCTCGATCGTCGATCGAGTCCGGCCCTCGATCGAGCCGTTGCTCGCAACAGAGGTGGCGCACGATCACGCGACGCTCGTCCGCCACGCGGTGCGCGCAAATATTCGCGCCTCGGTCAATCAACTGCGACGCGGTTCGCGGCTGCTGGAGCAACTCATCCGGAGTGACGGTCTGCTGGTGGTCGGCGCAGAGTATTCGCTCGAGAGCGGCGTGGTGGACTTCTTCGAAGTGTGAATGTGTCAGATATGCGCAGGATGCCGTCGTGGCTCGTCGGGTCGCTGTGGGCGGGTCTCACGGCGGGTACCCTCGACATTCTGGCTGCAG
>CAUJHX010000095.1 GCA_963204795.1 Pseudomonadota bacterium | reverse complement strand
AATCGCCCCAGGCGGTGCGGGCAATGCGCGCATCGGCGAGCAGATTGAAGGAGTTCTCCGGAGCATGGATGAAGGCACGGTTGTCGGCCTCGTTCACGCCGGCATCGATGTACTTGTCATACTTCGCATCCAGATACGCATAGCTCGCCTGCAGCCGGAGTGCGTCCGAAGGCGCCCACATCGCCTCCAGCTCGAAGCCGCGCGTGGTGGCTTGGCCGGCGTTGCGGATGACGGAGGAAAAAGCTCCCACGGTACGGAAGATGGACAGTTGCAAATCGTCCGTGTCGTTCTGGAAAGCCGCTACGTTCACGACCGCCCGCCCACCGGCGAAGCTGGTCTTCAGGCCCAGCTCGTAAGACTGCACTTTTTCAGGCTGGAAGGGCGTGCGCGTCTCCTGCTCATTGAGTGCCACGCCTGCGGGCGAGGGGTCAGGATCTCCATACTCGCCATTGAATCCGCCGCTCTTGAAGCCTTCCGCATACTTCGCATAGGCATTCACCGAGTCAGTGAACCGGTAGGCAACAATGAACACCGGCGTCGTGTCGGTAAACGTCTCATCGGCTGTGGTGCCAGGGCGGATCAGAGTTGCGAAGCCCGGCATGGCCGGCAGCGCCTGGAAGGCGAGCTGGCGCTCGATGTTCTTCTTCTCCCTCGTGTAGCGTAGTCCCGCAGTCAGAGTCAGGGCATCCGTGGCTTTGTAGTCCACCTGCCCGTACGCGGCCCAGGCTTTCGTGCCGTAGCCATAGCGCGAGTCGTAATTGAGCGTGTTGAAGAAAAAGTGCTGGGGGTTGTTCGTGTATCCGTCGTCCTTGAAATAGTAGAGGCCGCCGACGTAGTTGAAGCGCTCCGCGCTTCCGACCAGCTGCAACTCCTGAGAGGTCGCATCGTAGTCCGAGATTCGGGAAAGATTGGCGACCGGTACCGGGGATCCGTCGAGATCGAGCGCGTCACTCCACTCGACCTTGCGATGGGACGTGATGGATTTCAGCGTATTGTGGTCGTTGATATTCCAGCTGGCCGTCAGCGCGTGTCCGTAGACCTTGCTGCGGTCAAAGGTCGGCCCGTCGATGCTCACCCTCTCCGACCGCTCATGCGTGACGAAAGGCTGCAGGAAAGGCAGCACCGCGGGATTGGCCCGCGAGAGATAGGAGTGCAGCGGAGTCTGGTCGATATCGCTGTAGTCGAAGCGGTAGGCGACCTGGAAGTCATCGTTGAAATCGAGATTCATCGCCAAGCGGGCCGTCGTGGAATCCCGGTCATCGAGCTCCGCCACCGAGCTCCCCGCAGTCGTGTCGGTGGTGCCGTCGCGATTTTCCTTGCGTGCGGTCAGCGAGATGCTGGCGATTCCGAAGCGCGGCAGATCGAGCGAGGCCTTGGCGGTCCGCAGATTGTAGTTGCCGAGATTGACCTGCACATTGCCACCGATCTCACCCGATGGCTGGCGCGTGATGAAATTGACCGCGCCCGCCAGCGTATTGCGCCCATACAGCGTGCCCTGGGGTCCCCGGAGCACTTCGACGCGTTCGAGGTCCACGACGTCGAAGACGTTGCCAAGGTTCTTGCCCACATACACTCCGTCGAGGTAGATCCCGACGGTGGGGTCCCAATAGAGCGCGGGATTTTGCTGCATGGCGCCGCGAATCGAGATCTGCGTGCCGGTGTTGTTGGGGACACCCGGGCCCACCTGGAGATTCGGGGCCAGCGAACCAAGATCCAGCACACTCTTGATGTCGAGGGCCTTCAGTTGCTCGGCAGCGAACGCTGTGACCGCCACGGGCACATCCTGCAGCCGCTCCTCGCGCTTCTGCGCGGTGACCACCACTTCCTGCAACAGGCCTTCGCCGGAGTCTGGCGATGACCGAACCTGCTGCGCCTGAACAGTCGACGCGGCCAGAATCATGGAAATTGCCGTCACCCATCGTGCACGCATGCCGAAATCCCCCTCGCGATTGAGCAGACCGCTGCCCTATTCCTGGAAAGGCATGCCGAGAGCGGCGAGTTCGTCCCGCGTCTGCAGCATCGCTTTCTCATAATCCGGACGTGGCTTTACCGTGCTCACGTCGTAGGCCTCGCTGAAGGGCAGCTGTTTCTTCTGCTGAGGCAGCAATTCGTCAACTTTATGCATGATCTTCTGGGCGAGCTCGTTCGCCCGTCCCGGGGCCATGCCGGCGCAGCCGTTCATCATCTGGCCAATCAGGCGCGCTTCGAGCCCCGTATGCCCGGCGATCCAGGCATAGGAAAGGCCGCTGGCGACCGACGTGACGACGACACCCGCCGACTGCCAGAGCGTGAGCGGTGTGCGCCACGCCTTGTCGATGCCTGATATCGAGGTGCCGATGGCCAAGCCCAGGTGCCGCTCGGCAGCCCGTGCCGCGCCACTGAAGGCCCAGTGCGAGGCGCGAGTCGCCCACGTGCCATCGAGATGACTCGGGAAATAGCTCATCGAGCCGGCCTTGGCGTAGGACAACTGCGCGAGGGCATTGGCAAGCATCACGACCGCGACATCAGCGGCATCACGGCACAGCCCGCCGATGCAGGACATGGCGCTCTGCCAGGGTTCGATGCCCGTGAGCTCGCAGTACTGCGTGAGCAGCAGTGGATTCCAGCTGAGCTTCTGCTCCGGCATGATGTGGATTCCGATCTGCGTATTGAAGGAATCCCGGTACCCCGAAGCCATCACTGCCATCGTCCCCGAAGGCGTGCTCGCCGTGCACAGGAGGCCCAGGTTCATGTCGAGGCGACCGGCACGTTTCAGGGCTTCGCGCAGCGCTTCCTGCTCCCAGAGT
>CAUJHX010000094.1 GCA_963204795.1 Pseudomonadota bacterium | reverse complement strand
GCTGTTCACGCCGAACGTGCGCTACCTCGAAGTCGTCGAGGACGGCATCGAGGCGGGCAACGTGGTGCCCTCCGATTTCCAGCCAACCCCGGATGCGATGGCGCAGGTGCGCGAGAACATCCTCAAGGCCGGCATCGTCGGGCGGCTCGTCGCGAACGACTTCTCGGGCGCGCTCGTGTCCGCGATCGTGCTCGAGCAGGATGCGAACGGCCACCCGGTCGATCCGATCGCCGTCGCGCATCTGCTCGAGAAGCGCGTGCGCGACCGCATCCAGGGAGCTGGTGCCGATCTCCTCGGGGTCACGGTGCAGGGCGCGGGCAGCGACTCCGGCGTCGATGTGCGCATGATCGGCTTCGCGATGATCATGGGCGACATCGCCGACGGCGCGCTCTCGGTGATCGTGTTTGCGATCGTCACGATCCTCCTGACACTCGCGGCGGTGTGGATCTACTGCCAGTCGTTCCGCGTTGCGCTCGTGCCGGTCGTCTGCTCGATGGTCGCGGTGATCTGGCAGCTCGGCACGCTCGTCACGCTCGGCTACGGCATCGATCCGCTCGGGCTCCTCGTGCCGTTCCTCATCTTCGCAATCGGCGTGAGCCACGGTGTGCAGAAGATCAGCGCGGTGTCCGACGCCGTGCTCGAGGGGCTCGGCAGCGTCGACGCGGCGCGCCGTACCTTCCACCAGCTCTTCACGCCCGCGATTGTGGCGCTGCTCGCCGATCTCGTCGGTTTCGTCACGATCCTGATGATTCCGGTGCAGGTCATACGGGAGATGGCGGTCACGGCGAGCATCGGTGTCGCGATCGTGATCCTCACCGACCTCGTGCTGCTGCCGGTGCTTGTGTCCTACGTGAAGTTCGGGCCGCGCTATCGCGAGCGTGTGCAGAAGCGCCAGGCGCTGCTCATGCGCTGGTGGGCGGGCCTGTCGCGCATCACGCAGCGCGGGCCCGCGGCGGTGATCATCGGGATCGCCATCGCGCTGGGCGTCCTCGGCGCGTGGAAGGGGCGCGAGACGCCGATTGGCGACACGCAGGCCGGCGTGCCCGAGTTGCGTCCCGATTCGCGCTACAACCGCGACAGCAACATCATTACCGAGAAATTCTCGATCGGCGTCGACATCCTCACGGTAATCGTCGAGGCGACCGATCCGGTCTGCACGAGCTACGAGCAGATGACGGCGGTGGATCGCTTCGCGTGGCGCATGCAGAACGTGGCCGGCGTGCAGGATGTGGTCACACTGCCGTATGTCGCGAAAGTGGCGATCGCGGGCTGGAACGAGGGCAGCCTCGACTGGCGCAGCATCCCGCGCAACCCCGACACGCTCACGCAATCCACGCGCTACATCGAAACGAGCACCGGGCTCCTGAACGCCGACTGCACGATCGTGCCGGTATACATCTATCTCGAGGACCACAAGGCTGGAACGATCGAGCGCGTGGTTGCGGCGGTGAAGGAATGGCGCACCGCCAACCCGGTCGAGGGCCTGCAGTTCCGCCTCGCCGCGGGCAACGTCGGCGTGATGGCGGCGACGAACGAAGAGGTGAAGGCGAAGGAATTCCCGATCCTCGCGGGCGTGTTCGCGGCGGTCAGCATCATGTGTCTCATCACCTTCCGCTCGCTCCTCGGCACCATCCTCGTCGTGCTGCCGCTCGCGCTCGTCTCCGTGCTCGTCTACGCGGTGATGGCGATCGTCGGCATCGGGCTCAAGGTGACGACCCTGCCGATGGTGGCGCTCGGCGCGGGCATCGGCGTCGATTACGGGATCTATCTTTACAGCCGCATGCAGGAATTCCTGCACCAGGGGCTCGGGGTGCGCGAAGCCTACGAGCGCACGATGCGGGTGACGGGCGCGAGCATCATCTTCACCGGCATCACGCTTGCGATCGGTGTGGCCACCTGGGTGTTTTCGCCGCTCAAGTTCCAGGCCGACATCGGCGTGATGCTCACCTTCATGTTCCTCGTGAATATGCTGGGGGCGATCCTGTTGCTGCCTGCGCTGGCGGCGTGGCTCATCAGGGGGCCGAGGGCGGCGTAGCGGCTTCGTCGCCGCGCAGCTTCAGGGCACTGCACGTCCGGTTCCTCGCGGGTCGAGCGCACTCCCTCGCGGGAGTGTCCCCTCGGCGCGGCGGCGCTCGGCGCATGATGTAATCAGAACCGGAGATGTCCCGCTCGCCGAGCGCAGTTCGCCGCGCCTCGGCGCTCTCCACGCTCGTCACCGGACGTGCAGTGCCCTGAAGCTGCGCGGGGACGAGGTGGCTATGTCGTCTCGGTCGCCAGATTGTGCTTGGTTGAGGCTTTCGTGAGCCAGCGCAGTCGCTTCGCAGTTTGGGGGATGGCGTCGGAGTTAAGGTCAAGAAGTCCTTTACGCAAGGACGATTATCTTATAAATTGTCACTTGTAAAATGACAATATCTCACGACCTACTGCGCCTGAAGCTCGCTGAATCGCTGGCGGCTGACCAACCCACGCTGACGCGGCGCGACGTGATCGTGCCACGCGTCCCCGGCAAGGCGTTCGCTGTCATCGGTGTCCGTCGCTGCGGCAAGTCTTCCTTCCTGGCGCAGTGCCGTGCCGATCGTATCGCCGCCGGCAGCCCGAAAGAGGCACAGCTCCTGGTTTCTCTTGAAGATGAGCGTCTCGCGGGGATGACGATCGGCGATCTGCGATGGCTCGTGGAGGAGCACACACGGCAGTTTCCCGAACTCTCCAGGGGCGCCATGCGCACCCAGGCGACCCCGACCCTCTATCTCGACGAGGTCCAGCTCGTCCCCGGTTGGGAAGGGCTCGTCCGCCGGTTGATTGACGGCGGAGGAATGGACGTGTTCGTTTCGGGATCCTCGGCGAAGCTACTCTCGCGCGAGGTCGCCACAAGTCTTCGCGGGCGAGGGTTGGAGGTGCTGGTACACCCGTTCAGCTTTCGTGAGGCTTTGCGCCACGCGGGCGTGGAACCGCAGAAGCCTTTCAATCGACTCGACGCGGTTGGGCGCGCGGCGCTCGACCGGCGTCTGCGCCGGTATCTTGTCGAAGGTGGCTTTCCGGAAGCGCAGGGGCTCGACTCGCGTAACCGGGCCAGGCTGCTGACCAGCTACGTGGACGTCGTCGTGCTCCGGGATGTCATCGAGCGCCACGCCGTCAGCAATCCGCTCGCGCTGCGCTGGATCGAACGGCAGCTCCTCGCCAATCCGGGCGGCAGTTTTTCGGTGAAGAAGCACTACGATGCGCTGCGCACACAGGGCGTGCCTGTGGGCAAGGATACGTTGCACGAGTATCTCGCGCATCTCGAGGATGCGTTTCTGATTCGCACCGTAGCCCTGCACAGCGCGTCGGAGCGCCAGCGCATGGTGAATCCCCGGAAGGCCTATCCAGTGGACTCCGGATTGATTTCGCTCTTCGAAAGGAGCGGCCGGGAACAGCGGGGTCGCGCACTCGAGACCGCAGTGCTGCTCGAATTGGAGCGGCGCGGCTACGAAGCGGCATACGTGCGAACGCGGGACGGATTCGAGGTCGACTTCATGGCGCACCGCGCGAGCGAGGGCCCGCTGCTCGTCCAGGTCTGTCTCGAGAGTGAGGGGGATGACACATGGGCCCGGGAGTTGCGGGCGCTCGATGCGGCGGCGAGGGAGCACCGCCGCGCCCGCGCGTGGCTCGTGACGATGGATGCCACGCCGCCCACCCGCCCGCTTCCCAAGGGCATCTCGTGGGCACCGGCCGCGCGCTGGTTGCTCGAGGAGCTGTGACGGCGAAGACGAAGCTCATCGAAGTTGCCCTGCCGCCCAGCTGGAGAGGAATGTCATCATCGTCACATTCAATGCAAACCCTTGATCCGATAGGTGAACTCGCGCACAGTCCGATTCGCCCCGATGACCAGAATCACAAGGGCATCCACGTCCGCAGCGTTTCCGCCAACACAGGCAGTCGAATGGCCCGATCGCGAAAGAAAGACAATATTTCCTCCGCCCCCCTCGGCTATGAAGCCCAGCTCTGGCAGATGGCCGACGCCCTGCGCGGCAGCATGGATGCCGCCGAATACAAGCATGTCTGCCTCGGCCTGCTCTTCCTGAAGTACATCTCCGACGCGTTCGAAGAGAAGCACGCGCATCTGATCGCGGAGAAGGCGAGCGGCGCCGACCCCGAAGACCCGGATGAGTACCGCGCCCAGAGCATCTTCTGGGTGCCGCCCGAGGCGCGCTGGGCGCTGCTGAAGACGCAGGCGCGCCAGGCGACCATCGGCCAGCTCGTCGACGACGCGATGGCCGGCATCGAGCGCGACAACCCGGCGCTCAAGGGCGTGCTGCCGAAGGACTACGCCCGCCCCGCGCTCGACAAGCAGCGCCTCGGCCAGTTGATCGACATGATCAGCAACATCAAGGTGGGCGACGAGGCGAGCCGCGCCAAGGACGTGCTCGGCCGCGTCTACGAATACTTCCTCTCGCAGTTCGCCAGCGCCGAGGGCAAGAAGGGCGGCGAGTTCTACACGCCGCGCTGCGTGGTGAAGCTGCTGGTCGAGATGCTCGAGCCGTACCGCGGCCGGGTGTACGACCCCTGCTGCGGCTCATCGGGCATGTTCGTGCAGTCTGTGGAGTTCATCCGCGCGCACGCCAAGGGTGAGGGCGCCAAGGGCGACATCTCGATCTACGGCCAGGAGTCGAACTACACCACCTGGCGCCTCGCGCGCATGAACCTCGCCATCCGCGGCATCGACTCCGGCCAGATCGCGCAGGGCGACACTTTCCGCAATGACCGGCACCCGGATCTGAAGGCGGACTACATCCTCGCCAATCCACCCTTCAACATTTCGGATTGGGGCGGCGAGCGCCTGCGCGACGACAAGCGCTGGCAGTACGGCACGCCGCCGGCGGGCAATGCCAACTTCGCGTGGGTGCAGCACATCGTGCACCACCTCGCGCCCGCGGGCGTGGCCGGCTTCGTGCTCGCCAACGGCTCGATGTCGTCCAACCAGTCCGGCGAGGGCGAGATCCGCAAGAACCTGATCGAGGCCGACCTCGTCGACTGCATGGTCGCGCTGCCGGGTCAGCTCTTCTACTCGACGCAGATTCCCGCCTGCCTGTGGTTCCTCGCGCGCGATCGCAGGAACGGCAAGTTCCGCGATCGCCGCGGCCACCTGCTTTTCATCGATGCCCGAAAGCTCGGACGCATGGTGGATCGCACCCACCGCGAACTGACCGACGAGGACATCGCTCGCATCGCCAACACCTATCACGCGTGGCGCGGTGAGAAAGAGGCGGGCGAATACGCGGACGTGCCCGGCTTCTGCAAGAGTGCGCCGCTGGACGAGGTGCGCAAGCACGGTCACGTGCTCACGCCCGGCCGCTACGTCGGCGCCGAGGCGCAGGAGGAAGACGGCGAGCCGTTCGAGGAGAGGATGAAGCGGCTCACTGCGACGCTGCGGGAGCAGCAGGCCGAGGCCGCGAAGCTGGATGCCGCCATTGCCGCCAGCCTCAAGGAGTTGGGGTTTGGCCGGTAAGAAGAAGGCGGCGTCAAAGCAGGCACCCCGCAGCACTGCGGTCATCAAGGTATCGCCGACCGCGGCACGCTCGCGCGGGCGGGTTCGCAGTGAAGGAACCGAGTTCCCCGTGCCGCCGCTCACCAGCGAGCTTCCCGCCGATTACCCTGCGGCATTGAGCGATCTCAAGCAGCTCATCGCGAAGGCGCAGGCTCGTGCGGCCCTCGCGGTTACGGGAGAATTAATCGGGCTCTACTGGCGAGTGGGCAAGACCATCGTGCAGCGGCAAGCCCACGCAGGCTGGGGTACGGCGGTGGTCGAGCGCCTCGCCTTCGATCTGCGGCAGGCGTTCCCGAGCCTTGAAGGTTTCTCGCCACGCAACATCTGGCGGATGCGCCAGTTCTACCTGGCGTGGTCGATGCAGGTAACTGACACGGCTGTGTCAGAAAGTCGTGCGCGCGGGTCGACACAGCGTCCTCCGCGAGTCGTGGCCGAGCTGCCGTGGGGGCACAACATCGTGCTGCTCCAGCAGGTGGACGATCATGCCGCCCGACGCTGGTACGCCGAAGCCGCCCGAATGAACGGCTGGAGCCGGTCGGTGCTGCAGGCGCAGATCACGAAGCGGGCTCATGCGCGTCAGGGCAAGGCGGCTACAAACTTCGCGCGTGCGCTTGGCAAGCCGCATGCGGCGCTGGCTGAACAGGCGCTCAAGGATCCCTACAATTTCGATTTCCTGACCGTGGGGCGCAAGGCCAGCGAGCGTGTCGTGGAGCGCGAGCTGCTCTTGCACATTCGTGATTTCCTGCTGGAGCTGGGAGCGGGTTTCGCCTTCATCGGCAGTCAAGTGAAGCTCGTCGTCGGTGGTACCGGCTACTTCCTGGACCTGCTCTTTTATCACGTGAAGTTGCGTGCCCACGTTGTCGTCGAATTGAAGGCGACCGCGTTCAAGCCCGAGCACGCAGGCCAGATGAACTTCTACCTGGCGGCGGTTGACGACCTGCTCAAGCATCCGGAAGACCAGCCCACGATCGGTCTCCTGCTCTGCAAATCAAGGGACCGCCTGCGCGTGGAGTACGCCTTGCGCAGCATCGCGGCACCCATCGGTGTCGCCGAGTATCAGACGAAGCTGCTCGAATCACTGCCGAAATCGCTCGAGGGCAGTCTGCCCACGGTCGAGGAGATCGAGGCGGAGCTGGGTGGGGGCGGGAGGGCGAAGAAGAGACGCTCGTCGCGGAGCGGGCGGAATCCATCGCGAGGTGGGGCATGACTGTTGGGTGGATGGACGCCCGGATTGCCGCCGACCGAAGGGAATCTGGGTATGGTAGGTGAGGAAGTGGTTGGGCCCGCGCCGTTTGGCTGGGAGTACAAAACGCTCGGCGCCGCCTGCAAAGAAGGGGGCGGGGATATTCAGACCGGTCCTTTCGGCAGCCAGCTTCATGCCTCCGACTATGTGTCGATTGGCGTTCCGTCGATCATGCCGCAGAACATCGGCGATAACCGGATCAGCGATGACGGGATAGCACGCATCTCTCCGGCGGATGCTGAGCGCCTGAGCCGGTATCTCGTGCGTACTGGCGATATCGTCTACAGCCGCCGTGGCGATGTGGAGAGACGCGCACTCGTCCGCGATCACGAGAACGGGTGGCTATGCGGGACCGGTTGCCTTCGAGTGCGCCTTGGCGAGAAAGGCGCTGATCCGCGGTATGTGTCCTACTACCTCGGACATCCTGATGTCCGAGAATGGGTCGTCCGTCATGCTCACGGCGCGACGATGCCGAATCTCAACACTTCGATTCTTGGTGCGTGCCCCTTCTTGGTGCCGCCGCTTCCCGAACAACGCGCCATCGCCCACATCCTCGGCACGCTGGACGACAAGATCGAGCTGAGCCGACGGATGAACGAGACAATGGAGGCGATGGCGCGCGCGCTCTTCAAGTCGTGGTTCGTGGACTTCGATCCCGTCCGCGCCAAGGCTGAAAGCCGCGACCCCGGCCTCCCCAAGCCCCTTGCCGACCTCTTCCCTGCCCGATTCGTTGACTCCGAACTTGGCGAGATTCCGGAGGGGTGGCAGGTGGGGACGTTCGGCGATGTCGTGGAGCAGCTCCGCGACAGCGAGAACCCGTTGGAGTCACCAGATTTCGAGTTCCGGCACTTCAGCATCCCGGCATTCGACGAAGGCCGGTGGCCGAAGCGCGAGATCGGCGGGAATATCAAGAGTCTGAAGTCCCGCGTTCCAGCTGGCGTTATCCTGCTCTCCAAATTGAACCCCGAGATCGAGCGCGTCTGGCTGGTCGATGTTCAACCGGGTGATCGTGCCATCTGCTCCACGGAGTTTCTGGTGCTAGCCCCACGCTTGGCACATGGGCGTTCCTACGTGTACTGCCTGGCGCGGTCCCCACAATTCCGGCAGGAACTTGAAGGCCTGGTCACCGGGACGTCGAAGAGCCATCAACGCGCACAGGTAGGGTCGATTCTCGGGCTGTCGGTAGTCCGGCCGCCTGAGAAGCTCCTGAACCGGTTCGAGGTCGTGGCCGAGCCACTCCTCGCTCGGACTCTCGCGCGCCGGAGCGAATCCCGTACCCTCGCCGCCCTGCGCGACGCGCTGCTTCCAAAGCTCATCTCCGGCGAACTGCGCGTGAAGGACGCCGAGGCGTTGTTGGGGAGGCTTGTCAGATGACGGGTAGTGCAGGCGGCGAGATCGTCGTCTACGAAGCCCCTGATGGCGGCATTCGGGTGGAGGTCAAGCTCGACCGCGATACGGTCTGGTTGACGCAACGACAGATGTCGGAGCTCTTCGACACAACGCCCGAAAACGTGCTTATGCACCTGAAAAACATCTATGCCGACAACGAGCTGGAAGAACCGGCAACTGCTAAGGATTTCTTGGTAGTTCGTCTGGAAGGCAAGCGGCGGGTCCAGCGCCAGCTCAAGCACTACAACCTGGACGCCATCATCTCGGTGGGCTATCGGGTCAATTCGCGCCGTGGTGTGCGCTTCCGCCAGTGGGCCACGCAGACGCTGCGCGAGCATCTGGTGCGTGGCTACACCCTCAACCGTCAGCGCTTCGAGCAGAACGCCGCCGAACTCGAAACCGCGCTGGCGCTGGTGCGCAAGGCGGCGGCCGGTGAGGCGCTGACCACCGATCAGGGGCGCGGGCTGGTCGACATCATCGCTCGCTACACGCAGACCTTCCTGCTGCTGCAGCGCTATGACGAGGGGTTGCTGGTCGAGCCCCGGGGTAATCCAGGCGGCGTGCTGCCGGCGGTGGATGATGCGCGTACCGCCATTGCACGGCTCAAGGCCGATCTGCAGGCGCGTGGCGATGCCAGCGATCTCTTCGGTCGCGAACGCGAGGATGGCCTCGCGGCGCTGCTCGGCAATCTCGATCAGAGCGTATTCGGCGAACCGGCCTATCCGACCATCGAGTCGAAGGCGGCACATCTGCTCTACTTCGTGATCAAGAACCATCCCTTCTCCGACGGCAACAAGCGCATCGGGTCCTTCCTGTTTGTTGATTTCCTGAACCGCAACGGCCGGTTGTTCCGTCATGGCGAGGCGGTGATCAACGACGTGGGTCTGGCCGCGCTCGCGTTGCTGGTGGCCGAGTCGATGCCGAAGGACAAGGGGCTGATGATCCGGCTGGTGATGAACATGCTCGCGGAGCCGGCCGCATGAACGGCTTCACGGAATCCGTGGTCGAAGAGGCCGCACTTGCCTGGCTCGCAAGCGCCGGCTGGCAGGTGGGCAACGGCGGCGCCATTGCTCCCGGCGAACCGGCGGCCGAGCGTGATGAGTTCGGTCAGGTGGTGTTGGCCCAGCGCCTGCGCGAGGCCCTCGCGCGCCTCAGCCCGACGCTGCCGCCCGAGACACTGGAAGACGCCTTCCGCAAGCTGACGCGACCCGAAGGCGCGGATCTCATCGTGCGCAATCGCGCGCTTCATCGCCTGCTGGTAGACGGCGTCACGGTCGAATACCGCGACGCCGACGGCGGCATTCGTGGTGCGCAGGCACGGGTCATCGACTTCGACAATCCGTCGAACAACGACTGGCTCGCGGTGAATCAGTTCAGCGTCGTCGAGAACAAGCAC
>CAUJHX010000093.1 GCA_963204795.1 Pseudomonadota bacterium | reverse complement strand
ATGCGTATCTGGATGCGAAGTATGACAAGTACATCGATGCCGGCGTGAACGAGGCCGACAACCGTGCCTTCATCCATGCTCCGGAGAACTCCTTCAATCTGCTCGCCGATGCGCGCATTGCCCGCACCGCCTGGGGCGATTGGCGCGGCATGCTCGACTATAGCTGGACGGACGACTACTTCACCTATCCGTACCAGCTCGCCAGCAGTGGCCCGCGCTATAATCCTGCGGTGGCCGTTGCCGGCGACACGCGCATCAAGAGCTACGGGGTACTCAATGCCCGCCTGGCGCTCACCGACATCAGTCTCGGGGGTTCACAGGCGGAAGTGGCGCTCTGGAGCCGCAACCTCACGGATGAAGAACAGATCCTGAACTACATCGACTTCGGGCCCGCCTTCGGTAGCATGACGGCGGCGTACTACCTCACGCCGCGCACCTATGGACTCGAGGTGAGCTTGCGCTGGTAGCGGCAGTCGATCCGGCAGCATCAGGAGGTGAGCCCATGACCCTGCGCATCGTGCAGTGGACCACCGGCGTCGTGGGTCGGCCCGCGGTCCGCGCCATCGTCAATCACCCTGACATGGAGCTGGTGGGCTGTTACTGCCACTCGGCGGACAAGGTGGGCCGCGATGTCGGTGAGTTGTGCGGGTTGCCGCCGCTCGGCATCAGGGCCACCCGGGACATCGATGCGCTGCTGGCGCTCAAGCCGGACTGCGTCTGCTACATGCCGCAATTTCCTGATGTCGATCACATGGTGCGCATCCTGGAATCCGGCTGCAACATTGTCTCCACCGCATACTTCATCACCGGCAGCATGTTCGGTGCGGAGAATCTGGCCCGGATCAAGGCCGCCGCCGCCAGGGGCAACGCGTCGATCTACGGCTCCGGCGTCAATCCCGGCATCATCCACATCATCGCGCTCGTCGCCAGCTCCGGCTGCGCCCGCATCGACAAGATCTCCGTGCTGGAATCGGTGGATGCCACGGCCTACGCTTCCGCCGGAACGTGGGAGGGGATTGGTTTCGGCCGGCGGGTGGATGATCCCGAGGCGCCTGGGCTGGCGGAGCGCGCGATGCCCTCCTTCAAGGAGGCCGTGGCGATGATGGCTTCGGCATTGAAGATCCCGGTGGAGGAAATCCGCTACGACGTGGAGTACGCCGCCGCCACCGAGGACGTGGATCTCGGCTACATGCGCATCGGCAAGGGCTGCATCAGCGGGCTGCGCTGCTGCTGGTCCGCCCGCGTGAATGGGCGTGCCGTGATCGAGCTCAAGATCGCCTGGAAGCTGGGCGACAAGCTGGCGCCGAACTGGCCGGTGGAGGATGGCTGGGTGGTGGAGATCGACGGCGACCCGTCGCTGCGCTGCGTATATCAGCCGCGTCACATCGGGCAGTTCGACCCCGGCCTGATGACGGCGATGCCCGCAGTCCACGCGATACCAGTGGTCTGCGCTGCGCCCGCCGGCATCGTCACCGCGGACCAACTGCCGCTGATCATCGGGGCGCACACCGTGAGGTGACTGGCAGGTGCAGGGCACGACCCAGCTTCGCCGGCAACGGCATGCTGGCCTGCGATCTCACGAGCGCGACGAGCCGCTGGTGGATGTCAGCGGGCAGGGGCGCCGCCCGGCGCGACCCCAGATCGACGTGAAGATCGAGCTGCTCGGCAAGCGCGGCGCGATAGCCCTGGCGCAGATTCGTCAGTTCGTGTGCAAAATGCATGCGCTTGTCATCGACCGCGAGCAGGCGTGAAGTGACGCCGATCTCGTCGCCGAGCCGCAGCTCGCGCTCGTAGACCATGTGGCTCTCGACCACGACCTTGCCGCAGTGTCGCGCGGCGACATACGCCTCGCCGAGGCCAATATGGTCGGTGAACAGGACGTGCGCGTCGTAGATGACGGACGCGTAGAAGCGCGCGTTCATGTGGTCGTTGATATCGATCCACTCGGGAACGACGACCGCCCGATAGCCGCGAAACAGGGTGTCTGCCATGATGGCCGGTATTATCACCGTGCCGGTCGTTGCCGGCTCACCCGGGGTGGTCGAGATGCCTGGCACTTCCTCTCCCTTCGATCCGGTCCGCATCGGTCCCATGATGCTGCGCAATCGCTTCATCAAGGCCGGGGCCAACGAGGCGATGAACGTCGAGGGCGCGCCGTCCCGGGCGCTGGTGAAGCATCATCGCGAGCTCGCCGCCGGCGGCGTGGCCCTTACCACCGTCGCCTATGGCGCGGTGAGTGCCCTCGGGCGCACGTTGGGCAACCAGATCGTCATCCGCCGCGAGATCCTCGCTGACTTGCGCGCTCTCACTGATGCCGTGCACGCCGAAGGCGGGCGCATCTCCTTCCAGATCACGCACGGCGGCGCCTTCGTCACGGGGCTCAAGGTGAAGGGGCCGACGATGAGCGCCTCCTCCGGCATCAATCAGGCGGGCCTCCTGCAGGGCAACTGGCGCCAGCGCGCCATGAACGAGGCCGACATGGATCGCGTGACGGGCGAGTTCGTCGAGGCCGCGCGCATCTGTCGGGAGGCGGGCTTCGATGCCGTGGAGATCCACATGGGCCACGGCTATCTCCTCAATCAGTTCATCTCGCCGCTGTCGAACAGGCGGCGCGATGACTACGGCGGCAGCGCCGCGAACCGTGTGCGTTTCCCCGCCCGCGTGCTCGCGGCCGCCAAGGAGGCGGTCGGCAAGGATCTGGCCGTCATCGCCAAGATCAATGTCGCCGACGGCGTGCCCGGCGGGGCGACGGCCGCGGACGGGGTCATCACGGCGCGCGCGCTCGAGGCAGCCGGTGCGGATCTGCTGGTGCTCTCCGCCGGACGCAACGTGGAGTCGGTCTGGTTCACCTTCGGTAGCCCCGTGAACGTCGAGGAGATGTCGCGCATGCTGCGGGACAGCTGGATCCAGCGCACCGCCGTCAAGCTGGCTGCGAGGAGCGTGCCCAAGGGGCTCGAGTTCCGCGAGATGTATCTCCTCGAGTACTCGCGGCAGATCCGCGCCGCGGTGAAGATGCCGCTCGCTTATCTCGGGGGCGTCAAATCGCTGGCCAATGCACACGCGGCCATGAAGGAGGGCTTCGAGTGCATCGTGATGGCGCGCGCGCTCATCCACGACAGCGGGCTCGTCAACAAATTCCAGCGCGGCGAGCTCACGCAGTCGGGTTGCACGAGCTGCAATGGCTGCGTGGCCTGGATTTACGATCCGGCCGGTACCCGCTGCGTTCTCAATCCGCCGAACGACCTCGCGCTCAACCTGCATCGCGCCTCCGCGGGCGCTCCGGGCTCCTGATCGCCAGCAGGCGCGCGCCTTTGCGCTCCTGCTCCGGTGGCGGATTCGCGGCGAACAGCGCGCGGTAGAAGAGTGTGGCGAGCCAGTCCGCCAGTTCCTCCGGCGACAGCTGCAGGTCGCGCAAGGCCGGGTTGCGCAGGATGTACCGCTCGCGCAGCACGGCTTCCGAAATGCCGCCCAGCGCATAGACGATCAGCAGTGACTCGGTGGACGTGAGCTGCGAGGCGGGAAAGAGGCGCGGCAGCTGCGCCGCCAGCAGCTCGAGCTGCGACTGATAGAAGCCGCGCAGCCGGGCGCGAAAGATCGACGACTCGTCGGCCAGCTGGTTCATCGCGCGCACGAGACCGGGCCGCTGCGCGTAATTGGCGACCGAGAGCGCGATGTGGGAGTGGATGCGCCCCATCCAGTCGCCGCGTGCGACGCCTTGCTCGACGGTGGCCGTGTTGCCGAGTTCGTCGAGCACTTCGTTGGCCAGTTCCATCGTCAGTGTCTGCAGATCCGGGAAGTAGCGGTGAAAGAGCCCGGCGGCGACGCCCGCTTCCCGGGTGACGTCGGCCACGGTCATCTGGCTGTAGGCCTTGCGGGCGAGGACGCGGCCCGCGGCCGCCTTGAGGCGCTCGCGGGTGGCGAGCCCGCGGCTGCCGAGCTGGTCACTCTGCACCGGGGTACGCTTGCGGCGATGGTTGCGCGGCATAGTTGAATCTATATTCAACTATAAATATCCTAGGCACAAGACTCCGGAGAACGATGCATGACGCCTGCAGAGACCTCGGCCTTCGAGGCCAAGATCCGCGCCTACGTGGGCCGCGAGATGGGGCCGCCGAAGCGCGGCAATGATGACGTCAACCTCGCGATGATCCGCCACTGGGCCGAGGTCACCGGTGATGAGAACCCGCTCTATACGGACGCGGAGTTCGCTGCGGCCTCGAGCCGCAAGGGGATCATCGCGCCGCCGACGATGCTCGGGATCTGGGCCATGGAAGGCTACCCCATGGCACAGGGGCATACCGGCAAGGTGGACGTGCAGCGCGAGCTGCACAATATCTTTGAAGCTCATGGCTTCACGGGCGTGCTCGGTACCAACACGATCACCGAGTTCCACCGTGAACTGCGACCCGGCGATCAGGTGATATCGCACACTGTCATTGACAACATCTCCGCGCCGAAGAAGACGGCGCGGGGCCATGGATATTTCATCGAGACCGTCACGCGTTTCACCGACCAGCATGGCCAGGATGTGGGGCGTCAGGTGTTTCGCACGTTGCGGTTCATGCCGAGTGCCGAGTCCGTCGCGGCCAACCAGGCGCAGAGCGGCGGCGATGCGAAGCTGAAGGCGCCGACCCGCATCCAGTCGCCGCGCGGGCACGATAACGCCTGGTGGTGGGAGGCAATCGACCAGGGCAAGCTCCTGATCCAGCGCTGCAAGCGCTGCGGCACGCTGCGTCATCCGCCCCGCCCGATGTGTGGGGAATGTCAGTCGCTCGAGTGGGACAGCATCGAGTCCTCGCTCGAAGGCGAGGTCTACAGCTACACCGAGGTCAGTTATCCGAAGTTCCCCGGCTATCCGGATCCGCTGCTGTGCGGCCTGATCCAGCTGAAGGAAGGCACGCGGCTCGTGGCCAACATCGTCGGCTGCGTGCCCGAGGCGGTGCACGTCGGCATGAAGGTCAGGGGCAAGGTGGAACGGGTCGATGACGCGACCGTGTTGCCCAATTTCTATCCTGCCTGACGCCAGCACACCGGGAAGCCATCATGAACAGAACCACCCGAACTTTCGGCAGCGTCACCCTCGGAGAGAAGTTGCCACCCCTCAAGATCGACGTCACGGCGGGGTTGATCGTCGGCGGTGCGCTCGCGTCGCGGGACTTCACGCCCGTCCATCACGACAAGGCGGCGGCGCAGGCGACCGGTCTGCCGGACATTTTCATGAACATCCTCACGAGCAATGGCCTGATGGGCCGCTATGTGACCGACTGGACGGGCCCGGAGGCCGCATTGAAAAGCATCGAAGTGAAGCTCGGAGCGCCCAACGTGCCCGGCATGGTGATGACGATCACCGGCGAGGTGACGGCGAAGGACGATGCCGCCGGCACCGTGATCGTGAGCGTCAGCGGCGACAACAATGTCTGGGGAACGCACATGGCCGGCAAGGTCTGCGTGGCCCTGCCGAAGGAGTCCTGAGTCATGGCCGCCACCATTTCCGACAAGGCTGCCATCGTCGGCATCGGTTCTACGGAGTTCTCGAAGGACTCGGGTCGTTCGGAGCTCGCGCTCGCCGCCGAGGCCGTCAAGAAAGCGCTCGATGACGCGGGCCTCAAGCCTTCCGATGTCGATGGCCTCGTGACGTTCACGATCGACCAGAACGAAGAGGTCGATGTCGCGCGCGCAGTGGGCTGCGGGAACATCAGCCTGTATGCGCGCGTACCCTACGGCGGCGGTGCCGCCACGGGCACGCTGCTGCAGGCCGCGATGGCGGTGGCGAGCGGCGTTGCCGAAGTCGTTGTCTGCTACCGCGCGCTCAACGGCCGCTCCGGCCAGCGCTATTCGGCCGGCGTCTCGGGTACCCTGATCACCGGCAGCGCGATCCACTACGGCTATTACATGCCGTTCGGGTTGCTGACACCGGCCTCCTGGGTCGCCATGTTCACGCGCCGTTACATGCACCTCACGGGCTGCACGCAGGACGCGCTCTTCGAGATCGCGCAGGCGACGCGCGATTACGCCGTGCGCAATCCCGCAGCCTTCTTCTACCAGCGCCCGATGACGCGTGCGGACTACGATGCCGGCAAGAAGATCTGCAATCCCCTGACGCTCTATGACTGCTGCCAGGAAAGCGACGGCGGCTGCGCGATCGTCGTCACGACGCCCGAACGGGCGCGTCACCTGAAGCAGCCCGGCGTCTCGATCCGCGGTGTGGCGCAGTGCATCGCCAAAGACCAGGAGGAGATGACCTCCTTCTATCGCCCCGACATCGCGCGCATTCCTGAGATGGATGTCGCGGCCGATGAAGCCTATGCCCAATGCGGGCTCAGCGCGAAGGACATCGATGCGGCCGTCATCTACGACGCGTTCACGCCGATCGTGCTCTGGCAGCTCGAGTCGTGGGGCTTCTGCAAGTACGGGGAGGCTGCGGATTTCGTGCAGGCCGGCAATCTGCGGCCAAACGGGCGCCTGCCAAGCAACACGCACGGCGGCCAGCTGTCCGAGGCTTACATCCATGGCGTGAACGGCATCGTCGAAGCGGTGCGCCTTGTGCGCGGCACATCCGTCAACCAGCCGAAGAAGGCCGTCCACCACGCACTCGTGACTTCGGGTGTGGGCGTGCCCACCGGGGGTGCGATCCTCGGTCGAATGACCTAGCGCGCGAGCCGTGAACTTCCAGTTGACTGAAGAGCAGCGCGCCATCGCCGACATGGCGACGAGTGTCTTTGCCGACTTCTGTGCGGACGAGCAGATCCAGCGGTTCTGGTCGAGCGATGCGGCTTACGATGAAGATCTCTGGCGGCAGTTGCGCGAGGGTGGCCTGACGACGCTGATCCTGCCTGAAGATCCCGGTGGCAGCGCGCTTGGCATGATCGAGTTGTGTGCCGTCCTCGAGTCCCAGGGCCGGCACCTCGCGCCGGTGCCGCTGTGGTCACATCAACTCGCCGTGGCCGCCGTAGCGCGATTCGCTGGCGACGCGCCGCGAGGTTCGAACGGGTCG
>CAUJHX010000092.1 GCA_963204795.1 Pseudomonadota bacterium | reverse complement strand
CTGTGGTCGGCGTTCGCGCGCCTGAAGCAGCAGCGCACCTGGGAAGGGATCCTGCATGCGCCGATGACGGTGACCGACATCGTGATCGGCGAGTGGGTGTGGGCGGCGCTCAAGGGCATGTTGTCCGGGGTCGCGATCTTTGCCGTCATGGTTGCGCTCGGCCTCGTGCACGGCTTGGCAGCGCTGTCGGTGCTGCCCGTGATGCTGCTCACCGGCCTCGCCTTCGCGGGTCTTGCACTCGTGATCACGGCACTCGCAAAATCCTACGATCACTTCGTCTATTACTTCACGCTTTTCATCACCCCGATGATGCTGGTGTCGGGCGTCTTCTTTCCGACTGCGCAGTTGCCCCGCGCCGTGCAGCTTGTCGCCCAGCTACTACCCCTCTCGCACGCGACGCAGCTGGCGCGAGGCCTCGTGCTCGGTCGGCCCGTGGAAGACGCCGCGACGCACGTCGCGGCTCTAGGGCTCACCGGACTCATCGGTGTCTTCATTGCCCGCAAGCTCGTCGCGAGGCGCTTGCGTTGAGTGCGGTGGGCTGCGGGCCAGAGACGTTGCTTGGCTGGGTGGCGTTTCT
Source organism: Pseudomonadota bacterium (assembly GCA_963204795.1). Taxonomy (GTDB): domain Bacteria; phylum Pseudomonadota; class Gammaproteobacteria; order Steroidobacterales; family Steroidobacteraceae; genus CADEFQ01. The sequence continues at coordinate 5,823 of CAUJHX010000092.1, read as the reverse complement.
GGCCCTAAGCTCGCAGCTCGTCGCTCATAGCCCGTCGCCCCAGCCATGTCGCAAGAACCCGGCCCAGACCTCGACGCCCTGACGACGCTCGGCCAGCGCCTGCTCACCGGCGACGGCGTGGTTGCGTCGCCTCGCGAGGGCGTCGCCTGTCTCAATCGCGCCGCCGACCGTGGGCATGCTGGAGCGACGGCCCAGCTGGCCTTGATCGCGGCGTTCGGGGTCCTGCGGCCGCGCAGCCTGTCGGATGCGATCACCTGCCTGCGCCGCGCGGCGGCCCTCGGCTGGGCACCGGCACGGCAGGAACTGCAACTGCTCACGCGCGGCACGCCCGACGTGAACATCGCCGCGCTGACCTCACCGCCACCGGTACGCGTCGTCTCGGAATCGCCGCGGATACGCGTGTTCGAACGCTTCGCCACGCCGGCCGAGTGCGACTGGCTGGCCGAACGCGGCCGGCACGGCCTGCGGCGCGCACTGGTGTACCGCAAGGACGCGGAGGGCCATCAGGCGAGTGATTCGCGCACCAACTCCGAAGCAGACTTCAGCTACTCCAACGCGAGCGTGCTGCTCGCTCTGCTGCGCGATCGCATCGCGGCGGCGGCCGGGATCTCCACCGATCACTTTGAAGTCGCGAAGCTGCTGCATTACGAGCCCGGGCAGCAGTTCGAGCCGCACGGCGATTTTCAGGACGCGTCCACTCCCGCGCTCGCCCGCGAAATCGAGCGTCGCGGGCAGCGCATCGCGACGTTCCTGATCTATCTCAATGATGGCTATGAAGGAGGCGAAACGGACTTTCCCCGCATCGACTTCCGCTATCGGGGAGCGCGCGGGGATGCGCTGCTCTTCTTCAACGTCGACGCCGCCGGCCGGCCGGATCTCAACACGATTCACGCGGGTCGGCCGACTATCCAGGGCGAAAAGTGGCTCTTTTCGCAGTGGATCCGCGGCCGGCCCGTGGGGTGACCCGGCACCAATGCTTACCGTTTGGCGGCCTGCGCCTCGATGCGGCGATTGATGTTCCACTGCTGCGCGATCGAGAGCAGCGTATTCGTCACCCAGTAGAGCACGAGGCCCGCCGGGAAGAACGCGAACATCACCGACATCGCGAACGGCATGATCATGAATACCTTCGCCTGCACCGGGTCAGGCGGAGCGGGGTTCAGCTTGTACTGCGCGAACATCGCTGCGGCCATGATCGCCGGCAGCACGAAGAACGGATCGCGTGACGAGAGGTCGTTGATCCAGAGCATGAACGGCGCCTGGCGCATCTCGACGCTCTCGAGCAGCACCCAGTAGAACGCGAGGAACACCGGCATCTGGATCAGGATCGGCAGGCAGCCCGCGACCGGATTGATCTTCTCGCGCTGGTAGAGCTCCATCATCGCGCGGCCGAGCTTCTCGCGGTCGTCCTTGTACATCTCCTGCAGGTTCTTGATGCGCGGCGCGAGTGTCTTCATCTTCGCCATCGACTTGCCGGCCTTCTCCGAGAGCGGATAGAAGAGCCCCTTCAGGATGCAGGTCGCAAGCACGATCGCCCAGCCCCAGTTGCCGACGAGCTTGTGCAGCCACTTGAGCAGGATGAACAGTGGCTTTGCGAGCGGCGTGAGAAGACCATAGTCCGCGACGCGCGCGAGTTCGGGGCCCGTCTCCTCGAGCTGCGCCTGCAGCTTCGGCCCGACATAGAGCGTTTCCCTGAAGGCGCCGGTCGTGCCCGGCGCGACCGTGTGCACCGGACCGACATCCGACAGGAGGTACTTGCGCCCGTCAGTCTGCAGCGCGATGTGCGTCGTCTCGCCTACCGGCGGAACCACCGCGGAGACGAAGTGGTGCTGCATGCCTGCGATCCAGCCGCCGGTCACATCGATCGAGAGCTTCTGGTGCTCTTCCTTGTCGAGCTTCAGCTTCTGGTATTTCGTGCCGTCGTAGTACGCGGGGCCCTTGAAGGCATAGCTGTCGGGCGAGAACATCGAGCGCTCGACCGGGATGTTGTCACGCAGGATCTGGGCATAGGAGGCCGCCTGCCATGGCGCCGCGCTCGCGTTCTGCACGCTGTACTCGAGCCCGATGTCGTACCGCCCGCGCCGGAAAATGAAGGTCTTGGTCACCGTCACGCCATTGCCGTCGGTCCAGGTGAGCGGGACGCGCAGTTCGCTCGCGCCACTCTCCAGCCGGTACTGCGTCGCTGCCGCCGTGAAAGTTGCGAGATGGGTTGGTCGTGCCGCACCATTTGCGCCTCCCGTGAGGCCGCTCTGCAGCACATAGAAGCCCTCGGGCCCATCGCGGTTGAAGAGCCGCACGCGCTGTTCACGCCCCTTCACGAGTGGATAGGCGAGCAGATCCGCGCGCCGCAACTCACCCCCGTTCAGGCCAATCTCGAGATCGAGCACATCGGTCAGGACATGCACGACCGGCGCTGCCGTCGGTGCAGGCTCGACCGCCGCGGCGGCTCCGGCCGCCGGAACAGGTGCCGTAGCGCTTTCGCTCGCAGCCACTCCCGCCGCCGGCGCCGGGGCACGCGCAGTGGCCTGCGGCACGTTCTCCTCGAGCTGTGCATTGCGCTTCGCGACTGTCTGGGCCGCCTGCGCGATCTCGGCAGGCGACTTCGGCTGTGGCGCGTAATCGCGCACCCAGGTTTCGTAGTTGATCCAGCCGAGCAGCAGGAGGCCGAGCCAGAGGAAAACGCGTGGATTAGTGGTCATGGTGAAGATGCGGTACCGGATCGATCCCGCCCGGATGCCAGGGGTGGCAACGGCCGACACGCCTGGCGGCAAGCCAGCCGCCGCGCCACACGCCGTAGCGCCCCACGGCCTCAAACGCATAGCGGGAGCAGGAGGGGTAGAAACGACACCGCGGCCCGAGCAACGGGCTGAGTGTCCACTGGTAGAGCCGGATCAACCCCTGGACGATGAAGCGCATCGCGTCGCGACCTGTTTCCAGAGTGAATCGAGGCTCAGGCGCAGCTCACGGGCCGGCGCGTCCTTGATGCGCGCGCGCGCCGCGACGACGCAGTCGACGGCGGGCAATGCATGCTGCGCCAGACGGAAGGATTCCTTGACGATGCGTCGCACGCGGTTGCGGGCGACGGCATTGCCGGCGGTGCGCACTGCCACGGCGAGCCCGAGGCGCGGAGCGCCGAGATCATTCGGCCGGAAGGTCATGCTGAAGAAACTGTCCGCAATGCGCTTTCCTCCGCCATGGACCTTCTCGAAGTCCGACTTCAGGCGCAAGCGGCGTTGCGCGGGGAAAGTGAGCCGGATCAGGGAATGAGCTTCTTGCGGCCCTTCGCACGACGCCGGGCGAGGACCTTCTGGCCGTTCTTCGTCGCCATGCGTGCGCGGAACCCGTGCGTGCGCTTGCGGCGGACTTTGCTCGGCTGATAGGTGCGTTTGCTCATGACACTGAACCGGAAAAAAGGCCCGGAAGGGTAAGCAGGCTGGCCAGGAGTGTCAATACGTCCCGCCCTGTTAAACTCCGCGACCCCGCCCCGTCCGGTGGCGGGTTTTGCCGGCATTGGGGTCGCGATTTGGAAGCAGGGCTCTGGGCACGTTGCGTACGCGCTCTCGAGGACGAGCTGCCTGAACAGCAGTTCAATACCTGGGTGCGCCCGCTGCAGGTGGTCCAGGGCGATGGTGCGCTGAAGCTGCTCGCCCCCAATCGCTTCGTCGTGGATTGGGTCAATGCGCACCTGCTGGGCCGCATCGGCGATCTGATCCGTGACCAGTCGACCGGCGACGCCCCGATCGTGACCGTCGAGGTCGGCAGTCGTAGCAGCAGCGCCTCGCCCGTCGCGGGGCCGGGCCCGGGCACTGCGCCGTCGCCAAAAGGCCGGCGGTCCGAAGGGCTCGTCGTCGGTGCGCGCCTGAACCCCGACTTCACGTTCGCCACCTTCGTCGAAGGCAAGAGCAATCAGCTCGCCCGGGCCGCCGCGCTGCAGGTTGGGGAAAACCCCGGAAAGGCCTATAACCCGCTGTTCCTGTATGGCGGCGTGGGGCTCGGCAAGACCCACCTGATGCATGCGGCGGGGCATCTCATCCGCGAGCGCGATCCGCAGGCACGCGTCGCGTATGTGCATTCGGAACGCTTCGTCAGCGACATGGTGAAAGCGCTCCAGCACAACACCATGAACGAGTTCAAGACCGCCTATCGCTCGCTCGATGCGCTCCTCATCGACGACATCCAGTTTTTCGCCGGCAAGGATCGCTCGCAGGAAGAGTTCTTCCACACGTTCAATGCGCTGCTCGAAGGCCAGCAACAGGTGATCGTGACCTGCGACCGCTACCCGAAGGAGGTCAACGGGCTCGAAGAACGGCTGAAATCCCGCTTCGGATGGGGTCTCACGGTCGCGATCGAGCCTCCCGAGCTCGAGACCTGCGTCGCCATCCTGATCGCCAAGGGACAGGCTTCCGGAGTCGCATTGCCGGAGGAAGTGGCGTTCTTCATAGCCAAACGCATCCGTTCGAACGTGCGTGAACTCGAGGGAGCGCTGCGCCGGGTGGTCGCCAATTCGCGTTTCACGGGGCGGCCCATCACGCTGGAATTCGCCAAGGAAGCGCTCAAGGACCTGCTGTCGCTGCAGGCGAAGCTCGTGACGGTCGAGAACATCCAGAAGACGGTCGCGGACTACTACAAAGTGCGCGTCGCGGATCTGCTCTCCAAGCGTCGCAGCCGCTCCATTGCGCGACCACGCCAGGTCGCCATGGCCTTGGCCAAGGAACTCACGAGCCACAGCCTGCCCGAGATCGGCGACGCATTCGGCGGGCGCGACCACACCACCGTGCTGCACGCCTGCAAGCGGATCAGGGAGTTTCGCGACACGGACCAGCGGATCGGCGAAGACTATCTGAACCTGTTGAGAACCCTGACGGGATAGCTGTGCAAAGGCTGTGGATGAAAGTGGGGATAATTTTGCGCACAATCCGTACACAGGGTGACGGGAGGGCGTCCACAGGGTTCTCCGGTGGGCAGTGAGCAGCCAACCGGCGATAACCAGAAGGTTTTTTCCGCTTGTTCACTGGTCCACAGCCCCTGTAATTGCTACTACTGATTTTCATACAAGACTCAAGAATTCCAGGAAGGCCTGTTCATGAAGCTTTCGGCCACGCGCGCGCAGATTCTGAATCCGCTCCAGAGTGTCATCGGGGTCGTCGAGCGGCGGCAAACCATGCCGATCCTCGCCAACGTGCTGCTCTCGGCGCGCAACAACCGCCTCTCGATCACAGGCACGGATCTGGAGGTCGAGCTGGTCGCCTCGAGTGAAGCGAGTGTGCAGCAGCCCGGTGATGTCACCGTACCAGGCCGCAAACTGCTCGATATCTTTCGCGCGTTGCCGGAAGGGGTGAACGTGACGATGGCGACGGAAGGCGAGCGCGTGATCGTGCGTGCCGGGCGCAGCCGCTTCACGCTCTCGAGCCTTCCGGCGGCGGAGTATCCGGTGGTCGAGGAGATCAACGCGCAGCAGACGCTCGCGTTGCCGCAGGCAGAATTTCGTCGACTGATCGAAAAGACGCACTTCTCGATGGCGCAGCAGGATGTGCGTTACTACCTGAACGGTCTCCTGGTCGAAGCCGATGGCAAGACCCTGCGGGCGGTCGCGACCGACGGTCACCGGCTCGCAATCTGCGAATGCAGCCTGGACGGCAAGGCGAACGCGGCCCAGCAAGTCATCGTTCCTCGCAAGGGTGTACTCGAGCTGCAGCGGCTTCTAGGCTCGGAAGGCATGCTCGAGCTCGCGATCGGTACCAATCACATTCGCGCCCAGATCGGCGACGTTCGCTTCACATCGAAGCTCATTGACGGCAGATTCCCGGAATATGGGCGTGTAAT
>CAUJHX010000091.1 GCA_963204795.1 Pseudomonadota bacterium | reverse complement strand
CCCGGGCTTTCGATCTCGAAGCGCAGGATGTTCCCGGTGTAGGTCTCCGCGACGAAGAGCGCGCGGCCGTCGGCCGACAGGCCGATCCCGTTCGGGCTGTCGAGCGGCGCGATGACTTCTTCGATGAAGCTTCCGTCGGCGCGCGCATAGCACACCGCGCCGCGATCGCGCACGCGATCGTAGACCTTGCCATAGTCCGTGAACCAGAAGCCGCCGTGCGCATCGAAGACGAGATCGTTGGGCGATCGGAGCGCACGGCCGTTCGCCTCCGTGTAGAGGGTTTCAAGTTGTCCGCTATCCAGATCCACGCGCTGGATCGATCCGGGCTGCGCATTCGCCGGGGCCTCTGCGACCGGAATGCGCCGGCCGTCGTGCTCCACCCAGCCGAAGCCGCCGCTGTTGCAGACATAGCAGCGCCCGTCGGGGCCGATAGCGGCGCCATTCGGTCCGCCACCAGTCTCCGCGACCCGCTGCTTCGAGCCGTCTGGACGAATGCGCGTCAGGCAGCCACCGAGGATCTCGACGACGAGCACACTGCCGTCGGACAGCGCGACGGGCCCCTCCGGCACTTGCAGGCCCGACGCAATCTCGCGCAAGGCGATCAATATTCGTACACCAGATTCACGCCGTAGGTGCGCCGCTCGGCCCAGGCGATGGGTGCGGCGTAATAGCCGGCGGGCGAGACGATGCCGGTGAGCGGATCGCGCACCGGCACCGGGCTGCCCGAGGCGATCACATAGAGTGGCCACGCCTTGTCGGTGAGGTTCTTGCCCCAGAGATCGACCCGCAGGCGACTGTTGCTCGACAGTTCGGTCTTCCAGGAGAGACGCCCGTCGAGCAATCCGAAGGTGGGGCGCGAGGCTGTCTCGTGATTCGGCACGGCGGGCCCGGCTCCCGAGCTGTGGTAGGTGCGGTCCTCCCAACGATAGTTGAGGATGGCCGTGAGGTTGCTGCTGCCGCGAGTCAGGAAAGTCCAGCTCGAACCGAGGTTGAGGGTGTTCTGCGGCGCATAACCGGTGGAGAACAACTGCTTGACGTCTTCACCCACCTGGTAGGGAGAGGCCGGATTGACGGCGGGGTCGAAGATCGTGCCGGCCGGCGCGCGCACCTCGTCGTACTTCGCATCGAGATACGTGTACTCGAGCGTGAAGCTCAGGGAGTCGATCGGCTGCCAGAGCGTTTCGAGCTCGAGCCCCCGGATCGTGGCCTTGCCGGCGTTGAGCCCGAGTACCACCGAGAGATCGCCGGGACTGGTGTTGAAGAATAACTGCATGTCCTCGTACCGGCTGGAGAACGCTGCGGCGTTCAGTCGCATGCGCCGGTCGAAGAGATAGGACTTCAGCCCCAGCTCGTACACCGTGACGTCCTCCGGCGCGAAGGTGACGCCGAACTGCCCGACGTCCACCGATTCGCTCGAGCCGCCAGCCTTGTATCCGGTGGCGACGCGCAGATAGGTGTTCACGTCGTCGGTCCAGGCGAAGTTGGCCGTAAACGACGGATTGAAACGGCTCGACTCCAGATCGTTGGCGTTGATGAGGCCCGGGGCGGGCTCCTGTGCAATCGGGAAGCCGAAGAAGGTCGTCAACAGCTGGCGCTGCGCCGATCGTTCATCGCGGGTGTAGCGGCCGCCGAAGGTGAGCCCGAGCCGGTCATCGAGCACCGGGGGTGTCCAGGTGAGCTGCGCGAAGGCCGCTTGCGACTCCGACTTCATGGAGACAAAGCGGTCCTTGTTCAGCAGGAGCGGCGATGAGCCGGGCAGGGCATTGGTGATGACCGTGTTCTGGAAGTGCCGCCCGGTTTCCTCGAAGTAATAGAGGCCCGCGATGTATTCGATGTGCCCGTCGAGCGCGCTGCCCACTGCCTGCAGCTCCTGCGAGAACTGATGCGAGCGGATGTCGTCGAGGCTGCGAAAGCCGACGAAGAAGGTCTCCGCATAATCCTGGTTGTAGGCCACGCTCAAGTCACGGTAGCCGGTGAGGGACTTCAGCGTGAGCGCGTCGTTGACGGCCCAAGCGAGCGTGAGGCCGTGGCTCTCGTACTCTCCCGGGCTGACCGGCAGGTCCATGGCGCGGTAGCTGCGTGCTTCGGGCCGGCCGCGGTCGGAGTAGCCGGGGATGAGTCCGACGAGCGCGGAGCTGGTGTAGTAGAGCGGCGTGGAATCGAGATCGCCGCGCTCGTAAAAGTAGTCGGCCGTGAAGGGCCCGCCATTATTCCAACGCAGCGCCACGCGCCCGGCGGCCTGTTCTTCCTCGCCGAAGTCATTGCCCGGCCCGCGGTTCTTCACGTAGCCGTCCTTCTGGCGCTTCAGGAACGAGAGCTTGGCCGACAACCCGCGCCATTTCGGCAGGTCGAGCGCGGTGAGGCTCCTGAATCGCCCGTTATTGCCGAACTCCAGCTCCTGCTTGAAACCGAGTTCACCCGAGGGCTTCTTGCTGATCAGGTTGACCGCCCCGCCGGTCGTGTTGCGCCCGTAGAGCGTGCCCTGGGGGCCGCGCAGCACTTCGACGCGCTCGATGTCCGCGAGATCGAATGTGACCATCTGCCCGCGCGAGATGTAGAACCCGTCCTGGTAGAGCCCGATGGCGGTGTCGATCGTGATCTGACCGACGTCCTGCACGCCCGAGCCGCGCATGTAGAGGGTCAGGGTGTTCGCGGTCGGCGGATAGGGCGTGAAGGACATGCTCGGGGTCGCCTTGATGATGCCCTCGAGATCGGTGATGCCCCGGTCCACGAGCGTCGCGGCATCCATGGCCGTGATCGCGATCGGGGTGTCCTGCAGGTTGCTCTCGCGCCGCTCGGCAGTGACGAGCACTTCCTGGATGCCGCCACTGTCTGGCGACTCCTGCGCAGGAGCGGCCAGGGTGATCGCCATGCCGATCGCACTGAACTGGAGGCCTCGACGGGCAAAGCGTGTCAACACTGACGACATTGAGAAGTTCCCCTGTGATGGCGCGCCCGCATACCGTCAAGACGCTTGACCACACATGTTACGTGGTGGGACTCGTCTTTGCCATGGCCGCCGATGAAACTCCGCGCGTCGTCGCTGCGCGGCTTGTCGCCGGGACTGACGCCACCCTATGATCGAGCGACTGCGCCTCGAAGGCGCCGTCGATTGCTGGAGGCTCATGATGCGCGGACTGAGGGACAGGGTCTTCGTCGTTGCCGGTGGCGGCAGCGGCATCGGCGCGGCCACGGCACAGAGGCTCGCGGAAGAGGGCGCCAGGGTCGTCATCGGTGACTACAGCGCCGGAAATGCGGGGCAAGTCGCCGCGCAGCTCGAAGCGGCCGGCGCGCGTGCCCTGGGTCTTCGCTTCGACATGGTGAACGAGGACTCGGTGCGCGCGTTGATGGCAGCAGCGGTCGAGCACTTCGGTGGGCTGGACGGCGTGCACGTGAACGCCGCCGACGTGGCGATCCTGCAGAGCGATACGGACGCCGAGACCCTGCCGATGGAGGTTTTCGATCGCACCATGGCCGTGAATCTGCGCGGCCATCTGCTCTGCACCCGCCATGCATTGCCCGAGCTCCTGAAGCGCGGTGGCGGCAGCCTCGTGTACACGAGTTCGGCTTCGGCCTTCATGGGCGAGCCGCAGCGGCTGGCCTACGCCATCAGCAAGAACGGCTTGCACGGCATCGTGCGTCACGTCGCCACGCGCTGGGGAAAGCAGGGTGTGCGGGCGAACGCGGTCGCACCGGGTCTGGTGATGACCGAGCCGGCGCGGGCCATGTTGACCGCGGAGCAGCGGGAAGCGGTGCTCGGCATCAGCCGCAGTACCCGACTGGGCGAACCGCGCGACATCGCAGCCGCCGTCGCCTTCCTCATGTCCGACGACGGGGAATGGATCAACGGGCAGGTAATGAGCGTCGACGGCGGCGTGACGATGCGCTGAAGCGAGGGGGAGATGACATTGCTGCTGAGCGACAAAGTCGTCGTCGTATCCGGCATTGGCCCGGGGCTGGGCGTGAAGCTGGCGATCGAGGCCGCGCGCGCGGGCGCCGGTGCCGTAGTCGTTGCGGCGCGCACTGCGGCGAAGCTCGACGATGCCGAGAGCCGCATCCATGCCGTGCGACGCGACTGTGCCGTCCTCAAAGTGCCGACCGACATCGCCGATCCTGCGCAGTGCGCACGCCTCACCGCTGCGACGATCGATCGATTCGGTCGCATCGATGCGCTGGTGAACAGCGCATTCTGCTATGGGCCCATGGAGTCGGTCGCGACGGGCGATCCGGAGAGTTGGCGGGAGGTATTCGAGACCAATGTCTTCGGCAGCATGGCACTCACCCAGCAGGTGATCGCGCAGATGAAGCGGCAGGGCAGCGGTGCCATCCTCTTCATCAACTCGCAGGCGATCCGGCGTCCGTCACATGCCGGTGCCTATGCCGCGTCGAAAGGGGCGCTCAAGGTGCTGGCCACCTATCTCGCCAGGGACCTGGGGCCGCTCGGCATACGGGTCAACACGCTGTTGCCGGGCATCATGTGGAGTGAGTCCGTGAAGGCCCACATCCATCACATGGCGTCGGAACAGGGCGTGTCGGAGAAAGAGGCGACGGACAGGATCGTTGCGAACATCGCCCTGCGCCGCATCGTGGCCGACGACGAGGTCGCGCGGGCCGCCATGATGCTGATATCGGATTACGCCAGCGCGATCACCGGAGCGATGCTCGATGCGAATGGGGGCGAGTTCCTGCCATGAGTGACCCTGACAACGAGCAGGAATCGCTCGCGCGTATCC
>CAUJHX010000090.1 GCA_963204795.1 Pseudomonadota bacterium | reverse complement strand
CGCCACGTGCGCGTTGTAGTTGCCGACGGCGCCATTCCACTTGCCGAGCGCGGTCACCGCCGCAAAGCGCGCACGGGCCCGTTCGAGCCGCACGGCGAAATTGGCGAACTCCTTGCCGAGGGTGGTGGGGCTCGCGGTCTGGCCGTGCGTGCGCGCGATCATCGGCAGAGCCGCGTACTGCGTCGCAAATGCACGCAGCGTCGCGATACGTGCATCGAGCGTGCCGAGGAGTACGGTGCGCGCGGCGATCAGCAGCCGCGCGTACGAGACATTGTTGATGTCCTCGGAGGTGCAGCCGAAGTGCACCAGCTCGAGCGCCGCGGGCGTTGCGCCGGCACCTGCCAGCGCTTCGCGCACGTAGTATTCAACCGCCTTGACGTCGTGATTGATGCGCGCCTCGATCTGCTTGACCGCGGCAGGTGCCGCGGCGCCCGGCTCCACGGCCAGCATCGCGGCACGCTCAAGCACGCCAACCGCGGGAGCCAGCCTGGAAAACGCCGGAACCTCTGCGACGAGAAAGCGGAACCACTCTGCCTCCACGCGGATGCGTTCGCGAATGAGACCCTGCTCGCTCAGGATGGGGCGCAACGGCTCGGCGGCGCTGCGATAGCGGCCATCCACGGGTGACAAGGCATCTAGCGAGGCTGGGGTCATGCGAGCAGGTCACCGGGAATGTTAGGATCGCAATCATAACGCACGCGGCCCTCCCGGCCGATGCGTGCCGCTGTACGGCACATTCCTGGAGTATCCCGATGACTGCTTCCTTCCGAACCGAGCGCGACAGTATGGGCGAGTTGCAGGTGCCCCTCGAGGCCCTGTGGGGCGCGCAGACCCAGCGCGCGGTACAGAATTTCCCGGTGAGCGGCCTCGCTATGCCGCGCGAATTCCTGCGGGCGCTGGGGCTCATCAAGTCGGCTGCGGCGACGGCGAACGCGCAGCTCGGGCTGCTGCCGGAAAATATTGCGCGCGCGATTGAGGCGGCAGCCGCCGAGGTCGCGGAGGGCCGGCACGACGCGCATTTTCCGCTCGACGTATTCCAGACCGGCTCGGGCACCAGCACCAACATGAACGCGAACGAGGTGATTGCGCACCTCGCCAGCCGCGCCTCGGGGCTCAAGGTGCACCCCAACGACCACGTGAACATGAGCCAGAGCAGCAATGACGTGATCCCGACCGCGATCCACGTGAGTGCCGCGCTGGCGGTGAGCGAAGGACTCGCCCCCGCGCTCGCGCACCTCGCGCAAGTGCTCGCCGGCAAGGAACGCGAGGTGGGCGCGATCGTCAAAACCGGTCGCACGCACCTGATGGATGCCATGCCGGTGACGCTCGGGCAGGAATTGTCCGGCTGGCGCGCCCAGATCGACAATGGCCGCGCACGCCTCGCCGCCACGGCGCCGCGGCTCCACGCGCTGGCTCAGGGCGGCACGGCGGTCGGCACCGGCATCAACGCGCATCCGGAGTTTGGCGCGCGCTTCTGCGCGGTGCTCGCGCAGCTCGCGAAGCTGCCCTTCGTCCCGAGCCCGAATTACTTCGAATCGCTGTCGTCGCAGGATGCCGCGGTCGAACTGTCCGGGCAGATGAAGGTCATCGCCGTGAGCCTGATGAAGATCGCGAACGACTTGCGATGGATGAACAGCGGGCCGCTCGCCGGGCTCGGCGAGATCGCACTGCCGGCGCTGCAGCCGGGCAGCAGCATCATGCCCGGGAAGGTCAATCCGGTGATCCCGGAAGCGACCGCCATGGTCGCCGCCCAGGTGATCGGCAACGACGCGACCATCACCGTGGCCGGGCAGTCGGGCAACTTCCAGCTTAACGTGATGCTGCCGGTGATCGCTCACAATCTGCTCGAGAGTGCACGCCTCCTCGCGAACGTCTCGCGCCTGCTCGCCGATTCCGCGATTGCCGGCTTCACCGTGAACAAGCCGCGCCTCGCCGATGCGCTCGATCGCAACCCGATTCTCGTCACTGCCCTGAATCCGGTGATCGGTTACGAGAAGGGCGCGGCCATCGCGAAGCAGGCGTATGCAGAGGCGAGACCCATACTCGCAGTAGCGGCGGAGATGACCGACCTGTCGCGCGCAGAACTCGCCGTATTGCTCGATCCCGCTGAACTCGCCAGGGGCGGCATCAAGGGCGGCACCAGCGGCGGCGGCTGACCGGTGGGTTGCCCGTGAGCGGCGATCTGCGCGAACGCATCGTTGCGTGCCTGCAGGGCACGGCGCCGTCAATGGATGCGGGGGAATGGCGCATCGCCGGCCTGCCTCCGCAGGAGTGCAAGCGCCGCCGCGCGTTCTTCCCGGTGAACCCGGTACCGGCGGCTGTGCTCGTGCCGCTCGTCGATCACCCCGCCGGACTCACGGTGCTGCTCACGCAGCGCGCCGAGGCCCTGCGCAAGCACGGCGGACAGATCAGTTTCCCGGGTGGACGCATCGAAGTGGGCGACGATGGCCCGCTCGCTGCGGCGTTGCGCGAGACCCGCGAGGAAATCGGGCTCGATACGGCGCGCGTGCACGTCATCGGCTACCTGCCAGACCACGTGATTGGTACCGGTTTTCGGGTCACGCCTGTCGTCGCCTTCGTCGATCCGGGCTTCTCGCTGAGGCTCGATGAGCGGGAGGTGCGGGATACTTTCGAGGTGCCACTCGCACACGTCTTCGATGCGCACAACCATCGCGCGCGAGTGCGCCGCATCGGCGAGGAGGAAGTCGAGTTCTACGACATTCCCTACGGGGAGCGTCACATCTGGGGCGCCACGGCCGGCATGCTGTTGACCTTCTACAGCCTCATCACGGGTGTCGCGCGATGAGCACAGCCGCAGCGGCACTCGATCGGCTCCTTGCGGTTATGGAGCGTCTGCGTGCACCGGACGGTGGTTGCCCCTGGGATCGCGAGCAGACCTTCGCGACCATCGCGCCCTACACGATCGAAGAGGCGTATGAAGTCGCGGATGCGATTGCAGGCGGCAACCCTGAACGCCTGCGCAGCGAGCTTGGCGACCTGCTCTTTCAGGTGGTCTTTCATGCCCGGCTCGCAGAGGAGCAGGGCTGGTTCGCCTTCGACGGCGTCGCTGTTTCGATCACGGAGAAGCTCACCGCACGTCATCCACATGTTTTCGCGGACGCCCGTTGCACCGATGCCGCGCAGCAGTCCGCGTCCTGGGAGGCAATGAAGGCGAGGGAGCGCGAAGCCGGGGGCCATCACGGTACGCTCGCCGACGTGCCGCTCGCGCTGCCTGCGCTCACCCGCGCCGCCAAGCTGGGCCGGCGCGCCGCACGGGTCGGGTTCGACTGGCCGGATGTGGCGGGCACGCGTGCCAAGGTCCAGGAGGAACTTGGCGAGGTGGATGACGCGGTGCGCAATGAGCGGCCTGAACGCCAGGCGGAGGAGCTCGGCGATCTGCTCTTCGCCATCGCGAATTGGGCACGACACCTGAACCTCGATCCGGAAGAAGCGCTGCGCAAGGCCAACGGCAAGTTCGAGGCACGTTTTCGCCGCATGGAAGGGCTCGCGGGCGAGGCCGGTCAGCCGCTCGAAGCGCTCGATGCCGCGGCGTGGGACCGGCTCTGGGTCGCTGCCAAGGCCCGGGACCGCGCGGTCTGACATGCTTCAGGCACGGTTCAGCGGCGATGATTAGACTGGTACGTGCAATGAAGCTGCCCGCCCTCCTTGCCGCCGCCGTGCTCGCCTGCCATGCACTCGTGCTGCCCGAGGCATTCGCCGATTCGCCGCCGTGGGCGCACAAGGGTGGGCGAAAGGAGTCGGAGCGCTCGCCTCGCGCCGATGCCGGCATCAGCCTGGATGAAGCCGTCAATCGCGCCGAGCGCAAGTACCGGGCCCGGGTGATTCGTGCCGAAACGCGTGAATCGAATGGGCGCCGCGTGCACCAGCTGCGGCTCCTTTCCGACGACGGTCGCGTCTGGACCGTGCGGATCGACGCGGCGAGCGGGGAGGAGCTCTGATGCGCATTCTCGTCGTCGAAGATGAGACCGCATTGCGCGATTCATTGAAGCACGACCTCTGCGCGGCAGGCTTCACCGTCGATCTTGCGGCCGACGGCGAAGAGGGGCTCTACGCAGGACGCGAGTATCCGGTCGATATCGCGATCGTTGACCTCGGTCTGCCGAAGATGCCCGGCCTCGAACTCATTCGTACGCTGCGGGCCGAGCGCAAGACGTTTCCGATCCTCGTGCTCACGGCCCGTGATCGCTGGCAGGACAAGGTGGCGGGCCTCGACGCAGGCGCCGACGACTACGTCGCGAAGCCGTTTCGCTTCGAGGAGGTGCTGGCACGGGTGCAGGCCCTGCTGCGCCGCGCCGGAGGCTGGGCGAGCCCGGTCCTGTCCTGTGGACCGGTCGTCCTCGACTTGCGGGCGCAGACCGTGGCCGTCAGGGGCGAAGCCATCGACCTCACGACTTTCGAGTACCGGCTGCTCGAGCACCTGATGATGCGGGCAGGGGATGTGATCTCGAAGACCGAGCTGACCGAGCGGCTCTACGCGCAGGACTTCGAGCGCGACAGCAACACGATCGAGGTGTTCATGGGACGCCTGCGCCGCAAGCTCGATCCCGACGAAGCGCTGCAGCCCATCGAGACATTGCGTGGCCGCGGCTACCGCTTCGTGCTGCCCCGCGACCCGCACTGAAAGCCACCGCATGCCCTCGCTGCGACGGCGGCTGATCATCTCCGTTTCGGTGTCGCTCGTGCTGTTCTTCGGCGTCACGCTCGCAGCGCTCGATACGGTATTTCGCTCCATGACGGAGCGTTCGCTCGACGAGTTGCTCGACACGCAGATCGTCGCGCTGATCGCGGCAACCGAGACCACGCCGCAAGGCATCACGGTCTCGCGACTCGCCGACCCACGCCTCTCGACCCCGGGTTCGGGGCTTTACGCGATGATCGATGATGGTCACGGGGGCTGGCGCTCGCCCTCGAACATCGGCGCACGGGTCGGGTTCGGAGCACCGCTCGCGCCGGGCGAGCGGCGCACGCTGCGCGCCCACTGGCCGGGCGTCGGCCAGGTCGCGGTGCGCAGCCGGGGCATCGCCTGGCGCGACGACGACGGCCGCTCGCAGGCACTCACGTTCAATGTCGCGACGAGCCTCGAACCGTATGCGGCGCAGCTGCTGCGGGTCCGCACGCAGATGTTCGGCTGGTTCGCCGCCCTGGCGTTGCTCCTCCTCACGACACTCGCGGTGCTTCTGCGGCGCACGCTGCGACCCGTGCAGCAACTCGAGAGCGAGATCCGCGGCATCGAGTCCGGCGCGCGCGAGGCGCTCTCGGACCGCTGGCCACGGGAGCTCGACGGCGTGGCAGCGAACCTGAATGCACTGCTTGCAGCCGAGCGCGAGCGCATCGCGCGCTATCGCAAGACGCTCGGCAATCTTGCCCACAGCCTGAAGACGCCACTTGCGGTGATGCGCGCGACGCTGCACGGGGCACAATCCGTTGAAGCGCTGCGTGCGCTTTTCGAGCGCGAGATCGACCGCATGAGCGGCATCGTCGAGCACCAGTTGCGCCGGGCGGCGACGATCGGTGGCGCCACCGTGGGGCAGGGCGCAACCCCGCTGCGGCCGGTCGTCGCCGACCTGCGCGCTGCCCTGCTGCGCGCGCACGCGGGCAAGGACTTTGCGATCGAGAATGCCGTGCCGACGGGCGTGTCTTTCGTGGGTGACCGCGACGACCTCGCCGAAGTGCTCGGCAACGTGATGGACAATGCCTGCAAGTGGTGCGGGTCGCGGGTGCGCGTGTCGGCGCGACTCGCGACCGATGCCGGGACCCGCACACGCATGCACGTCGTGATCGAGGATGACGGCCCCGGGATCAGCGACGCGGATCGCGAACGGGTACTCGAGCGCGGCGCGCGCGCCGACGAGGCGGCTCCCGGTCACGGCCTCGGCCTCTCGATGGTACGGGATGCGGTCGCGCTGTACGGCGGCACGCTCGCGGTCACGCGTTCGAAATTGCTCGGCGGCGCGTGCATCGAACTCGCCCTGCCAGGGCGCTGAGACCCATGGCATCATGTGCGCATGGGGAGAATCTTCGAAGTTCGCAAGCACACGATGTTTGCGCGCTGGAACCGCATGGCGAAGCAGTTCGCGCGCATCGCCAAGGACATCACCATGGCCGTCAAGGCCGGCGGCAGCGACCCGGGGTCGAACCCTGCACTGCGCCGCGTGATCCAGAATGCGCGTGCCGTCAACATGCCGAAGGACAAGGTGGAAGCCGCCATCAAGCGCGCCTCCGGCAAGGACGCAACGAATTACGAGCAGGTGATCTACGAGGGGTACGCCCCCCACGGCGTTGCGATGCTCGTCGAGACTGCCACTGACAATCCCACGCGCACGGTGGCGCACGTGCGCAGCATCATCGCCAAGGGCGGCGGCAATCTCGGCGCAAGCGGCAGCGTCGCATTCCAGTTTCGCCGCATGGGTGTCTTTCGCCTCAAGCCCGCGGGCATCGACCAGGACGATCTCGAGTTGTACCTGATCGATCACGGTCTCGACGAGATGGGCGAGGGCACGGGCGAGGCCGGCGAGCCCCAGATCGTCGTTCGCTGTGCGTTCGCTGATTTTGGCCGGGTGCAGGAGGCGCTCGAAGCACGCAGCCTCACGCCGGTATCGGCCGAGCAGGAGTATGTCTGCCTGGTGCCCACCGAACTGCCCGAAGGACAGGCCACCGAAGTGCTGGCGCTGATCGACAGCCTCGAACAGGATGACGACGTGCAGCGCGTGTTTCACACGCTGGCGTGATGGGCGGCGCGCTGCGCGCGCCGCGCAACGGGCGACGCGCTACGGGCAGCGGGCAAGAGAACGTCAGCTACGCTTCTTGCCCGCTGCCCGCTGCGCGTGGCGCGTTGCCCGTCGCGCTTCAGACCTCGAAGCGGATACCCTGGGCCAGCGGCAGCGCCCGCGAAGCATTGATGGTATTGGTCTGCCTGCGCATGTAGGCTTTCCAGGAGTCGGAGCCCGACTCGCGGCCACCGCCCGTGTCCTTCTCGCCGCCAAATGCGCCGCCGATCTCGGCTCCCGATGTACCGATGTTGACGTTTGCGATGCCGCAGTCGCTGCCGATCGCGGCAAGGAAGCGCTCCGCATTCTGCAGGCTGTCGGTGAAGATCGAGGATGACAGGCCGTGTGCCGAGGCGTTTTGCAGCGCGATCGCCTCATCGAGCGTCTCGTACTGGATGAGGTACAGGATCGGTGCGAAGGTCTCGTGCTGCACGATCGGCCAGTCGTTGCGCGCGCGCACGATCGCGGGCGTGACGAAGTGGCCGGGCCGATCGAGCACCTCGCCGCCGCAGAGCACCTCGCCGCCAGCCTCACGGGCTGCGGCCACCGCCTTGCGGAACTGCTCGACTGCATTGGCGTCGATCAACGGGCCCATCAGCGTTGCAGGATCCATCGGATCGCCGATGCGCACTTGCCCGTAGGCCGCGAGCAACCGGCGCTCGAGTTCCCCGGCGCGCGATCGCTGCACGATCACGCGGCGCGTGCTCGTGCAGCGCTGGCCGGCCGTACCGACCGCGCCGAACACGATCGAGGGAACCGCCAGCGACAGGTCGGCCGACTCGTCCACGATGATCGCGTTGTTGCCACCGAGTTCGAGCAGCGACTTGCCGAGGCGTGCTGCCACGCGCTCGCCGACCTTGCGCCCGACCGCCGTCGAGCCCGTGAACGAGACGAGCGCGACCCGCCTGTCTTCGACAAAGCGCGTCGCGAGCGCGGTACCGGGGTCGATGAAGAGCTGGAAGATCGCGGGCAACCCGTCCGCCGCGATTACGGCGTCGCAGATCTTCTGCACCGCGAGCGCCGCGAGAGGTGTCTTGGGGGATGGCTTCCAGACGGTTGCGTTGCCGCAGATCGCGGCGAGCAGGGCGTTCCAGGCCCAGACCGCCACCGGAAAATTGAAGGCGGAGATCACGCCGACGACGCCGAGTGGATGCCATTGCTCGTACATGCGATGCGCCGGCCGCTCCGAGTGCATCGTGAGGCCGTACAGCATGCGGGACTGGCCGACCGCGAAGTCCGCGATGTCGATCATTTCCTGCACTTCGCCCCGCCCCTCGGCGAGGATCTTGCCGTTCTCGAGCGTCACGAGCGCGCCGAGATCCTCCTTGTGGCGGCGCAAGGCCTCGCCGAGGCGCCGGACTGCTTCACCGCGCCGCGGCGCAGGTACGGTGCGCCACACCGCGGCGGCCTCGATCGCGCGCCCCATGACGTGCTCGTAGTCGGTGGTCGAGGCGCCGCGCACGCGCGCGAGCGGCGAGCCAGTAGCGGGGTTCGTCACATCGATCCACTCGCCGGAGCCCGCCGCCAGCGCGGCACTGTCGAGGCCGAGCCGTGCCAGCAGCGCGCTGATCTCCCTGGCGTCCATCGGGCTGCCAGCGTTCATCGGCCCGCGCTCCCGGCTCTTCGCTGGCGGCCGGTCTTGCCCGCGACAACCACCTGCGAGGAAATATCCTTGGTGCCGCCCGGCGCGTAGTAGTGGCCGAAGCGGTTCGCGAGGATCTCTGGCAGGCGGAACTGTTCCTGCGCCACGAAGCCGTGGTAGCGATCCTTGCCGTCGAGGACGAGGTCGACCACCGCGGTAATCCCGGCTGCCGTCGTGACCTGGATCGCAGACCAGAGGCGGCCCGCGATCACTTGCGGGTACACCTTGTTGACGTAGTTTTCCTCGCGCAACTCTCCGTCCTGCAGGCCGGTCACGGCGGCGTAGACGATCACCACATCCTGCAGCGTCTGCGGCACGGCATTCTCGAGGATGCGTTTCAGCGCCGGCCGGTCCTGGTTCAGCTTGAGATCGTTCATCAGCAGGCGCATCTGCTGGCAGTGGCCCGGATAGCGGATCGTCTTGTAGGTCATGTGCTCGCAGGACTTGCCTGAAGTCTCCGCGAGCGAGCCGAGGCCGCCGGAGGTATTGAAGGCCTCGTAGGCAGTGCCGTCGATCTCGATCTCCTCGAGACCTTCGAGCGGCGCCACCTCGATGCGCCGTCCCTCGACGATCGCCTCGCAGGGGTTGCCATACTCGTTGATCAGGCCCTCGGTGGACCAGGTCAGCGAATACTTGAGCACGTTGTTCGGGTGCTGCGGGAGCGCGCCGACCCGCAGCTTCACCGACCGCAGCGAGTCGAAGTGCGTAATCAGTTCGCTCGCGGCGATGCTGATGAATCCGGGAGCGAGCCCGCACTGGGGCACGAAGGCCTGCTTCGCGCCGGCGGCGATGCGCCGCACCGCGCGCGTGACTTCCACGTCCTCGGTCAGGTCGAAGTAGTGCACGCCGGCCTGGCGTGCCGCTTCGGCGACGCCCGTATTGCAGTAATAGGGCAGGCTCGAGATGACTGCGTCGACGGGATGAGTCGCCAAGTGCCTCTCGAGCGCCTTGGCGTTGCGGGCATCGACCGCGTGCGACTCGAGGTTGGCGACGCCGTGCGCGCGCGCCACGGAGGCCGCGTGTTCGCCGTCGACATCGGCAAGGTGGACCGTGTAGCTGCCCGACTCGGCGAGCAGGCCGGAAATCAGCGAGCCGATCTTGCCGGCTCCGAGAACGAGTACTCGATGCATGACACAGCCCCCTTTTGGAAGCCGCGCATTTTGCCCGTCCGCCTGCCGGTCCGCCACCCCCGAGCCATTTCCATGTAGGATTGGGCGGATGCGCACGACCGATCTCAATTCCTGGCATCCCGCGAGCTGGCAGGGCAAGCCGGCACAACAGCAACCCGGCTACCCCGACGCGGCCGCCCTCGGCAATGTCGTTGCCGATCTCGCGCGCCTGCCGCCGATCGTCGTTTCGTGGGAAGTCGAGGCGCTGCGCGAGCAGCTTGCAGCAGCCCAGCGCGGGGATGCCTTTTTGCTGCAGGGCGGCGATTGTGCCGAGACTTTCCAGGGCTGCGAATCGGACAAGATCACGAAACAGCTGAAGATCCTTCTGCAGATGGGTCTCGTGCTGTTGCATGGACTCAAGAAGCCCGTGATCCGCGTAGGCCGCATGGCGGGCCAGTACGCCAAGCCGCGCTCGGCAGACACCGAGACTCGCGACGGCGTCACGCTCCCGAGCTACCGCGGCGACCTCGTCAACCGGCCGGAATTCACGGCAGAGGCGCGCGTGCCCGATCCCCGGTTGCTGTTGCGGGGCTATGAGCGCGCGGCCCTCACTCTCAACTTCGTGCGGGCGCTCGTCGCCGGCGGCTTTGCGGATCTGCACCACCCCGAATACTGGGATCTCGGCTTCGTAAAGCACTCGCCACTCAAGGATGCGTATCAGCGCATCGCGACCTCGATCGCCGACTCACTCGACTTTCTCGAAGGCCTGAGCGGCCGGCGCGTGCACGAGGCGACTCATGCAGGCTTCTTCGCGAGTCACGAAGGCCTGCTGCTGCACTACGAGCAGGCGCAAACGCGCTTCATTCCCCGCCAGAATCGCTGGTACAACCTGTCGACGCACATGCCGTGGATCGGCATGCGCACCGCGCAGCTCGAGGGTGCACACGTGGAGTTCTTCCGCGGCATCTCGAATCCTGTCGGCGTGAAGATTGGCGCTGCGATGGACGACGGGTGGCTGCAGGGTCTCGTCGCCACGCTCAATCCGCAGAACGTACCGGGGCGCCTGGCCCTGATTCATCGCTTCGGGGCCAGGGAGATCGAAAAAACGCTGCCCCGCATGGTCAACGCGGTGCGCGCGACCGGCCAGAGCGTGCTGTGGATCTGTGACCCCATGCACGGCAATACCGAGACGAGCACCGGCGGACTGAAAACGCGCCGCTTCGAGAATATCCTGCGCGAGATCGAACTCGCGTTCCAGATTCACCGCGACATGGGCTCGGTGCTCGGCGGTGTGCACATCGAGGTCACGGGCGAAGATGTCACCGAATGCACCGGCGGCGCCCGCGGCCTTTCCGATGCCGACCTGCAGCGCGCCTATCGCTCGACGGTCGATCCGCGTCTCAATTATGAGCAGGCACTGGAACTCGCGCTCCTGATTGCAGAGCGCGCGCATTCGCGCCGCGGATAGGACGGGGTTTGACCGCGATTCGCAACCGCACGTTCGACGAACTGCGTGTCGGTGAGCATGTCACCGTCGAGCGCGTTCCGAACCCCCAGGAATTGCGCTGGCTCTCCCTGCTGGTGGGAGAGACCGGTCCCGGGCAAGGGTCGATCGCCTCGGGCTTGTGGCTTGCCACGATCATCGCGGAATTGCTCGGTACACAGCTGCCGGGGCCCGGCGTCGTCTGCGCCGCACAGGGCCTCAGGTTCCCGGCCCCGGTATCACCGGGCGAACTCGTCGCGTTGCGACTCGAAGTCAAGGCCAAGGACGCGAACACTCGCCGGGTGACTCTCGCCTGTACCGGTACCGGCCGGGACGGCCGGGTCGTGGTCGAAGGCGAGACCGAAGTGATCGCGCCAGGTGAGCGCATCGAGCGCATGCGCACATCGCTGCCCGGGCTGCATCTCAACCTGCCGGCCAGGCCCGAACTGGAGCCGATCCGCGTAGCCGTGGTGCATCCCTGCGACGCACCCAGCCTTTCGGCCGCACTTGATGCCCGCGATGCAGGGTTGATCACGCCGATCCTGGTCGCGCCCCGCGCCAGACTGGAGACGGTCGCCGCCGACCTCCGCATCGATCTCTCCGGCGTGAGCATCGAGGACGTGGCGCACAGCCATGCCGCCGCAGCCCGCGCGGTCGAATTGGCACGCGCCGGCAGGGTGGAGGCCCTCATGAAGGGCAGCCTGCACACCGACGAGCTGATGGCGGCCGTCGTGTCGTCAGAGTCGGGGCTGCGCACCAAGCGACGCGTGAGCCATTGCTTCGTGCTGCAGACGCCGCGCTATCCGCGCCCGTTCATCGTCACCGATGCGGCGATCAATCTGGCACCCACGCTGGAGCAGAAGGCCGACATCGTGCGCAACGCGATCGATCTCGCCCGTGTCATCGGGGTGGAGACACCCAAGGTGGCGATCCTGGCGGCAGTCGAGACGGTGAGCGCGACGATGCCGGCCACGCTCGATGCTGCCGCACTGTGCAAGATGGCAGATCGCGGACAGATCTCCGGCGGCGTGCTCGATGGTCCCCTGGCATTCGACAACGCGGTGTCCATCACCGCCGCGCACATCAAGGGCATCCGGTCCGAAGTGGCCGGGCAGGCCGACGTCCTCGTGGTGCCCGACCTCGAGAGCGGCAACATGCTGGCGAAGCAGCTGATCTACCTCGGTGACGCAGCCAGTGCGGGTATCGTACTCGGCGCGCGGGTGCCGATCGTCCTCACGAGTCGCGCCGATTCCCGCGAATCACGCATGGCCTCCTGCACCATCGCGCGGCTGCTCGCGCATCACTATCGGACATCGCCACCTTGACGGCAGCGAACGACGTGCTCGTCGTGCTCAACTGCGGCTCGTCGAGCATCAAGTTCGCGGTTTTCGACGCCGGCGCCGACCCACTGCCGCGCAAGCCGCTGTGGAATGGCAAGGTTCAGGGCATCGGTGGTCCGGCCCCGGACTTCGGCGAAACGGGCGTGCAGGTCTTCCCGATCACTTGCAGCGCGGATCATCCCTACCGCGATGCACTCACCTTGATCCGCGAACGCATCACCGCCCGGCTCGATCGGCGCCGCGTCGCCGCGGTCGCCCACCGCGTGGTGCATGGCGGCAGCAAGTATTTCGAGCCGGTTCGGGTGGACGCACGGGTGCTGGCCGATCTGCAGGGCTACATCCCGCTGGCGCCGCTGCACCAGCCATTTGCCCTGGAAGCGGTCGGGATACTGCTCAAGGAGTCTGCAGACCTTCCGCAGGTCGCCTGCTTCGACACCGGCTTCCATCACACGATGCCGGAGGTCGAGAAGATATTGCCGTTGCCGTACGAGGCCTGGCAGCGGGGCGTGCGCCGCTACGGATTCCATGGGCTCTCGTACGCGTACATGGCGATCGCCCTGGCCGAGCGCCACGGCGCAGCCGCGCGTGGTCGCACCATCGTCGCCCATCTGGGCAGCGGCGCGAGCCTTTGCGCCATGCGCGATCTGCAAAGCATCGCCACCACGATGGGCTTCTCGGCGCTCGACGGGTTGATGATGGGTACCCGGACAGGGGCCATCGATCCCGGCGCAATTCTCTACCTGATGGAAATGGAGAAGCTGTCGCTCGAAGAAGTGGGCCAGATGCTCTATCGACGTTCAGGCCTGCTGGGAGTCTCCGGCATCTCTGCGGAGCCCCGGGTGATCGTGCAGCATGAAGGCGACGCGGGCGAACGCGGCGAGCGGGCGCGACTCGCGCTGGCGCTCTACATTCGCCGCATCGTGCGGGAGATCGGCGCATTGGTCGCCGTGCTGGGCGGACTCGATGCGCTGGTCTTCACCGCCGGCGTTGGAGAGCACAATGCCTTTGTGCGCGAGCGCGTCTGTCGCGAACTGGCGTTCCTCGGCGTGCGCCTCGACGAGGCGGCGAACGCCGGGGATGCGTTCATCATCTCGCGTCCCGACAGTCCGGTACTGGTCGGTGTCGAACCGACGAACGAGGAATGGATCGCCGCGCGGGATGCGCAGCGCCTGCTCGGGAACTGCGCAAGCGGACTCCTTTGAACGGGGCCTACGCTTCCTGTGCGTGGCCCGCAGCCCGCGGCCCACAGCCCGCCGCGGCGCAGGGCGCCGCGCGCGGACACGCGGCACTGCGCGGACAGATGATCTGCGCGGGCACATCGAGCGCCTCTGCCACCCAGCCGATCTTGAGCACGTGCGCCACGGTACGGATCGCCCCGGCGGCCTCCGCTGGCGTCATGCGCGCGCCTCCGCCCCGCTGACACGCCTCCCACACCGACCGGGTGAGCCGCGGTGCGTCGTAGCCCTGGGCAGCGAGTGCCGGCGCAAGGTCCACGCCAACCGAGAGCACTCGCGTCGCATCGGCCGCATCGCGGGTAAGGAGTGAGTGGCAGCAGTAGAGGCGCACGGTGCTGCCGTCGAGCATGGCGGAGATTTGCGACGTGGGCTTCGCCGTGGCGATGGCGCGATCCGTGTCATCCTCGCGCAGCAGCCGGAACACCGCCCAGTGCGGGCACGGATCGGGAACCACCGACAGGTTGCCCCAGGGCAGCGGGATGCCGTTACCGCGATAGACCGTGCGCAGGTAACCGGGCGGATAGCCATCGAAAAAATGCCAGTGTCGGTAGGGCGACACCGCCGTCATGCGCCGCATGACGACCGCGGGGCCCACTGCAAGCCTGCGGTGAATCGACAACTGGTGCGCTTCGCGTACGAGCAACTGGCGAAAGGGCGCCCGCGGACAGAGGAGGGCGCCGGCGAAATAGCTGCATTCGAATTCGCGCCATGCATGCAGCGCGTCGCGCAGGCCGAGGCCCGGAGGTTGCGGCAGCGGGTTACCGGAATCGGCGGCCCGATCGACGCGTGCGGCAGAGATTGCGCCATCGCCGTTGTGCAGGATCTTGTGGCCGAGGAAGAACGCGAGTTCATACCTCAGGCGCTCCACCCGCGTACGCAGGCGGCGACTCACCAGCAGCGTGCCAGGTGCCTCGAAGCGCGCGCGCGCGAGGCCACGATTGAGGCGCCTGCGATCATCGTCGACCCAACGGACCCGCAGTCCATGCCGCTCGCAGATGGCGACCAGCGACTCGAGCGCCAGCGGCATCTCGCGCCGCCCCACCGCCTCGGCAGCACGCTCGATGTCCGGAAAGTCATTCTGCTGGGTTTCCTGCCAGACGCGAATGAGCAGCTGTGCGAAAGCGGGGCCCGAGGTACCCGTCTGCAGCAGCAGTTCCGGAAGCGCGTGGCGCAACATTGCGGGAGAGAAGAGAAACGAGGGCTCGAACGCCGTGGCTTCCAGGCTGCCCGTGCCCTGCAGGTTCGCTCCATCGCTCGCCTCGGTGGGCACACAGTCGAGGCTGCCGTCGAGGAACCATTCGGGGGGCTTGCCGAACACGCCCGCGATCATCGCCAGCACCTGGGGCGAGGGCGTGCGCTTGCCGTTCTCGAGCATGCTCAGGTAGGACACGGATGGCGCAGTCTGCGGATCGAGGTGCACGCAACGGATCGACAGCTCGTCGAGCGTGAGGCCGTTGCGCCGGCGCAGCTGGCGCAGTTTCGAGCCGAGGAGCGCACCACGGCGAATGTTGGCAGTGGCCATGATGTCAACTTTACTATGTCAAGTTTCTATAGTGTAAATCACATCCGGCACGAGCTTAGACTGCTACCCGAACCCGCGCAATGGCGCGGCTTGCGGGGAACACTGCACCGTGACAGAAAACGTTGCGCTCGACATCCGGGGCACCATGACACCCGCACACGCAGAGATCCTGACGCCGGCCGCGCAGGATTTCCTTGCCGCGCTCACGCAGCGCTTCGCACCCCGCGTCAGGGAGATTCTCGCAGCACGTGAGCGCCGCCAGGCCCGCATCGACGCGGGGGAACTTCCCGACTTCCTGCCGGAGACACGCGCCATCCGCGAAGGCGACTGGCGCGTCGCGAGCATTCCTGCTGATCTTCTCGACCGGCGCGTCGAGATCACGGGCCCCACCGAACGCAAGATGATCATCAACGCGCTCAACTCGGGCGCCAGGGTGTTCATGGCCGACTGCGAGGACTCCCTGTCGCCCGGCTGGGACAACGTGATCGGCGGTCAGACGAATCTGCGAGATGCCGTACGCCGCACGATCGGGTTCACAAGCCCCGAGGGCAAGCACTACCGGTTGAACCCGCAGACCGCCGTGCTGATCGTGCGGCCGCGCGGCTGGCACCTCGACGAGAAGCACCTGCTGCTCGCTGGCCAAGCGGTGCCCGGCGCGCTCGTCGATTTCGGACTTTATCTCTTTCACAACGCGCGCGAGCTCAGCGCGCGTGGAACCGGCCCCTATTTCTACCTGCCGAAACTCGAGAGCCACCTCGAAGCGCGGCTGTGGGCAGAGGTCTTCGACTTCGCCGAACGCGAGCTCGGGCTCGCCCATGGCACGATCCGCTGCACGGTGCTGATCGAGACGATCCTCGCGGCGTTCGAGATGGATGAGATCCTCTACGAACTGCGTGACTACATCGTCGCGCTCAACTGCGGCCGCTGGGACTATATCTTCAGCTTCATCAAGAAGTTCTCCGGGCGCCCCGACTTCGTCTTGCCGGATCGCCAGCAAGTGACGATGACGACGCACTTCCTGCGCTCCTATTCGCTGCTCTGCATCCGCACCTGTCATCGACGCGGCGCCTTTGCGATGGGCGGCATGGCGGCGCAGATCCCGATCAAGAACGATCCAGTTGCCAACGGGGAGGCACTCGCGAAGGTACGCGCTGACAAGGAACGCGAAGCCGGCGACGGCCACGACGGTACCTGGGTGGCGCACCCTGCGCTCGTGGCCGTGGCAATGGAAGTGTTCGACCGGCTGATGCCGACGCCGAACCAGTTGCAGCGCCTGCGTGAGGACGTGCTGGTCGGCGCAAGGGATCTGCTCGCGATTCCAGAGGGCACGATCACCGCGGAAGGTCTCGCCAACAACGTGAGCGTCTCGCTGCAGTACATGGCAGCGTGGCTCGCTGGCAACGGCTGCGTGCCGATCAACAACCTGATGGAAGACGCCGCCACCGCCGAGATCGCGCGTGCGCAGATCTGGCAGTGGATCCGCCATCCGCGCGGCGTGCTGACGGACGGCCGCCGCGTGACGCTGGCGCTCTTTCGCGAATTGCTGGCGACGGAGCAGCAGCGGCTCGCCACGGCGCTCGGCGCGGAGGCGTATCGCGCCGGCCGCTTCGAGGCCGCCGGCGCGCTGCTCGACGGAATCACCGCCAACGACGAATTCCAGACCTTCCTTACCCTCGCTGCCTACCGGCAGCTCGACTGATTCCACGGAGTACCCCGATGAGCCGCAGTGCCACAGACCTCACACGCGATTGGCAGGACAATCCCCGCTGGAAGGGCATCAGGCGCGGTTACACGGCTGCCGATGTCGTGCGCCTGCGCGGCACCGTGCACGTCGAGCATTCGCTCGCGCGCCTCACGAGCGCAAAACTCTGGAAGTACGTCAATACAAAGCCCTTCGTCAACGCGCTCGGCGCACTCACCGGCAACCAGGCAATGCAGCAGGTGAAGGCGGGGCTCGATGCGATCTATCTTTCGGGCTGGCAGGTGGCGGGAGATGCGAACCTCGCCGGCCAGATGTATCCCGACCAGTCGCTCTACCCGGCCGATTCCGTACCGGCCGTGGTGAAGCGCATCAACAACACGCTCAAGCGTGCCGACGAACTCTGTCACGCAGAAGGGGACGATTCGGTCGACTGGTTCAAGCCGATCATCGCCGATGCCGAGGCCGGCTTCGGCGGGGTGCTGAACGCCTTCGAGCTGATGAAGCAGATGATCGAGGCAGGCGCTGCTGGCGTGCACTTCGAGGACCAGCTGTCATCGGCCAAGAAGTGCGGTCACATGGGCGGCAAGGTGCTGGTGCCGACACAGGAGGCGGTCAACAAGCTTGTCGCGGCGCGCCTCGCCGCCGATGTCTGCGACGTGCCGACGATTCTGATCGCGCGTACCGATGCGGAATCCGCCAACCTCCTGACGTCCGACATCGATGAGCGTGACCGGTCATTCATCGAGTCGCGGGAACGCACCAGCGAGGGCTTCTTTCGCGTCAAGGCGGGGCTTGCCCAGGCGATCGCCCGCGGCCTCGCGTACGCGCCGTACGCGGACATGCTCTGGTGCGAGACCGGACACCCGGATCTCGGCGAAGCAAGGCAGTTCGCGGAAGGCATCCACAAGGAGTTTCCGGGCAAGCCGCTTGCCTACAACTGCTCACCGTCCTTCAACTGGAAGAAGAAGCTCGACGACACCACGATCGCGAAGTTCCAGCGCGAGCTCGGTGCGATGGGCTACAAGTTCCAGTTCATCACGCTCGCCGGCTTCCACGCTCTGAACTTCTCGATGTTCCAGCTCGCGAAGGGCTATCGCGAAAGCCAGATGACGGCTTACGTGAAACTGCAGCAGGAAGAGTTCGGGGCTGAGCCGCTCGGCTATACCGCCACGAAACACCAGCGCGAAGTGGGCGCGGGTTATTTCGATGAAGTGACGCAGGTGGTCACGGGCGGGCAGTCCTCTGTGACTGCGATGAGCGGCTCCACGGAGGAGCAGCAATTCAGGAGCGCGTGAGCGCGGGCGCACCGGGAGTGCCGAGCGGGCTGGCCGAAGTTGCTAAGATCCCGCGATGCAGATTGACGCTTGCGCCGGGGACGATGGCATCCGCACCACCGCATCCGCCTGCTTCGATGCCGATTGCCGGCGCTGCCCGCGCCTCGTCGAGTATCGCCGCGAGACGCGGCGCATGCACCCCGACTATTTCAGTGCGCCGGTTCCGGCATTCGGGGCATCCGATCCGCGCCTGCTGATCGTGGGGCTCGCCCCTGGCCTGCACGGCGCGAATCGCACCGGCAGGCCTTTCACGGGCGATTACGCTGGCATCCTGCTGTACGAAAGCCTGCACGGACTCGGGCTCGCGTCGCAGGCGCGATCAGACTCGGCGCGCGATGCACTGACGCTGCGTGGCGTGCGCATCACCAACGCGGTGAAATGCGTGCCGCCAGGGAACAGGCCGACACCGCTCGAGGCAAGGCAGTGTCTCGATTTTCTGCGTGCCGAACTCGCGACGCTCGAAAGCGTGCGGGTGATTTTCGCCCTCGGACGCATTGCCCACGATGCGGTGCTGGCGGCATACGCCCTGAAGCGCCCGGCCCATGTGTTCGCACACGGTGCCGAGCATGCCTTGCCGCATGATCGCTGGCTGGTCGACTCCTATCACTGCAGCCGCTACAACACCCAGACGCGGCGCCTGACCACCGGGATGTTTTGCGACGCACTCGGGCGGGCCGCGACGCTGGCCGGCCTCGTGCCGGCGCGACCATGAGCGAGCCGTTCGACCCGAAAGCCTTCGTGGCGACACTCCCGCTGCGGCCCGGCATCTATCGCATGTATGGCGCGGATGGCCAGATCCTGTATGTCGGCAAGGCGCGGCAGCTGCGCGCGCGCGTCGCGAGCTACTTCAGTCCGCGCAACCTCGCACCGAAAGTGGCGGCGCTCGTCGCGCAGATTGCGCGCATCGAAGTCACGGTCACCAATTCCGAAGTCGAGGCCCTGCTGCTCGAGTACAACCTGATCAAGGAGCATCGGCCGCGTTACAACGTGCTGCTGCGGGACGACAAGAGTTTTCCCTACATACTGCTGCGCACCAACCACGATTTTCCGCGCTTTCTCTCCTATCGCGGCCCACGGCGCCGCGACGGCCGCTATTTCGGTCCCTTCCCGAGCGCATCCTCCGTCAACGGGATGCTTGCGCAGATCCAGAAGCTCTTCCGGATCCGCAACTGTCGCGACAGTTTCTTCGCCAGCCGCAGCCGGCCCTGTCTGCAATACCAGATCGGCCGCTGTACGGCACCCTGTGTCGGGTACATCTCGCGCGAGGACTATGCGCGCGATGTCGCGGCTGCCATCGACCTGCTGGAGGGCCGAAGCGCCGACATCGAACGCTCGCTGACTACCCGCATGGAAGCGGCGGCCGCCGCGCTCGAGTTCGAGAAAGCGGCAGGGATACGCGACCAGTTGGCGGCGCTGCGCGACATTCAGGCGCAACAGGTCGTGACCGCCGGCAGCCATCGCGACGTCGACGTGTTCGCGCTCGTCGGCGAGCCTACTGAACTCGCGGTGAGCGTGATGCTGGTGCGCGGTGGTCGCAATCTCGGCACCGCGACATCATTCCCGGCCGCAGGACTTGCGGAGCCGGAAGAGGCGCTGTCCTCCTTTCTGATGCAGTACTACGCAGCGACCGAACCGCCACGCGAGATCTATGTGAACCTCGCATTGCCCGACGCGGAGCCGCTCGCTGCAGCTCTCGGGCAGCGCGCCGGCCGACAGGCGAGCGTCAGCCGTCCGGCGCGCGGGCTCGCCGCGCGCTGGGTCGCGCTCACGGCCGACAATGCGGCGCAGGCGCTGCGCATGCGGCGCGCGCAACGTGAGGGCGTTGCCGAAATGGGCCTCGCGCTCGCGGCGGCGCTCGACCTGCCGGCGCCTCCCGCACGCATGGAATGCTTCGACGTGAGTCACACAGCGGGCGAGGGCACCGTGGCGTCGTGCGTCGTTTTCGGGCCCGACGGGCCGCTCAAGAAAGAATACCGTCGCTTCAACATCGTGGGCGTTGCACCCGGGGACGACTACGGCGCACTCAGACAGGCGCTCGAGCGACGCTATGC
>CAUJHX010000089.1 GCA_963204795.1 Pseudomonadota bacterium | reverse complement strand
GGCGAGAAAGGCCGAAATTCGGCTCATTTCGTCCATGATGCTAAACAGGTTGTCCACATGAGCATCGATGTCGGCGCGCGACTGCGCAGTGTTCGGCTGATCTATGGCTTGTCGCAGCGCGAGCTTGCGCGCCGCGCAGGGGTGACGAACGGGCTCATTTCGCTGATCGAGCAGAACCGCGTGAGCCCCTCGGTCGGTTCGCTGAAGAAAGTGCTCGATGGTGTGCCCATGTCGCTTGCCGAGTTCTTCACGATCAACGTCGAAGAGACGCCGCAGATCTTCTACGGGGATGACGAGCTGGTTGAAATCGGCTCGGACGATGTATCGCTGCGCCTGGTTGCCGCGCGGCGTCCGGCGCGCCAGCTCACGATCCTGCGAGAGCGTTATGCGCCCGGTGCCGCAACCGGCGACGACGCGCTGGCGCATCGTGGGGAAGAGGGCGGCGTCGTGATTCGCGGCCGGATCGAACTGACGGTCGGTGGTACCTCGCGGGTGCTCGGCCCCGGCGAAGCCTATTATTTCTCGAGCTCGATTCCGCATCGCTTCCGGAACGTGGGACGCGAGCCGTGTGAGATCATCAGCGCGAGCGCGCCCCCGACTTTCTGACCCCGAAGAGGTTTCCATGCCCGTCAACGTCTCGACCTGGCGCGAACGCGCCGCGCAACTCGCGCCGGAATCACGCGCGTTCATCGACGGCACCTATGTGGAGGCGCTGTCCGGAGCGCAATTCGACAACGTGAACCCCGCGACGGGTCGGGTCATTGGTCGCATCTCGGCGGGCGATGCGCCCGACATCGAGCGCGCGGTCGCGGCCGCGAAAGCGGCGTTCGAAAAAGGTGCGTGGTCGCGCACGAAGCCCTCGCACCGCAAGAAGGTGCTCTCGGCCTTCGCGCAGTCGATCCTCGCGCATCGCGACGAACTCGCTCTGCTCGAGACACTCGACATGGGCAAGCCGATCACGGACAGCCTCAAGGTCGATATTCCCGGCGCCGCACGCGCGATCCAGTGGTATGCCGAAGCCGTGGACAAGATCTACGACGAGGTTGCACCCACCGGTCCCGAGGCGCTCGCGCTCGTCACGCGGGAGCCGATCGGTGTCGTCGGCGCGATCGTGCCGTGGAACTTTCCGCTCGTGATGGCTGCCTGGAAGATCGGTCCGGTGCTCGCCGCCGGCAACTCGCTCGTGCTGAAGCCCTCGGAGAAATCGCCACTCACCGCGATCCGGGTCGCGCAGCTTGCGATCGAGGCGGGCCTGCCGCCGGGCGTCTTCAACGTGGTGCCCGGCTACGGCCACACGGCCGGCAAGGCGCTGGCGCTCTCGATGGATGTCGGCGCGATTGCCTTCACCGGCTCGACCGCGACGGGCAAGCTCGTGATGCAGTATGCCGCGCAGTCGAACATGAAGCGCGTGTCGCTCGAATGCGGCGGCAAATCGCCCAACATCGTGCTCGCTGACTATCCCGATCTCGAGCGCGCGGCGACTGCGGCTGCCTACGCGATCTTCTTCAACCAGGGCGAGATGTGCTCGGCCGGCTCGCGCCTGCTCGTGCAGCGCGCCGCCAGGGACGCCGTGCTCGAGAAGGTGGCAGAGATCGGTCGCGCGATGGCACCCGGCGATCCGCTCGATCCGGCAACGAAGCTCGGCGCCATCGTCGATGAGACGCAGATGAAGCGCGTACTCGGCTACATCGACACGGGGCGCGAAGAAGGCGCAAGGATCGCCCTCGGCGGCCGCCGCGTCCGCGAGGAGACGGGTGGCTATTTCGTCGAGCCGACCGTCTTCGACGGCGTCGAGCGCGGCATGCGCGTCGCGCGCGAGGAGATTTTCGGGCCGGTGCTCGCGACCATCACGTTCGACACCGTCGAGCAGGCCATCGAAATCGCGAACGATGTCGACTACGGGCTCGCTGCGGCGATCTGGACGCGAGATGTGACGACGGCGCACCGCACGGCGCGCGCGCTGCGCGCGGGTACTGTCTATGTCAATTGCTACGATGCGGACGACATCACGGTGCCGTTCGGCGGCTTCAAACAATCGGGTATCGGCCGCGACAAGTCGCTGCACGCATTTGACAAGTACACGGAGCTGAAGACGACCTGGCTCGATCTGTCGTGACCGCTCAGGGTGCCGTGGCCGCCGCGCGCGTGATGCGCTTTCTCGCCAGCGCGCCGCGCGGCTTTGCGGACCTGCTGGCCGTGGAGCTGTCCGCGCTTGGCGCGCACGAGGTGCGCGAGCGTGCCCTTGGCGTGGCCTTCGCGGGTCCGCTGGAAGTGGCGTATCGCGCCTGCCTCGAGTCGCGCCTCGCGAGCCGGGTGTTTCTCGAGATCGCGCAGCTCAGGGCGGAAACGGCGGATGCCCTGTACACGGCGCTGCGTGCGCTGCCGTGGAGTGAACACGTCGATCCGGATGGCACGCTCGCCTGCGATTTCAGCGGCCGTCACCCTGCCATCAACCACACCCGTTATGGCGCGCAGCGCGTGAAGGACGCAATCTGCGACGCGCTGCGCGAAGCATGCGGGCGGCGCCCTGACGTCGCGCTCGAGCGCCCTTCGGTGCGCGTGCACGCGCATGCGAACGGGCCCGCGGTGACCGTTTCGATCGATCTGTCGGGTGAGGGACTGCACCGGCGCGGCTATCGGTCGCAGGCGGGTGAGGCGCCGCTGCGCGAGAATGTGGCCGCTGGCATTCTGGTTCGCGCCGGTTGGCCCGCGCTCGCGGCCGAGGGTGTGGAGCTGATCGATCCGATGTGCGGCTCGGGCACGATCGTCATCGAAGGAGCACTGATCGCCGCCAATATCGCCCCCGGCCTCAAGCGCGAATACTTCGGCTTTCGCGGCTGGAAGGGGCACGACGCGGCGCTGTGGCAGGAGTTGCACGCCGCCGCTGCGGCGCGTGTGCGGCAACACGCGCCCGCGCCGCCCACCATTCGCGGCAGCGATGCGGATCCCCGCGCCGTCCGCACGGCGCGAGACAACGCAGCGCGCGCCGGCGTCGCGGACTGGATCGAATTCACGCAGGCGTCTCTGTCGGAGGCGAAGCCCGGCGCCCTGCGCGGCCTGCTCTGCACAAATCCGCCGTACGGCGTGCGTCTCGAAGATCGCGAGACGGCGCGCGCGCTGCATCGCGAACTCGGCGCGGTGTTGCGCGATCGCTTCCAGGGCTGGCGTGCCGCCGTGATCACTGGTGCGCCGGATCTGGGTCTCGATATGGGCCTGCGCGCACAGCGCACGCACACCGTATGGAACGGCGCGCTCGAGTGCCGCCTGCTGCGTTTCGAGGTGGAGCCGGGCAGCGTGCGCGATTTTCGGCGCCCGCGTCCGCTCTCCGATCCCTCGTTGCGCGAGACGGCAGGCGCGCGCATGTTCGGCAACCGCCTCGCGAAAAACGCGAAACGACTCGGCGACTGGGCAAAGCGGAACGGTGTCGGCTGCTAT
>CAUJHX010000088.1 GCA_963204795.1 Pseudomonadota bacterium | reverse complement strand
CGCGTAGCCTGTCCACTTCGCCCGCCGCAGCACCGTGAGCTTCGTGGCAAGCGACGCCCCGGCGAGCACCCATGTGATGCCCCTGGCGCCGGCGAGCGTGTCGACCGATGCGCGCAACGTGCGCCGCTGCAGCTCCGCTTCGAGCTCAAGCAGCTTCGCGCGTTCTTCCAGGCTCGAGGGCTTCACTGTCACGTTTGAGCGTATCGATCAGCAGCGCGAACAGGCGCTCGCGGCGCAGGGCACCGCGCCGGAAGAGCACGCCGCAGAGAATGGCCACCACTACGAGTACAGCCGCAAGCGCGCCGAGCACGATGAAGCGGGTGCGCGGCTCGAGGGCGAGCGCCGCCCACAGGATTGCGGCAAACACCGCGAGCGCCGCGCTCGTGCCGCAGGCCACCGCGAGCGCAAGCTGACGCGCGAGCGCAGCCTTTTCACGCTCGAGGTCGACGGCGAGGATCTCGAGACGGGTCTGCGCGATACGCAGACCCTGTGCCCCGAGACTGAGTGCCTCTTCAAGTACCCGCTGGGTGGTGGGGACCACGGGCCGCGCGCCGCGCGCCTCAGCGCCGCCGCGACAACAGCGCACCGACGATGACCCCGGCCGCCGCGGCAATCGCCACGGCCGCCCAGGGATTGCCGCGCACGTACTGGTCGGCCGTATCGGCGGCCTGCTCGGTCAGCGCGCGGGCGTCGTCTTCCATGGAAGACAGCCGTGAGCGGGCGCTCCTGACCGTGGCTTCGACGCGCTCGCGCAGTCGCTGGGCGGCCTCCCCTGTCTGGCCGCCGAGCGAATGGAGCATTTCCTCGGCCTGCGCGATCAGGTCGCGCAGGTCGTCACCGGCGGCACCATCATTCGCCGCGTCGTCGCGCGTGCCGCTCATGCCGAGGGGGCAAGGCCCAGCTGCTTGAGCACTTCAGCGCCCTTGTCCTTCACGGCTTGCGCCTTGGCAGCCGCATCGATCGCGTTGCCGGAGTTGAATGCATCGTTCGCTTCAGCCCAGTTGGCCTTCATCCAGTCGAGCCCTGCCTTCGCGCCATCGAACGCTTCCTTCGACACGTTCTTCGGCAGCCGCCTCGCCTTGCCGAGAATGTCCACGCGACTCTGGATCGCTTCGACCATCTTCGGCAGATCCGCAGCGTAGGCGGTCCATTGCTCTTTCGCGGCCGCAGTAGCCGCTTCCCACTCCGCCTTCTTTGCCGCTGTGGCGTCGCGCAGCTCGGTGATCTTCTTCGTGAGCTCGGGCGCCGCCGCGAGCACGGCCTTGTAGTCGCCCTTGGCGAGATTGTCTTTCAGCCCCGCCACGGTCGTCTCGATCGACGACAGATCGTTCGGCAGAAGGCGCGAGGCATCGTCCTTGAATGCCGCAATGGCGGCTTCCGCATCGGCGATCGCCTTCGTCGCCGGGCCCTTCTGGTTCGCGCAACCTGCGGCGAGCGCGAGCATCGCGACGGCGGTGATCAGGAAACTTCGCTTGAACATGGGGTTCTCCTCGGGGGATCTGCCGGTCAGGGGATACGCAGCTTCTGTCCCGGCTTGATCCGGTCAGGGTCCGACAGAATGTCGCGGTTTGCTTCGAAGATCTTCGGGTAGAGCATCGGATCGCCGTAAAGTTCCTTGGCGATCTTCGAGAGCGTGTCGCCCTTCTTCACGACGTAGTGCTGGGTGTACGGGTTCTCTTCCGCTGCCATGGCGCTCCTCCATCGAACGGTCGGGGACCGCCGAGATTACTCGACTGTGACGCTTTTCGCGAGATTACGCGGCTGGTCGACGTCGGTGCCCTTCAGGATCGCCACATGATACGAGAGCAGCTGCAACGGGACCGTGTAGACGGCCGGGGCCTGGAAGTAGCTGACGTGCTTCGGCATCTGGATCACGGTCACACCCTCCGACGACTCGATGCCCGCTTCCGGATCGGCGAAGACGAACAGCTCGCCACCACGGGCGCGCACCTCCATCAGGTTCGACTTGAGCTTCTCGAGGAGGTCGTTGTTCGGCGCGACGGTGATGACCGGCATGCCCGCGTCGACGAGCGCGAGCGGACCGTGCTTCAGTTCGCCCGCCGGGTAGGCCTCGGCGTGGATGTAGGAAATCTCCTTCAACTTCAGCGCGCCTTCCATCGCGATCGGGTGCAGCGCACCGCGGCCGAGGAACAGCGTGTGCTGCTTGTCGGCGAAGCGCTCGGCGAGCTTGTGGATCACGGGGTCGAGCGTGAGCGTCTTCTCGATCAGGCCGGGGAGTTCGACCAGGCGCGCCACGAGGCCGCGCTCGCGCTCGGCGTCCGCGCCGTGATACTTCGCGAGCGCGACCACCAGCATCGACAGTGCCGTCAACTGGGTCGTGAACGCCTTGGTCGATGCGACGCCGATCTCGGGGCCCGCGCGCGTCAGCATCACGAGTTCCGACTCGCGCACGAGCGAGCTCTCCGGCTGGTTGCAGACCGCGAGCGAAGCGAGATAGCCGGCCTGCTTTGCGAGCCGCAGCGCCGCGAGCGTATCGGCGGTCTCGCCCGACTGCGAAATCGTCACGAAGAGCGAATTGCGCAGGACGACCGGATTGCGGTAACGGTATTCACTCGCGATCTCGACCGAGCAGGGCAGCTTGCAGATCTGCTCCAGAAAATAGCGCGCGACGGCGCCGGCGTGGAAGCTCGTGCCGCAGGCGACGATGTGCACGTGCTCGGTGCGCCGGAAGATTTCGCTGGCGGCGGGTCCGAAAGCGGCGTCGAGCAGCCGGCCGTTGGCCACACGCTCCTGCAGCGTATTCGCGATGGCGCGCGGCTGCTCGTGGATTTCCTTCAGCATGAAGTGCCGGTACTGGCCCTTCTCCGCCGCGTCGGCCGACAGCTCGCTTTCGTGCGCCGGCCGATCGGCCACCTTGCCTTCGCGATCGATGATGCGCACGGCGGTGCGGCTCACCTCGGCCACATCACCCTCTTCCATGAAGATGAACCTGCGGGTCACGGGCAGCAGTGCCGCGACATCGGAGGCGACGAAATTCTCGCCGACGCCGAGACCGATCACGACCGGGCAGCCTTCGCGCGCAAGGATCACGCGGTCCGGTGCGGCAGAGCTCACCACGGCGAGCGCATAGGCGCCCTCGAGCTCGGCGACGGTGGCACGCACCGCCTTGAAGAGGTCCCGCAGCTTTGCGAGGTGGTGGTGCACGCGGTGCGCAATGACTTCGGTGTCGGTCTCGGACGTGAAGCTGTAGCCCGCGCGCGTGAGTTCGGCGCGCAATTCTTCGTGGTTCTCGATGATGCCGTTGTGCACGATCGCCAGACCGTCGCGCGACACGTGCGGATGCGCGTTGCGCTCGCTCGGCACGCCGTGCGTGGCCCAGCGCGTATGTGCGATGCCGAGCCTGCCGGCGAGCGGCTGCTTGCCGAGCGCCTCCTCGAGCACTTTCACCTTGCCGACGGTGCGCACCCGTTCGAGGTGCTGAGCGTCGTCGAGCACGGCGAGGCCCGCGGAGTCATAACCCCGATACTCGAGCCGCCGCAGGCCTTCGATCAGGATGGGTACGATATTGCGTTCCGCGACGGCACCGACGATTCCGCACATAGAAAGCTGGCTCTCCGGTCAGGGCCGCGTATTTTGCCTGAATGCCGGCGGCTCTGCTGTGGCAGGCTATGCGGCCCACAGGGGTCTCATCATGAAAACCATCATCGAA
The DNA here is from genome assembly GCA_963204795.1 of Pseudomonadota bacterium. GTDB lineage: Bacteria > Pseudomonadota > Gammaproteobacteria > Steroidobacterales > Steroidobacteraceae > CADEFQ01. The sequence continues at coordinate 561 of CAUJHX010000088.1, read as the reverse complement.
CCCTTCCGCATGAAGGTGGTCGAGCCGATCCGGCTGACCACCCGTGCGGACCGCGAGCGGCTCATCGCAGCCGCACACTTCAACCTGTTCGGGCTGCACTCGGACGACGTGCTGATCGATCTGCTCACCGATTCCGGCACCGGCGCGATGAGCGCCGCGCAGTGGAGCGCCGTGATGCGCGGCGATGAGTCGTACGCCGGTTCGCCCTCGTTTTACAGATTCCTTGCCGCCGTGCAGGGCCTGATGCCCTTCCGGCACGTCATTCCGACCCACCAGGGGCGGGCGGCGGAAGCCATCCTGTTCTCGATCCTGGGCGGCGCCGGACGTGTGATCCCCTCGAACACCCATTTCGACACGACCCGCGGCAACATCGAGGCGACAGGCGCAGAAGCGTTCGACCTGCCCTGCGTCGAGGCAGCCGACTTCACGAGCGCCTTCCCCTTCAAGGGCAACATGGATCTTGCCGCGCTCGCTCAATTGCTCGAGCGCCGTGCCGCCGACGTGCCCTGCGTGATGATCACGCTCACCAACAATGCGGGCGGCGGACAGCCGGTATCGCTC
>CAUJHX010000087.1 GCA_963204795.1 Pseudomonadota bacterium | reverse complement strand
TCGCTGTTCGACTCCGTTGTCGGCAAATTCCGACACGAGCGTAAGATGGAAATTCTTGCAATCCGCGGCTGGATTTGTTGCAGTTGCGCCGCGTGGCCGCCGACATAATGCAATGTGCTAACGTTCGGCCGACACTGGTTTCTGTATCCACATGAAGGGGACTTCTATGAAGAGCGCGATCGTTAAAGTTGCGGCGGCAGCCGCTGTTGTCATGCTTGTCGGCTGCACGGACCTCAAGCCGCTGCAGGCGCAGGTTGATGACCTGAAGGCGCAGGTCGGCCGACTCTCGTCGGACGTCGCGGGTGCCAAGAGCTCGGCGGACGCGGCCTCTTCGGCTGCCCAGTCGGCCTCTTCGACGGCGAGCGGCGCACAGAGCACCGCGAACCAGGCGCTTGCCGCTGCGCAGGCCAGCCAGTCGTGCTGTGACGCGACCAACGAGAAGATCGACCGCATGTTCAAGCGTTCGATCTCGAAGTAAGCAGTTACTTCGCTCGACCCCGAAAACGCCGCGCCCAGCGCGGCGTTTTCTTTTGCGGCGGCAAGAGCGTTGAGCAGCAGCCAACGCCTCTGGCCCATTGCCCGCCGCCCTCCGCCCGTTGCGCACCGCCCGCCGCACGATATTCTCGAAGCATGCATCCCGTCCCGATTCTCGCCGTCCTGGCTGCCCTCGCCGGCGCGACGGCTGCGACGGCGCAAGCACTGCCACCGATGCCGCCCGTCGAGGCATCCGACCGCATCCTCATCGTCTCGCCGCACCCTGATGACGAGTCACTCTGCTGCGGCGGGCTCATCGCCGAGGCGCGCCGCGCCGGCGCGCAGGTTGCCATCGTCTGGGTGACGAGCGGCGGCGGCTTCAGGCTCGACGCGATGGTCGTGCAGAGAAAGGCGCGCCCGAAGTACGCCGATATGCGCGCGCTCGCCAGGCGCCGCATCGACGAAGCGCAGAACGCCGCGCAGGTGCTCGGCGTCGAAGCGAACGGGCTTTACTTCCTTGGCTACCCGGACCGCGGTGTGCTCGCACTGCTGCTCGACCATTACGAATCGCCCTATCGGTCGAAATACACGGGTGCCGATGCCGTGCCCTGGGAGCAGGCGCTCAATCCGGGGTCACCGTATGACGGCGCGAGCCTCGAGCGCGATTTCGCGCAGGTCGTCGAGCGCGTGCGCCCGACGCTCGTGCTCGCGCCGAGCCCGTACGATGCGCACCCGGATCATCGCGCGAGCGGCATTCTCGCGATGCGCATCTTTGGCACGCGCGGCGAAATCGACCGCGTGAATTACTGGATCGTCCACGGCGGGCGGGCGTGGCCAACGCCGCGCGGCCTGCACCCGGCGCTGCCGCAAACGCCGCCCCCGCGCGGCCGCTCCCTCCCCTGGATGCAATTCGCGCTCGACAGCGAGGCGCGTGAAGCCAAGCGCCTCGCGCTGCGCATGCATGAAACGCAGCTCAAGGTCATGGGCCGCAAGATGATGAGCTACGTGCGCTCGACAGAGCTCTACTCGCCGCTACCAGTTGCGGAGGCCGACAGGCGCTGTATCGAAGCGTTGCCGTGCCACCCGGAAGAGCTTTCCAGGGAGGAAGCCGCGCTCTAGCGGCGCTCAGTATCTCAAGAGCGCCGAACCCCAGGTGAAGCCGCCACCGAAGGCCTCGAGCAACAGCATCTCGCCACGCTTGATGCGGCCGCTGCGTACACCTTCATCGAGCGCGAGCGGTACCGAGGCAGCCGATGTGTTGCCGTGCCTGTCGACGGTCACGATCACGCGCTCCATCGGCATGTCGAGCTTGCGCGCCGTCGCCTGGATGATGCGGATATTGGCCTGGTGCGGCACGAGCCAGTCGATCGCCGACTTGTCGAGCGAGTTCGCGGCCAGCGTCTCATCGACGATCCGGCCGAGGGTGTTGACGGCAACCTTGAAGGTCTCGTTGCCCGCCATCTTGATATGCATCGGCGGGTCGCCCGGACGGCCGATACCCCGCGACACACCCGCCGGACAATAGAGCAGGTCCTTGTAGGCGCTGTCGGCGTGCAGGTGCGTCGAGATGATGCCGATCTCGCTGTCCGGCTTCAGCACGACGGCGCCGGCGCCATCGCCGAAGAGGATGGCGGTGCCACGATCCGTCCAGTCGCAGATGCGGGACAAGGTTTCCGCGCCGATCACGAGCGCGCACTTTGCGTCGCCCAGCCGGATGAACTTGTCGGCGACAGACAGTGCGTAGATGAAACTGCTGCATGCTGCCTCGAGCCCCATGGCGGGACAGCCGCGCAGGCCGAGCCGATCCTGCAACAACACGCCGCAGTTCGGAAAAATCATGTCGGGCGTCGTCGTGCCGAAGGCGATAAGGTCGATTTCGCGTGGGTCGATGCCGGCGGCCTCGATCGCGCGGCGCGCAGCCTGCTCGGCGAGATCCACTGTCGTCTCGCCTTCCACCGCAATATGGCGCTGGACGATGCCGGTGCGTTCACGGATCCACTCATCCGTGGTATCCATCGTCTTCGACAGATCGAAGTTCGTGACCACTTTTTCGGGCAGGTAGCTGCCCGTGCCGGCAATTCGCGAGTACATCAGGTCCCCTGCTCTGCGCTGTTCGACCCGAGCGCCTTTGCGACGCAACCGGGTATGTCATGGATCGCCGCGGTGCGCGCGAGCGCGATCGCGAGCGCGAAAGCGGTGCGATCCGCACGTCCATGGCTTTTTACCACGACTCCCCGCAGACCGACCATGCAAGCGCCGTTGTACTGGCGCGGATCGAGTGTCGCCCCGACCCGCTTCAGGACCGGCCGGGCGAACAGCGCCGCAATGCGACTGGCCGTCGATCGCATGAACTCGGTGCGCATCCTGCCGGTGATCAGCCGCGCCAGGCCCTCCATCGACTTGAGCGCGACATTTCCCGTGAATCCGTCGGTCACCACGACGTCGACCTTGCCGGAAAAGATGTCGTCACCCTCGATGAAACCGAGGTAGCGCACGGCGCTGCCGGCGATGAGTGCGTTGGCCGCCTGCACCGTCTGGTGGCCCTTGATGTCCTCCGAGCCGACGTTGAGGAGACCGACGCGCGGCTCCGCAATCCCGAAAACATCGCGCGCGACGATCGAGCCCATCAGCGCGAACTGTCGCAGTTGCTCCGCGGTCGCGGTGATGTTTGCGCCGAGGTCGAGCATGTACGCGAATCCATGGGCTGCGGGCAACGCCGACATGATCGGTGCACGCTCGACGTGCGGGACGGTCTTGAGGACGAAATGGGCGATCGCCGTGAGCGCCCCGGTGTTGCCGGCGCTGACACAACCGAGCGCCGCCCCAGCCTTGACCCGATCGATGGCGATACGCATCGAGGAAGCCTTGCGGTGGCGGATCGCTGCGCGCGGCAACTCGTCCATCGGCACGACATCGCTGGCCGGCACGATACTCACACGAGCGCGCAGCGCAGCGCTCGCCGGGGCAAGGAGCGGCTCGATCGTTGCGGGGTTGCCGACCAGTTCGAGATGCAGGTCCGACGCCTGTCCAAGCGCGAGCAAAGCGCCCGGCACACATTCAGGTGCGCCGAGGTCGCCGCTCATGACGTCAATCGCGAGCGTCGGCACGCGATGTCAGCTGGATCAGAGGTATCAATCCGGCGCCCTTGCTGCGGCGCCGCCGCTCACTCTTCGCCTTCGTTCCCGGCGGGCTTTTCAATGACACGCTTGCCGCGATAGAAGCCGTCCGGCGTGATGCGATGACGCATGTGGGTCTCGCCCGACTGCGGGTCGATCGACAGCGCCGGCTTTGCCAGCTTGTCGTGCACACGGCGCATGCCACGTGTGGATGGCGTACGGCGGCTCTTTTGAACAGGCATTTGCTCTACTCCTCACCAGTTCACGGGCTTCGCTTCAGCAGCGCCGCGAGTTCCGCGAACGGTTTCTGTGTCTTTCCATCCGACTCGTCTACGGCCTGCGCCCCGCACGCCTCGCCCTCCGGATGCAGGGCGATAATGGGCAGTGCAAGCAGCAGCTCTTCCTCGACGAGCTCACCGACCGAGATCCGCCCACCGGGGGCTATCACGGTCTCAAATTCCGGCGCCACACGGTCTGCGGCCGTGGCGTCATTCACAATCGCAACCCGCGCGCGACTCGCAACCGCCCACTCCATCGGCTGCAGGCATCGCTGGCAGGTCAGCGGCACGCTCGCGTCGACAGCGAGGTCCACGACCGCAAGGGTCCGCTCGCGCACGAAAGACGCTCTGCCCCGCGCCATGCCTTCCCCACGCGCCAGTTGCGGCGCAAGCCGCGACAGCTCGCGCAGCGGAATCGCAAAATCGATGTCCGTGCGGCCATCCGCCAGGCGCTCGGCGTCGAGGGGGCGTGACCAGCCATCCGGCATGGGGCGCGTATAATAGGTACGAGCATCCGCCGAGTCAAAGAAAACCTCCCATAAGTCGTTGTTTCACCGGACGCTAATTCTGGCATCGACCTCCCGGTACCGGCGTGAGCTGCTCGGCCGCCTCGGTCTGCCGTTCCTGACCGAGTCCCCCGGAGTCGATGAGTCCGCCGGGCACGACGCATCACCGGCTGCCCGTGCCGCGCGACTCGCGCGCGCCAAGGCTCACGCGATCGCGCAACGATATCCTGGCGCGCTCGTCATCGGCTCGGACCAGGTTGCGGCTCTCGGCGATTCAGTCCTCGACAAGCCTGGCAATGCAGATCGCTGCCGGGCACAGCTTGCGACCCTCGCCGGGCAAACGGCCATCTTCTACACGGCCTGTACGCTCGTCGGGCTCGAGGCTGGCGTCGAGCGCTCGCACACCGATATCACGCGCGTGGTCGCGCGCGCGCTCACGCCTCACGAAATCAATCGCTACGTCGAACGCGAGCAGCCCTTCGACTGCGCCGGTGGCTTCAAGGTGGAAGGGCTCGGCATCAGCCTCTTCGAACGGGTCGAATCGCAGGACCCGACCGCGCTCGTCGGCCTGCCGCTCATCTGGCTGGCGGGCGCCTTGCGCGGCGCGGGGCTCGCAGTCCCCTGACGCCACGCGCTTTCGGCGCCGCAGCGAGCCGATCGATCACCGAGGCGAGCTCCGGCGGCAGCGGCGCGTTGAGACTCACGGTGCCACCGCGCGGCCACTCGAAGCTCACGCTCGAGGCGTGCAGGAACATGCGCGTGAGACCGAATTCCCTGAGTGCCGCGTTGGCCTGCGCGTCACCGTATTTTTCGTCGCCAGCCACCGGGTGGCCTGCGTAGGCTGCGTGCACACGGATCTGGTGCGTGCGCCCCGTCATGATGGACACCTCGAGGAGCGAGGCGCGGTTGCCGAAGAACTGCACGGGACGAAAATCGCTCACGGCGCTCTTTCCAGAGGAATGGGCTTTCACGGTCCGCTCGCCGCCGACACGCAGATCGGTGCGCAGCGGCATGTCGATACGCTTCTTGCCGAGGTCCCATTTGCCGGCCACGAGAGCAAGATAGCGCTTGTCGAACGCATGCTCGCGCAGCAGCGCATGCAGGGTGCGCAGCGCCGACGCCTTGCGTGCGATGAGGAGACAGCCACTCGTGTCGCGGTCGAGGCGATGCACCAGTTCGAGTTCGTCCTCCGGGTACGCGGCTCGCAACGCTTCGATCACGCCGAACGACACGCCGCTGCCACCGTGCACCGCGAGACCCGCCGGCTTGTTGACAGCGAGCAGTATCTCGTCCCGATGAATGACGCTGGCGCGGACCTCCTCGATCAGCCTCGGCGGCACCCGTCTCATCACCGGTACGCCATCCACCGTGGCCGGGGGCGGCTCAGTCCGGATCGGGGGGATCCGCACCGTGTCACCCGCCTGCAAACGCTGCGACCCCTGTGCCCGCTTGCCGTTGACCCTCACTTCGCCCTTGCGGATCAGCCGGAAAACATGACCGACCGGAACCTGCGGCAGGGCCCTGGACAGGTACTTGTCGAGGCGCAGTCCAGCCTCATCCCCGGATACCTCGGCCTGGCGGACTTTGCTGCGTTCAATCATGGCGTAAGCGTAAGATATTGTTTTTCAATAGGTCGTTTGATAGGCTAATCAAGTCCGCGGTGCCGTAACGCGCCGCATGTTAGTTGGTCCCATCCGGTGGGGCCATCGCAATCAACTAAGGCCGACCCGAGCGCCGATCGCGCTGCTCAGGCGGACCAAAGGTTTTCGGCGCACCGCCCACGCCAAAAGGGGCGGTCGATAAAACGTGCAGCAATCCTTGCCTCGCGAAATCCCCGCGTCCGATTCATCTTTTTCCGCCCGCCGGTCGGCCCCTGCATCCACAGAAGGGGCAAATGAAAAGAATGCTGGTCAACGCAACTCAACAGGAAGAGTTGCGCGTCGCACTGGTTGATGGTCAGAAACTCTACGACCTCTCGATCGAGTTACCGTCCAAAGAACAGAAGAAAGCGAACATCTACAAGGGTCGCATCTCGCGTGTCGAGCAGTCGCTCGAGGCGTGCTTCGTCGACTACGGTTCGGACCGTCACGGCTTCCTGCCGCTGAAGGACATTTCGAAGGAATATTTCAGGAAGGCGCCCGATGGCGGTCGCATGAACATCCGCGAGCTCCTGACCGAAGGTCAGGAAGTCGTGGTGCAGGTGGAGAAGGAAGAGCGCGGCAACAAGGGCGCGGCTCTCACCACTTTCATCAGCCTCGCAGGCCGTTTCCTCGTGCTGATGCCGAACAACCCCCGCGCCGGCGGCGTCTCGCGCCGTATCGAAGGGGAGGATCGCGACCAGATGCGCCAGGCCATGGACGCGCTCAAGGTGCCGGACGGCATGGGCGCGATCGTGCGCACGGCCGGAGTCGGTCGCACGGTGGAAGAACTGCAGTGGGACCTCGACAACCTGACGCAGCAGTGGGGGCAGATCGCCGGCGCGATCGAAGGCCGCCCTGCCCCGTTCCTCGTCTATCGCGAGAGCGATCCTGTTTCGCGCGCGCTGCGCGACTATCTCGGGGATGACATCGGCGAGTGCCTCGTCGACGACCCCGCTGCGTTCGCCACCGCGCAGGAGTACATGCAGCGCTCGATGCCCGTCGACTCGCAGCGCAAGCTGAAACTCTACACCGACGACATCGCGCTCTTCACGCGCTACCAGATCGAGAGCCAGATCGAGTCGGCCTATTCGCACAAAGTGCAGCTGCCTTCGGGCGGGAGCCTGGTGATTGACTACACCGAGGCGCTCGTGTCGATCGACATCAACTCCGCGCGCGCGACGCGCGGCAGCGACATCGAGACGACCGCACTCAATACCAACCTCGAAGCTGCCGACGAGATCGCGCGCCAGCTGCGCATCCGCGATCTCGGCGGGCTGATCGTGATCGACTTCATCGACATGGAGTCGCAGAAGAACCAGCGCGACGTCGAGCAGCGGCTGCGCGATGCCGTGCGCATGGACCGCGCGCGCATCCAGATCGGCCACCTGTCGCGCTTCGGGCTCCTCGAGATGTCGCGCCAGCGGCTGCGTCCCTCGCTCGATGAGTCGAGCCACATTGCGTGCCCACGCTGTTCCGGCATCGGCAGCATCCGGAGCGTCGAATCCATGACGCTCGCGATCCTGCGTCTCATTGGCGAGGAGATGAGGAAGGACCGCACGGCGCGCGTGATCGCCGAAGTGCCGGTCGACGTCGCGACCTACCTCATCAACGAGAAACGCGACTGGCTGCGCACGCTCGAGGACAAGAGTGACGTCGAACTCGTGCTCGTGCCGAACAACAACATCGAGACGCCCGAGTATTCGATCCGCCGCCTGCGTCACGACGAAGTGGAGCAGCCGGAGTTTCGCCGCGCGTCCTACAAGATGCCGACGCCTCCAGCCGTTCCGGATCCGACCACCGGGCAGCAGAAGCCGCAGGAAGCGCCCGCCGTACCGACCTTCCAGCCGGCGACGGCCGCGCCGATCGTCGTTGCAGCGAGCGCCCCGGCGCCGGTCGAGGTGGTGCGGCGCGAAGCACCCGCAAGGGGATTCTGGGCTCGCATCACACAGTGGCTCAACGGCTCGCCTGCGAGCGCAGCACCCGGCGCCGAGCCACGCACCGGCAGCGGCGAGGGCCATCGGTCACGTCGCGATCATCGAGATCGCGATCGCGGTCGCGACCGCGACCGGCAGCGCCGCGGCGAGCGTGGCAACCGGGGTGATCGTGGCGGCGACCGCCCGCGCCACGGCCAGAGCCAAGGTGAGCGTGACGGTTCGCAGCAGCGCGCGCGAGGGGCCGGCGAGAGTAGCGCTCGCCGTGAGGGGCGTGACAGCCGCGATAGTCGTGATCGGCAGCGCGGCCCGCGCGAAGGCCAGCGGGACCCGCAGCGCGACCCCCAGCGGGAAGCACAGCGTCAGCGGGACCGCGAGGCGCAACGGGAGCGGCAGGCACAGCGCGAACGCCCAGCGGTTGCGCCAGATACCGACCCAGCCGCACCCGCTGCCAATGGCAGCGTGGGCCCCGATCAGTCGGCAAGCGGCACCGGTCCGCAGAACGAGGAACACGGCGAGCGTCGACCCCGCCGTCGAGGACGCCGTGGTCGTCGCGGCGGTCGCGACCGGAGCGAGCGGGATGCATCGAGCGCACCCGGCAGCGAAGGTACGTCAGCCAGTGACGATGCGTCGCAGCCCGGCCGCGAGCGCACACGCGAATTCGATTTTGCGTCCGAGCCCTCGCAGCCATCATCACCCGCGCCTGCGGCACCCACGTCAGCACCTGCATCGCCTGAATCGAAGCCCTATGTCGTCTGGTCGTCGAAGCCGGCGAGCTTTTCGCCCTCATCGACCGATCAGGCGCCCGGTCCGGGCCGCGACGAGTAAGCGGGCGGAGGGCTACGGGCTACGGGCTATGGGCTATGGGCTGCGCCCTGCGGGCAAGAAGTGCACGCGCACGACCGTGCGCGGTTGGCCCGTAGCGCGTAGCCCGTAGCCCGCGGCCCGCCGCCTCTCAGCGCGCAAGCTCCCTGATCAACCCCCGCGCGCCACGCTCGACGAGATCGACGACGAGATCGAAGTCGCGCGCAGTGCCATGGTAGGGATCGGGAACGTCGATGCGCCCGGCCTCGGGCGCAAATTCCAGGAAGAGCTTCAGGCGTTTCTGCACCGCCTCGGGCGCGCGGGCGCGCAGGTCCGCGAGATTGCTCTCATCCATCGCGAGCAGCAGATCGAAGCGCGTGAAGTCGACGCTCTCGACCTGACGCGCGCGCAGGGCCGAGAGGTCGTAGCCGCGCCTCAACGCCGCTTCCTGTGTGCGCCGATCGGGCGGCGCACCGAGATGATAGTTCCCGGTGCCCGCCGAATCCGCGTGCAAGACGAGCTGTGGTGCCTCCCGGGCCGCGAGCGTGCGAAAAACGCCTTCAGCAGTCGGGGATCGGCAGATATTCCCAAGGCATACAAAGAGTACGTTCATGACTGCGCCAGTATACGGAGTGCATCTTGCCCCGCACGGAGTCGCGTCAGCCAGCGCAGCCGATGCCTCTGGCCCGCAGCCCGTTGCACACTGCCCGTCGCCCGATTTACTGCCCGAGCGCCTGTCGCAGCGCTGCTATCTCCGTCGCTGAATCTTCGATGATCCGCTCGAGACGCGCCCGGTCGAGATCCAGCCGGTTGACCGCGTGCACCCCCTGCAGATTGAGTTCCAGTGAATCCGGCCATTCATGGAACGATGCGAGGAGATCGCCGACGAGCAGCACGTCCGTCAGGTCAGCGGGACCCTCGTGCTCGCGATCGATCTGCTCGTGCTCGTGCACGGCCGCGACGATCTCGTCGGCCATGTCCCAGTTCTCGAGGATGGCCTTGGCGACATTCGTGTGCCAGTCGTTCACGATCTGTCCATAGGCCGCCGGATCGGAGAACAGCGCCGGAAAATGCCGGGCGCGTGTCAGGAGATAGAGCCGACCGATGCCGTGCAGCAGCCCGGCGAGCAGCGCCGTATCCGGATTCACCCGCGCAAACTTCTTCGCGGCCACGCTCGACATCGCGGCAACGAGCGTGCTGCGGTTCCACAGATCCCTGAGCGGCTGCTCGAGGCCTTTCAACTCCGGAGCGCGAGTGAGCTGTGACATCGCGAAGGACACCGCGGCACTGCGCACCACGTTGAAACCGAGACGTGTGATGGCCGTGCGCAGATCGTTGATCTGGCGGCCGGAGACGTTCATCGCTGCGGAATTCGACATGCGCAGCACCCACGCAGCGAGCGCGGGCTCCGAGCCGATCAGACGCACGACGGTGTCCGGACGCACGTTCTCATCAGCGAGCGCGCGCTGGACGCGAACCGCGACATCCGGAAAACTTGGCAGTTCGATCCTGCCGCTCGACAATTCCCTGGCCAGTGCCTGCACGAATTCAAATGCCCCACCCTCCCCGGGGGCGCCTGCTGTCTCTGTTTTCGTCGCCGTAGCCAATACCTTCTCCTCTATTTTCAACAACCGAGCACGCCGCGAAGCGCGGCAATCTCGGCTTCAGATTCCTGCAGGATCGTCTCGTATGCCGTGGGCGTGAGCCCGAGCAGGGTGCAGGCGGGGCTCGCGGCGATGGCCGCCTCGAGATCCTGCGGCGCTCGCAGTGCCCGTTCGAGGACCACGCCCGCGCGCAGCACTTCCGGTAACCCGGCCGGCCCGCCCATGTCGCGTTCCGGTCGATGCAGCAGGCCGACGGCATCGACGATCACGGCCGTAACACGCCAGCCTTCGAGCAATGCGCGCGCGATGCGGCCTTCCCACTCGCGCTCGACGGTTGCGTAGGCTTGCGGACTTGAGGCCAGGTTCGGGTGTGTGACAGCACGCGTCTGGATATAGAGCGCACCGACCCCGTGCAGCAACCCTGCGAGCAGCGCCGTGTCGGCGTTGATGCGCGCGAGACGCCGTGCAATCACGAAACAGTGTGTCGATACGGTGACGCTGCGCAACCATAGCGCGTGCAACTGTGGCTCGATGCCGCGCAGTGCCTCCGCTGACCTCAGCTGGTTCACCGCAAAGGAGATCGTCAGCGTGCGCACGAAATCGAGACCCACCCGCGCGATCGCGGTACGCAACTCGAGCACCGGTTTGCCACCCGGGTTGAAGATCACCGAGTTGGCGCACTGGACGATCCGGCCCGCCAGCACCGGCTCGGCACCGACGGCGCGCACCACGCGCAGCGGCGTCACATCCTCGTCGGCAAGAACCCGCTGCACTTGTGCGGCGACGTCCGGGAACCCGGGAAGCTCGACGCGCCCGCCGGCGAGCTCCTGCGCAAGCGTCTGCGCCAGGGTCAGGGCATAAGCCTCGTGCTCTGCTCCCGCCCGCAGTCCGCGCGCTCCCGCTTCATTGACCATAACGCCCTCTTCCGGGCGATCCGGCCCGGGCACATGCCGGTATCGGCCAGGTGGCGCGGGCCTTGAGTGCCAGCCTTCACGTTGCGATGCGTCGAGGTCCGTGCAGGCGGACCGCAAGCTCCGCCTCGTGACGGCTCATCCCGCATGTGGACATGAGCTCTTCGCGGTTTGCACCGTTACGCGCAAGACGCAGCGCGATGTCGTAACTGCGCGCCGCAGCGTGCGCGGCCGGCGCAGGTTCCGGCTCGCGACGCCCGCCGTCCTGGCGCGAGCGCAACTCTCCGATCACGGCCAGACCGCCCGCCAGCGACGTCGATACGTCGCGCAGCTCACCGAGCGTCAGGTCCATCTGCTCGAAAAGCCGCTGCACGTCGCGTCGCGCGGACTCGCGCAGGCGCGCCAGGTTGATTGCCTGCACTCCGGTGGCGGCGCCCAGGACGACGATGGCAAGCGCCATCGCCCAGAACACGTAGTCGAAAAGGATCATGCCGGCTGCTCCTGTGATGCGGCTCACACACTGCGTCGGCGCGCCGACGCGCTCACCGCCCTGCAGGCATCAATGCAGGAAGCATGCCATCGACAACCCTGATCAGGGCGGCGCAGCTGCCACCGTGCCGAGTGTTGGCGGGGTGCCGGACAGCCCGGTCACGACGAGCAGAACGCGGCGGTTCTGATTGCGACCTTCTGCGGTTGCATTCGATTCCACCGGCCGGAACTCGCCATACCCGAGCACGGCCAGGCGTTGTGGTGCCATGCCACGGGTGCTCATGATGTGCACGACGGTCGCGGCGCGCGCTGCCGACAGCTCCCAGTTGGAGGGATAGGCGCGCGTGCGGATGGGTACGTCATCCGTATGCCCCTCCACACGGACCGGATTCGGGAAGCGCGCGAGTGCGTCTGTCAGCCGCTCGATGATCGAACGGGCATCCGCCGAGACCGTTGCCGAAGCGCTGCCGAAGAGGATGTCCGTACGGATCTCGACTTCGACACGATCGACGAACCGGCGCACGACCACCTGCTTGCTGTCGACCAGATCCTGCATGGCGCGCTCAACATCCGCCGCGACCTTGCCAAGCAGCTGCTCGGACTCTGTGGAGGAGACCGCGGAACGCGGACCATTGAAGTGCGGCCGATCGTCTGCGATCGGCACGGCCTCGAGCATCTGGCGCGGCTGCCCCGCAAGCGCCTGCTGCGCAACGATCGACACCTTGAGATCAGCGCCCGAACCCACCTGCTTGGTTCCGACCTGCACAGGCTCGATGGTGCGCGGCGTGCCGCGAAACGCGGCCACCAGCGAATCGGACAGGATGCGGTACTTGCCTTCGTTGACCGACGACATCGCGTACATGACCACGAAAAAGGCGAGCAGCAGCGTGACGAGGTCACCGTACGGGATCGCCCACGCTTCATGGTTGGTATGATCCTCGTGTTTTTTCTTCCTGCGGCTCATGTGCGTGCCATCAGCCGTGCATGAAGCTCTGCAGCCGCGATTCGATCGCGCGTGGATTCTCTCCCTGCGCAATGCCGATCATGCCCTCGATGATCATCTCGCGCACATGGGTTTGCGCCGCAATCGTGCTTTTCAGTTTCGAAGCCATCGGCAGGAAGACGAGATTCGCGAGCCCGATGCCGTAGATGGTGGCCGTAAAGGCGGCCGCGATGCCGTGACCCAGCTTGCTGGGATCGGCGAGGTTCTGCATGACCGCCATGAGGCCGAGCACCGCGCCGATGATGCCGAGCGTGGGTGCATAGATCCCCATGCCCTCGAAAACCTTGGCGCCGGCCGTGTCCGCGTGCTCGCGCGAAGACAGCTCCACTTCCATCGTGCCGCGCAGCGCATCGGGCTCGCTACCGTCGACGACGAGTTGCAGGCCCTTCTTCAGGAACGGGTCGCTCTCCTTCGCGATCAGCGGCTCGAGGCCGAGCAGGCCCTGTTTGCGCGCGACATTGCTCCATTCGACGATCTTGCCGATCATCGCGTGCGCGTCGAGCTTCGGGGGATTGAATACCCACCCGGCGATGTGCAAGGCGTGCTTGAACACGGGCAGCGATGTCTGCACGAAGATCGCCGCGACGGTGCCCACGACCACGATCATGAACGCCGCCGACGACGCGAGCGCTGCGATGCCGGCACCCTTGAGCACCGCGCCGACCAGGATGGCGACCGCTGCGAGCAGGAAGCCTGTCAGCGAGAGTATGTCCATCGCGCGACGATCCGACCGTCAGACCCCGGACCCGGCAAGCCGCGCCCGCAGGCGTACCAGCGCCTGGCCGTGCAGCTGGCACACGCGCGACTCGGTCACGCCGAGCACCAGGCCAATTTCCTTGAGGTTCAGTTCATCGTCGTAGTACAGCGACATCACCATCTTCTCCCGTTCCGGCAACCCATCGATCGCCGCCGCGAGTGACTTGCGGAAGTCCTCGTCCGCGGCGTCCCTGAAGGGATCCGGCCCCGGATCCATCGCGCGATCCGCCGTCGCGTCGTCGAGGCACGCAACCTGGCAGCTCGCTGCGTCCTGCACGATCGCGTGATACTCATCGAGCGGCAGCTGCATGCGCGCTGCGATCTCGATGTCCCGCGCTTCCCTGCCAAGCTCGTGCTCGAGCACGCGCACGGTTTCCGTGACCTCGCGCGCCCGCCGATGCACGGATCGCGGCGCCCAGTCGAGCTTGCGCAGCGCATCGAGCATGGCGCCCCGTATGCGGATGCCCGCATACGTTTCGAAACTCGCCCCGCGGTCCGGCGAGAAATTCGCCGCCGCCTCGAGCAGACCGAGCATGCCGGCCTGGATCAGGTCGTCGACCTCGACCGACGCCGGCAGTCGTCCTGCCAGGTGGTACGCGATGCGCTTGACCAGCTCGGCGTGCCGCGCGACGAGCGCATCAGCCTCACCACGTACTGCCGCGTCCGCGTATGCGCGTACCGCCATCACCGCACGACCCGCAGGGTCGCCTCCCGGCGCGTCACCAGCCGCTCCACGAAGAACTCGACGTTGCCCCGCGGTGCGTCCGGCACCGGCCACTTATCGACCGCCCCGGCCAGTTTCTTGAATGCCCGCGAGGCGGGGCTCGATGGAAAGCTGTCGAGAACCGTGCGCTGTTCACGGATCGCGCGCTTCATGCAGGGATCCTCGGGGATCTCGCCCGCGAACTCGAGCACGACGTCGAGGAAGCGCGCGGTCACGCGCTCGAGGTTGCGGTAGAGCACCTCTCCCGCACCAGGGTGACGGACCATGTTGGCGAGGACACGGAACCGGCGCACGCCATGGCTGCGACTCAGTACCTTGACGAGTGCATAGGCGTCGGTCATCGACGCCGGCTCATCGCAGACGACCACGAGCACCTCCCGGGCTGCCTGCGAGAACTGCAGCACGCCGTGGGAGATTCCGGCCGCGGTATCGACGATCAGCGCATCGAGCTGCGTGGCGAGCGCGCTGAAGCCCTGCACCAGGGCGAGATGCTCCACAGCGCCGAGACTCGCAAGCGTGGCGATTCCGGACGCACCGGGAATCACCTTGAAGCCCTGCCGCGCCTCGACAACGACCTCATCGAGCGAACGCTCCCCGGCGAGTACGTGCGCCATCGTGTGCTTCGGCGAAAGACCGAGAAAGACATCGACATTCGCGAGTCCCAGGTCGCCGTCGAAGAGCACGACGCGCCGGCCCGCCGCACTCATGGCCGCCGCGAGATGCACGGATACGCTCGTCTTGCCGACGCCGCCCTTGCCACCCGTGACAGCAATGACCTGTACGGGCCGCGGGCGCGCGATTCTGCGGATTTCAGGCGAGTGCATGGGCGAACCCCCCGAAGCGTCGCTGCAGCAGATCCTCGTCGGCAGTCGCGCGCGAACGTTCGGCCAGCGTCACGGCGCGCACGATGAGCTGATGCGCGCGCGCCGGCACGAGGTCTTCGGGGATGCGCTGCCCCTCACTCACCCAGACGACGGGCAGTCGCGCCCGGATCAACGCCGAAAGCGTGCCACCGAGGCTAGCTGCCTCGTCGATCTTGGTGACGATGCAGGCTG
Organism: Pseudomonadota bacterium; assembly: GCA_963204795.1. Taxonomy (GTDB): domain Bacteria; phylum Pseudomonadota; class Gammaproteobacteria; order Steroidobacterales; family Steroidobacteraceae; genus CADEFQ01. The sequence continues at coordinate 20,014 of CAUJHX010000087.1, read as the reverse complement.
CAAGCGGCACGGCTGCAAAGTGGGCAATGACTTCCTCCGCGGCGCCCGCCTGCGAACTCGCAGCGAGTACCAGCGCCATTTCGAGACCCCGGTGGGTCGCAGCGAGCGCCGCGAGCTTGGCCGCAAGCCGCGGGTCGCGCTGACCCGTGCCGGCAGTGTCGATGAGCACGAGCTGCGTGCCTGCGAGCTTGGCGAGCAGCTGTTCGAGCTCGCGGGGATGATCGACTGCATAAGCGGGGACGCCGAGCAGCCGACCCAGATTCTGGATCTGCTCCTGTGCGCCGAAGCGCACGCCGTCGGTCGAGACGAGCGCAAGTCCCTGCGGCCCCTTCTCCAGCACCCACCGGGCGGCCAGCTTGGCAATTGCGGTCGATTTGCCGACACCCGTCGGCCCCACGAAAGCGACACGGCCACCGTGCGACAACCAGCGGTCGTCCGCGACCGGCAGTTTGTGGGTGAGGATCGCCCGTGCGCGATGTTGCGCACGCGTGAGATCGAGACGCGCGGGCAAGTCCGCGACGATCGCTGCCGCGAGATCGCTCGCGAGTCCGAGCTGCGTCAGCTCGCGCAGCACTTCCGCCTGGACCGGCGCGCGGCGCGTCAGGTCGTTCCACGCCAGCGTCGCGAGCTGGCTTTCGAGCAGCTGCCGGAGACTGCGCAGCTCCGCCTGCATGTCGGCGTTGACGGCCGGCGTGTCGGCGTGGGCGGCGATCGCAGCGCCCTTGTCGGCGGCGGGATCGGCCGGACCCGGATCGGCCGGGGCCAGATCGGTTGGCGCGAGGTCGAAGTCCATGGCTGCGACGACTTCGACTCCGCCATCCACCCTGCGCGTCGAGAGAATGACGGCGTCGGGACCCTGGGCCTCGCGGATCTGCCGCAGGCATTCCCGCATGTCCTTCGCCACGTAGCGTCTCATGTTCATGTCCGGTCTCTTTCCTTACAAGCACTCATCGCCCGATTGCCGTCACCAGCCGCACGCGGCGGCTGTCGGGAATTTCGTTCCAGGCGAGCACATGCAGGCCTGGAATGCCGGCGCGCAGGAAGCGTGCGAGCGTCATGCGCAGCGTCGGCGGCGTCAGCAGCACGGCCGGCTCGCCCGCAGCCTCCACCTGTCGCGCCGCCTCGAGCACCTGGCGCTGCAACCGCTCCGCAAGTCCCGGTTCCAGGCCCGGCGTCACGGCTCCGCCGCTCTGCCCGGAACCTTGCAAGAGCTGTTCCAGATCAGGTTCGATCGTGATCACAGGCACCTCCTCGGCGAAGCCGGCGATGTCCTGCACGATCTGCCGCCCCAGCGCGACCCGCACCTGGGCGAGGAGCGCCGCCGGGTCCTGCGTGCGCAACGCATGTTCGGCCAGCGCTTCGACAATCGCGCGGATATTGCGGATCGGAACGCGCTCCGCCAGCAGCCCCTGCAGCACCTTCACCACCACGCTCAGCGGCAGGACTTTCGGGATGAGCTCTTCGATGAGCTTCGGCGCCGTCTTCGCGAGCCCGCTCACGAGCTGCTGGACCTCTTCGTGACCCAGCAGTTCGTGGGCGTGCTGGCTCACGACATGCGACAGGTGGGTTGCCACGACGGTCGCGGCATCCACCACCGTGTAGCCGAGCGTTTGTGCATGCTCGCGCATGGCGGGCTCGATCCAGACCGCCTCCATGCCGAAGGCGGGATCGCGCGTCGCAAGCCCGCTCACGCTGCCAAAGACCCGTCCGGGGTTGATCGCCAGTTCCCGATCCACATGCACGACACCCTCTCCCACCGTGACCCCGGTGAGATTGATGCGATAGGCATTCGGTGCGAGCTCGAGGTTGTCGCGGATGTGCACCGTCTGCACGAGAAAGCCGAGCTCCTGGGAGAGCTTGCGGCGCACCCCGCGGATGCGCGCCAGCAGGTCGCCTGACTCCCGCGCATCGACCAGCGGCACGAGGCGATAGCCGACCTCGAGCGCGATCGGATCCACGGGCCGCACGTCATCCCAGGTGATCTCGCGTGCCTCGGGAGGTGGTACGGGCGCCGGGGCAGGTTCTGCTGGCGTCGCGCTTGCGGCCACGCGACTGCGCCACCACGCCAGTCCCGCGCATAGCGCGGCCATCGCGAGGAACGTCACATTCGGCATCCCGGGCACGATGCCCATGACGCCGAGCAGACCCGCCGCGATCCACAGGGCTTTCGGGCGGCCGAACAGCTGGCGCGCCACTTCACCGCCCATGTCCTGCTCGCCCGACATGCGCGTCACGATCAGGGCCACCGCGGTGGACAGCAACAGTGCCGGCAACTGCGCAACGAGTCCGTCACCGATCGTGAGCAGCGCGTAGTTGCGCGCCGCATCGGCGAACGACATGTCGTGCATCATCGTGCCGATCGCGAGCCCACCGATCATGTTGATGAGGAGAATGAGGATGCCCGCCGTCGCATCGCCGCGCACGAATTTGCTGGCGCCGTCCATCGAGCCGTAGAAGTCCGCCTCGGCACGCACTTCCGCGCGGCGCTTGCGTGCTTCATCCTGCGTGACGAGACCCGCGTTGAGATCCGCATCGATCGCCATCTGCTTGCCGGGCATCGCGTCGAGGGTGAAGCGCGCGCTCACCTCCGAGATGCGACCCGCTCCCTTCGTCACGACGACGAAGTTCACGATCGTCAGGATCACGAACACGACCACACCGACCACGTAGTTGCCACCGATGACGAACTCGCCGAAGGATTCGATCACGTGACCCGCGGCTCCGGTTCCCTGATGGCCGTGCATCAGCACGACGCGCGTCGAGGCGACATTGAGCGCGAGGCGCAGCAGCGTCGCGAGCAGCAGCACGGTCGGAAACACGCCGAATTCGAGCGGCCGCGCGACGTAGAACACGGCCATCACCACCACGATCGACAGCGCGATGTTGAATGTGAAGAGCACGTCGAGCGCGAACGGCGGCAATGGCACCACGACCATCGCGAGAATGGCGAGCAGCCCGACCGGCACACCAAGCCCCGACCGCGCGAGCGTCCTGAGCGAAGGCATCCTGAAGGTGGTGGAATCGGCCATGGTGCGGGTCACCCGATCATCAGTGAATTACTGGGGCAGTCGGCGGCGGCGTCCCGGAGCGGCGCGCCGCGCGCAACTGGTAGACATAAGTGAGCACCTGCGCGACCGCGGCATACAGGGCTGCCGGAATCTCGCGGCCGACGTCGACGCTGCGATAGAGGGCGCGAGCCAGTGGTGGCGCCTCGACGATGGCCACTCCGTGCGCGCCCGCGATTTCGCGGATGCGCGCTGCAATCAGCTCCGTGCCCTTGGCGACCACGACCGGTGCACGCGCGCGCTTGTCGTCGTAGCGCAGCGCAACCGCAAAGTGGGTCGGGTTGGTGACGATCACATCCGCGGTCGGCACGTCCTGCAGCATGCGGCCACGCGCCAGCGCCTGCTGCACCTGGCGGATACGCCCCTTCACTTCCGGTGATCCGTCGGATTCCTTCGCTTCCTGGCGCACTTCCTCGCGCGACATCTTCAGTTCGCTGGCGTGCCGCCAGAGCTGGTACGGAACATCGATGGCGGCGATGACGAGCAATGCACCCGCCAGCGCCAGGAGTGTCGTACCGACGAGCTGGGTTGCATGCCCGATCGCCGCCCCGGTGGCCTCTCCCCCCAGTGCGAGCAGCTCGCCGGCACTGCGCCAGAGCAGCAGGGCCGCGACCGTGGCGACGAGCGCAAACTTGGCGAGGGCCTTCGCCAGTTCGACCACGCCCCGCAGCGAGAACATGCGCCCGAATCCTGCCAGGGGATCGAGGCGCTTGAAGTCCGGCACCAGCGGCTTGCCGGAAACGTTCCAGCCACCGATCGTCAAGGGTGCCGCGATGACAGCCAGGATCACGATGCCCAGGACCGGCAGGCAGGCGATCCCGGCATGGTAGAGGGCCGCGGACAGCGCCGGCACGAGGCGCGACTCGTCGAGCGCCTCGGTCCGGGTGAGTTCGAGGCCCTCACGCATCACGGCCGCGAGGGATTGCCCCACCCCATCGCCGAGGAGGAGCAGCGCGCTCGCGGCAGCGAGCAGCACGACACTGGTGGTCAGCTCCTGCGAACGCGGGACGCGACCCTCCCGACGCGCCTCCTCGAGACGCTTGGGTGTGGCGCTCTCGGTACGTTCCTGGGCGGAATGCTCTGCCATGGCGCGACCTAGCGCAGCAACGCCGCAAGCATTGCAAATGCCTCGCCGGCGAGTCGCACGAAGCCGGACTGCACGGCAGGCAACGAAAGGAGCACGACGACGAGTCCGAACGCGAGGGTGACGGGAAAGCCGACCGCGAACAGGTTGAGTGTGGGCGCCGCACGACTCATCACGCCGAAGGCGAGGTTGACGATCAGCATGGCCGTCATGCCGGGCAGCGCCACGGCGAGTGCGCCATACACGACCTGCCCGCTCCAGAGGACAAGCGACCAGAGCGCGTTTGCGCCAAGGCCTCCCGCTCCCGGCGGCAGCGTCCGGAGGCCGTCGACGAGTGTCTCGATGAGCGCGAGGTGCCCATCGAGCGCGAGGAAGGTGAGCACCACGAGCAGTACGTACAGCTGCCCGACCACCGGGGTGCTGACGCCACGCAATGGATCCTGGTTGAATGCAAAGGAGAGACCAATGCTGTTGGCGAGCAGCTGGCCGGCAAGCCCGACGGCATCGAAAACGATCTGCAGCGCGAAGCCGAGCGCAACACCGATCACGATCTGCTGCACCGTGATCAGGGCGCTTGCGATCGACAGCAGATCGACCTGCGGCACGGGGACGAGCGGTCCCACGAGCATCGCGATCGCGAACGCGAGCACGAGACGCACACGGGCGGGCACGTAGCCGGCGCCGAATACCGGCGCCACCATCAGGCAGGCCCCGATGCGCACGAATGAAAAGAACCAGCTCGCTACGAATGCAAGAAGCTCATTGGCGTTCACGGTCACCATCACGACCTCAGCGCAGGAGCCCCGGGATACTCTCGAAGAGCTCGCGTGTGTACGCGACAATCAGCTTCAGCATCCAGGGGCCGGCCAGCATCAGCGCCGCGGCCATCGCGATGAGCTTCGGGATGAACGACAGTGTCATCTCATTGACCTGCGTCGCCGCCTGGAAGATGCCGACGAGGAGGCCGACGACGAGCGCCGTGAGAAGCAGGGGCGCTGCGAGCAGCAGCGTGACCTCGAGTGCATGACGGCCCACGGCCAGCACCTCTTCCGGGCTCATCGGAAGAAGCTCCCCGCGAGCGTGCCCATCACGAGCGACCAGCCGTCCACCAGCACGAACAGCATCAGCTTGAAGGGCAGCGAAATCAGCACCGGCGAGAGCATCATCATGCCCATCGACATCAGCACGCTCGCGACGACGAGATCGATGATCACGAACGGAATGAAGATCAGGAAACCGATCATGAAGGCCGTTTTCAGTTCGCTCGTGACGAAGGAGGGCACGAGAACCGCGAACGGCACGTCCGCGGGTGTTGCATACCCCTGCCCGCCCGCAATCCGCACGAAAGTCGCGATGTCGTTCTCGCGCGTCTGCGCGAGCATGAATTCCTTGAGTGGCCCCCCCGCCTTCTCGAGCGCGGCTCCCATCTCGAGAGTTCCGGCCATGTACGGTTGCAGCGCGTCGACATTGATCCGCTCGAACACGGGTGCCATGACGAAAAGGGTCAAGAAGAGCGACAGCCCGATGATCACCTGGTTCGGCGGGGCCTGCCCGGCACCGATGGCCTGCCGCAGTATCCCGAGCACGATCACGATGCGGGTGAACGATGTCATCATCAGGAGGATTGCCGGCAGGAAGGTGATCGCGGTCATGAGCGCGAGCACCTGCAGCGACAGGCTCCAGGTTTCGCCCCCGCCCGGTGCCGGAGTCACTGTCAAGGCCGGCAGGCCCGCAGCCGCCGAGGCGGCACACGGCAGTGCGACGGCAAGCAGCGCCGCGAACCACTTCATCGGGACAGCCCGAGGCTGCGACGCAGGATCGAGCGGAACTCGTGGCTGCCTGGCGGCGTGGGCACGGGAACGACCGGCGCAGTTGCGAAGTCATCGGCCATGTTTGCGAACGCAGTCGGCGGCACGACGTGCAGCAGGCGCACGGCACCCGGAGCCACGCCGACCAGCAAGCGCTCTGCGCCGCAGGCGAGCAGCAGCACCCGCTCCTTTTCCCCGACGCTCATGTCATCGACGATGGCAAGCACGCGGCCCTGCGGCCGGGCCAAACCACGCAGGCGCTTGACGCACCATGCGCAGGCAAAGATCACGAGCAGCACCAGCACGAGCGCAACGGTCACCTCGCCCGCGCCCGCGAGGCTCGACGTGGTCGCCGCGCCCGCGGTCACCGGCGCCGCAAAGGGCATCGGTCCGGCGGCTGCGGCCACCATGGAGGCAGACGCACTCATTTGAGCTTGCGGATGCGCTCGGCCGGGCTGATCACGTCAGTGAGGCGAATGCCGAATTTCTCGTTCACGACGACCACCTCGCCGTGCGCAATCAGCGTGCCATTGACGAACACATCGAGCGGCTCGCCGGCCGCGCGTTCGAGCTCGACCACCGAGCCCTGGTTCAGTTGCAGGAGGTTCCTGATCGGGATGCGCGTGCGGCCGACTTCCATCGACAGCGTGACAGGCACTTCGAGAATGACATCGAGATTCACTTCCTGGGTGCCGGCCGATTCGTCGGTCAGCTTCCCGAATTCGGCCGCCTGTGCAGCCTCCGTGGCAAGGGCGTTCATGTCGTTCCTCTGCTGTTGCGAAAGCCGCGGATGCGTTGCTCGACCTTGACGGCCTGCTGTCCGCGGGAGACGCCGAAACTGCCGCGAAAGAGCGGCACGTCTTCGGCAAATACGGTGGCCTGACCGCTGAAGTCACAGGGGATGACGTCACCGGGTTTCAGGTTCACGAGGTCGGCGAGCGACAACTGGGAGCGGCCGAGCACCGTCGTCACCAGTACCTCGGCATCCTCGATCTCCTCCTGCAGGGTGTGCAGCCAGCGCTCGTCCTGTTCGACGCGATCGCTCTGGACACGCGAGTCGAGCACGTCGCGCAGCGGCTCGATCATCGAGTAAGGCAGCGTGATGTGCAGATCGCCGCCGCAGCCGTCGAGCTCGATGCGGAACGAGTTGATTACGACGATTTCCGTCGGGCCCACGATATTGGCGAAGTGCGGGTTCAGCTCCGAGGACAGATACTCGACTTCGATCGGTGCGATGTGCGACCAGGCCTCCTGCAGATTGGCGAACACGCCTTTCAGCAACATGTGGATCACACGCGACTCCGTCGCCGTGAACTCGCGGCCCGCGATCGTGCCCTGACGGCCGCTGCCGCCGAAGAAGTTGTCCACCATCGCGAACACGAAAGACTGGCTGAGCACGATCAGGCCCGTGCCGCGCAGCGGCGCCACGCGCACGAGATTGAGGCTCGACGGCAAGTGCAGTGTCTGCAGGTACTCGCCGAACTTCTTCATCTGCATCGGCACCACCTGGACATCCGGCGTACGCCGCAGCAGGCCGTAGATGCTGGAGCGAAAGAGGCGTGCAAAGCGCTCGTTGATCATCTCGAGCGTCGGCAGGCGCCCGCGCACGATGCGCATCTCGTTGCCGAAATCGTAGACCTGGGAGTCACCCGGCGTCGTCCCGGATGCGGTCTCGACGGCGCCACTGTTGACACCCTTCAGCAGCGCGTCGACTTCGTCCTGGTTCAAGACCTGTTCGCCTGACATGGGGCGGCCCGCTACTGCATCACGAAGCTGGTGAAGTAGACGGCCTCGATCTTCCCCGGATCGGCGCCTTCGCGCGTCGCGACTGCGCGCACGGCTTCGAGCGCGCGCTTGCGCAGCTGCTCCTTGCCCTGCGCGGTGGCAAGCGCGGTGTATTGCTGATTCGACAGCAGCAGCAGCAGGTCGTTGCGGATCACGGGATCGTGCTGCTTGATGAAGTCCACGGTCGCGGCATCGCGGCTCATCAGTTCGATCGTGACCTGCAGGAAGCGCACGAGTTGTTCGGCTTCGAAGTTCACGACGAACGCGGGATCGAGCGCGTAGTAGATCGCCGGAGCGGGCTTCACCTGCGCAGCGGCCGGGGCGTGGCTCCTGCTCTTGACGAAGAAGAAGCCCCCGCCGACGCCGATTGCCACGACCACCACGGCGATCAGCACCCAGCGAAGCGTGTTTGGCTTCTTCTTCGGTGGAGCTTCGGTGACTGCAGCTTCGGTCATTTCCGGGTCCTCGACGCGCACCTGCGCGCCCAAAGCGAAGTGCAAGCCCGATGCCAGCCGCGCCTGGGAACACCTAACTCATTGATTGAGCAGCCTTTCGTGGCACATCAGAGATGTGATGTACCGCACACGCCGCAGCGCCGACAAAGTTTTGACGGGCAGCGTGGCTACGCGTAGAGATCGACGAGCCCGACGGGCAGGCGCAACCCGGACTCCTGGATTACCTCGACGTCATCCCCCGCCACGGCCAGGAGTCGCGCCGACGACGACCGGTCCTGACGCGCTGGATGCTCCGACACGTTCGCCTGCGTGAGCGCAATTCCCTGGGCTGCGAGGAGCTCGCGCAGCCTCGGCAGTGACTGTTCGAGTGCTGCGCGCGTTTCAGCATGGTTGGCGCCAAAGGTGATGACGGCATCGCCATCACGCACCGAAATCTGCACATCGAGCGGACCCAGATGTTCAGGTGTCAGCCGGATCGAAGCCGACTGCAGGTTGTCACGTGCAATCCAGGCGATGCGGCCGGCCAGTTCGTCCGACCAGCCCTGCGCGGCGACGGGCGTCTGTATCGGCGCCGCGTGCCGGGAAGGCACATCGCGGGCGGGCGCGCGGGGAGTCGGCAAATCGATTGCGCCCGATGGCGGGGTCACGACATCCTTATGCGGTGCTGCATCGGTGCCCGCAAGATCACGCAGGACTGCCTCCAGTGCCCGGGCGGGGTCGGCAGCCGGCTCGGGAGCGGCTGCGGCAGGAGCGGCTACGGTCGGCGCGGCCACGTCAGGCGCGGCCGCATCGTCGATGCTGCGGGCAACGACTGGTGCCGCAGATCCTGCGGCCCCCTTCGGGGACGAGGCCGCGACCTGCGCGCCCAGCATGGCAGCGAACAGCAGCGCCATGGCTTCGGGAGGCAGACTGTCGATGCCGTCGTCGCCACCGCCCGGGTCGCGCGCAAGCAGCGACGCTGCACCGGCAAGATCGGGCAGAATAGCCGTTTCGGGCAGCTGCACGGTGGCTGCCATCGGCGCCATGGGTGCCGTTGTCACGGGAGCCGTTCCCGGCTGCGCGTCATCTCGCGCGCACGTTCATCGGTTTCAGTCTGTTCGCGACGTTCCAGGACGACACGCTCTTCGGATTGCCAGCGCGCGACCACCTGATCGATGGATTTCGCCCGCTGCGCCGCGAGGCGCCATGCCTCATGCGCTGCCGCCTGCTCGCTCCGCGCCTGCGTCACGACGCCGCCCTGTGCGCGCAGTGCGTCTCCAAGGCGGGCGAGAAAGGCACGGTAGTCCCTGAGTTGCGTGGCGCTGATGCCGGCGGCGACCCGCGCGGAAAGTCCATCCGCATAGTTCGCCTGCCAGGACTCGAGCTCCTCGCGCCGCCGCTCGGCTTCGAGCACGCGCCGCTCGGCTTGCGCGAGCCGCGCGGCACACTCGCGCTCGTCGTGCCCCACGGCGCGCACCACCGGTCGCAAGCGCTTCGAGCGCGTCACGCGGTGCCTTCCGCGGTCGCCACTTCCGCGAGGCCGGCGAGGCTCGAGGACAGGTCGGCCCGCTCGCGCATGTGCTGCTGCAGGAACCCCTGCATCCGCGGCCAGCGCGCGATGGCGGCATCGACGCGCGGATCACTGCCGGCGCGATAGGCACCGATCGAGATGAGATCGCGATGCTGGACATACGTGGACAGCATTTGCCGAAACTGGCGTGCGGACTCGAAGTGCTCTTCCGGCACGATATCGTGCATCGCGCGACTGACGGACGCTTCGATGTCGATGGCCGGGTATTGGCCCGCCTCGGCAAGGCGACGCGACAGCACGAAATGCCCGTCCAGAATGGCGCGCGCACTGTCCGCGATGGGATCGTTCTGGTCGTCTCCCTCGACCAGCACTGTGTAGAAGGCCGTGATCGAACCGCCCTTGCGGGCGCCGTTGCCAGCGCGCTCGACCAGTTTCGGCAGCCGGGCAAACACCGAGGGCGGATAACCTTTGGTGGCCGGTGCCTCGCCGATCGCCAGCCCGATCTCGCGCTGTGCCTGGGCAAAGCGGGTGAGCGAGTCCATCAGCAGCAGCACGCTACGTCCCTGGTCGCGGAAATACTCGGCCACGGCCGTCGCGAGCCACGCCCCGTGCAGACGCATGAGCGGCGACTGGTCTGCCGGCACCGCGACCACGACGGCGCGTCGCCGGCCTTCATCGCCGAGAATGCGCTCGATGAACTCTTTCACTTCACGGCCGCGCTCGCCGATGAGGCCCACGACGATCACCTCGGCGGCGGTGTAGCGGGCCATCATGCCAAGCAGCACGCTCTTGCCGACGCCGCTGCCTGCAAACAGTCCGATGCGCTGTCCGCGTCCCACGGTCAGCAGCGCATTGATGGCCCGTACCCCCACGTCGAGCGGTTCGGTGATGGGCTCGCGCGCCAGCGGATTGATCGGCGCGCCTCCCATCAACTGTACCGGCATCTGGCAGTCGGGCGTACCCGCGCCGTCAAGTGGTCGGCCGGCACCATCGATCACGCGGCCAAGCAGTTCCTCCCCGACGCGCACGGTCTGCTGTCCGTGATGCGGCACGACCCGTGCATTGGGTGAAAGGCCGTGCGCATCCGAGGTCGGCATCAGGAAGAGGCGCGGGCCGGAGAAGCCGACCACCTCCGCCTCGGTACGCACACCTGCGCTCGAAAGTATGTCGCAGCGATCTCCCACGGCCGCTTCGCAGCCTGCGGCTTCGAGCGTAAGGCCGATCATGCGTGTGAGTGTGCCCTCCACTGCAGGGGGTGGCAGCTGTTCGGCGCGGCGCTGGTAACGGGTGAGTCCGTCACGCCAGGCGGCCTGCCGCTCGTGCAGTGCGTTCAAGAATCGCCCCGCGTTTCCGACTCGCGCTCCTCGCCGAGCACCGCAACGAGAGCCGCGTTGATGCGCGTCTCGAGACGCGCGTCGATCTGCGAGTTCTCGGCCGTCACGCGACAGCCTCCACGTGACAGGACCGGATCCTCGACCACGACCCACGCCGGCCCGCTCGCGGGCACCGCGAGCTTCTCCGCCACCAGGGCCGCATCTTCCGGGTGCAGATGCACGCGAACGTCGCGCGCGGCGGCCGGCAACAGCGACACCGCCTGGCGCAGGATGCCGATGACTTGCGTCGGGTCGATACGCAGCTCGCGACGCACCAGATGGCGCGCCACAGTGAGCGCGAGTTGCGCAAGCTGGTGCTCGACCTGCGCATCGAGTTCCGCGAGCGGCCGCGCGAGTGCGGTCATCGTGCTGTCGAGCTGTGCAATTCTCTGGTCGAGCGCCGCGTGGCGACGCTGCGTCTCCGCCGCCGCCGCGGCGAGGCCATCGGCCAGTCCTCTTGCGTGCCCCTCCTCCCAGGCCGCACGCGCGACGCCGTCAAGTTCGTCGGCCGTGATTCGCTCGCGGCGTGCACCGGCGACTCGCCCCTGCACGATGGGCAGGGTCCACAGCGCTGCCTCAGACATACTGATCTCCACCTTTGCCGCCGAGTGCGATCGTTCCGGCGTCCGAGAGACGCTTGGCGATCGCGAGGATCTCCTTCTGCGCCGCCTCGACCTCGCTGACCCGCACGGGGCCCTTCGAATCCATGTCGTCCTTGAGCATTTCCGCCGCCCGCTGCGACATGTTCCTGAACACCTTCTCCTTCAGCTCCTGCTCGCAGGCCTTGAGCGCGAGCAGCAGGCGGTCGCCTGGAACCTGGCGCAGGAGCTCCTGCATGCCCCGGTCGTCGATGGATCCCAGGTCATCGAAGGTGAAGATGAGGCTCTGGATCTTCGCACCGAGCGCCTCATCGACGCCGTTGATCTGCTGCATGATCTTGGACTCGAGAGACGAATCGAGGTTGTTGATGATGCTGGCCGAGACCTTCGGCCCGCCGAACAGCGACGCCTTCGAGGACGCATTGCCGGCGAACTGCTTCTCCATGACTTCGTCGAGTTCATTGAGTGCCGAGGGCTGGATCCCGTCGAGCGTCGCGATACGCATCAGGATCTCCGGTCGCACGGCTTCGGGCAGCTGCGCCAGCACTGCCGCCGCATGATCCGGTTCGAGATATGCGAGCACGATGGCGACGATCTGCGGATGTTCACTGCGCATCATCTCCGCCACGGCACGCGGATCCATCCACTTCATCGCCTCGAGCCCACGGCTCGAACGGCCGCCGAAGATGCGATCCAGTACGCTCACGGCCCGATCTTCGCCAAGCGCGGACACCAGCACCTTGCGCAGGTATTCGTCGGTGCCGACGCCGAGCGATGTGTGACTCTCGATCGAGACCAGGAAGTGTTCGAGTACCCCCGCGACCTCCTCGCGCGTCACGCCATCGAGCGCCGCCATCGCGGAACCCACCAGTTGCACGTCCTTCGTGCTCATGTGCTTCAGCACGTCGGCCGCTTCCTGCTCGCCGAGCGTCAGCAGGAGAATGGCGGCCTGGTCGATGCCGTTCCTCTTCGCGAGTGCCTTCTCAGTCATCTTTGCCCACCCATGTCTTGACGACCCGTGCGACGCGTTTTGGATCCTGCGTCACGAGCGAGCGCGCCTGTGCAATCTGCTGTTCGTAGGCGATCGCAGAAACCTGGCCTGCGGGGCGTTGTGCTTCCTCCGGCGCCGGCAGCCCTTGCGCAGGTGCACCCGGCAGCGCCGGGACCACTCCGGCTGCGAGCCGCGGCGGACCGGTGAGGCTCCTGACGAGTGGTCTGACGATCGACAGCAGCAGCACGATCACGATGGCCGCGCCGGCGAGTATCTTCGCGAGTTCGCGGACCCAGGGCTGCTGCCAGATTGGCAGTGTGTCGACCTCGCCAACGGTCTCGGCCGCTTGCGCAGAGAAGGACGCATTGACCACATTGACGCTGTCGCCGCGTGACTCATCGAAGCCGACTGCGTCCTTCACGAGAGTCGTGATGCGCGCGAGCTGCTCGGCGCTCACCGGCTGCTCACCTGTCTTGCCGCCCTGCTGCGGCACCATGATGTCATCCACGAGCACCGCAACGGTGAGGCGCTTCAGGCGCCCCGCGGGCTGGCGCGTGTACGCGACCGTGCGATCGATCTCATAGTTGCGGGTGGACTGTCTCGACGAATTGCCGGACGTAGCTGCGGCCGCAGCGTCTGCATTGGCGGCCGTAGCCACAGTCCCCTGCCCGGGCGGCAGTGCCGTACCCGGCACCGGCGGCTGGTTCGAGAGCGCGCCTGGCACGCCGTTCGGCCCGCCACCGGCGCGTGATGTCTCCTCCGCGAGCTGTTCGCTGCGCACCACCTGGCTTTCCGGCCGGTACTGCTCGCGCGCCTCTTCCGTGACCGACATGTCGACCGAAGCCACGACCTGCGCGCGCACGCGTCCTTCACCGACGATGGGTGCGAGCAGCGTCTCGATGCGCTGCGCATACTCGGATTCGAGGCTGCGGGCAAACTCGAACTGCCTCTCGCGCGCCGCAAGGTCACTGTCGCGCTCTGGTTGCGAGAGCAGGCGCCCCGCCTGATCGACGACCGTGACGTCTTCAGCCTTGAGCTCGGGAATGCTGGAGGCGACGAGATTGACGATGGCGGTAACCTGCGCGGACTCGAGCCGCCGACCTGCCTTCAATTGCACGAATACCGAGGCGGTCGCATTGCGGCGATCGCGCACGAACGCCGACTGACGGGGCGCTGCGATGTGCACACGCGCCGCGGCCACCGGCTGCAGACTCGCGATCGTGCGGGCGAGCTCCGTTTCGAGCGCATGCTGGTAGCGTGCGCCCTCCATGAACTGGCTCACGCCGAAGCCGGAATCCTTCGCCATTGCGTTGAACCCGTCGGACGACTGCAGCACACCTTGTGCCGCGAGCGCGAGACGTGCGTCGTTGAGACGTTGCGCCGGCACGCTCACGGTACCCCGTTCGACGTCGGCGGCGTGCTCGATGCCGGCCGCCTGCAGCGTCTGCCGCACCTCGACCAGATCGCCGGCGGCGAGGCCGGAATACAGCAGGCTGTAGCTCGGTCCCTTCGCCCAGAACACGATACCGAGACCGGCCGCGACGGCCGCCGCGATACCGACCAGCAGCAGCACGGGCCTGAGTCCGGTTGCGACCCGGGCATAGGTAGGCAGCTGCTCGACCTCGGCGTTCATGCAATTCTCCTGTCAGTGGACATGCCGGTCAGATCGGCATGTTCATGATTTCCTGGTACACGTTCACGAGTCGGTTGCGCACCTCTGTCACTGCGCGAAACCCGACGCTCGCCTTCTGCATCTCGAGCATCACCTGGGGCAGCTCGACACCTGGCACACCCTTCTGGAAAGCCGTCGCGAGCCGGGCCGCAGACTGTTGCGCGGCATTCACTTCCCCGAGGCTGCGTTTCATGACCGCGGCGAATCCGTCCGGACCGGCCACCGCACCCGCACCCGCACCGGCCGATGGCGCCTGCGGGCGCTTCACCTGTGTGGCAATCGTGCGGATCTGGGCAAGTACGCGGTCGATTTCCATCTGGCTCATGCAGAAATCTCCAGTGGGCCGCTCAACCGCAGGCAGCGGCGAGATCGACGCCCGATGCACGCAGCTGCGCAAGCTTGTAGCGCAGCGCGCGAGGACTGATGCCGAGACGTTCAGCGGCGACGCGCCGGCTGCCCTGTCCGTCGCGCAGCGCCTCGAGGATCAGCTCGCGTTCGGCCGATGCGAGTGCCGTGGAAAGCTGGCCCCTGCTCACCGGTGCTTCTGCGCCCGGTGCCTCGTCCATCCCGAACCGGATGTGGGTCGCCTGGATGGTCTGCCCGTCGAGCAGGATCAGGGCGCGCTGCATCACGTTGTCCAGTTCGCGGACATTGCCGGGCCACGCGTGCGTCAGCAGACAGTGTGCAGCCTCGGCAGACAGTGCAGGAATGCGCCGGCCGGGCACACAACGCGCCGCGAGCAGCTGCATTGCGAGGGGCAGGATGTCGTCACGGCGTTCGCGCAGTGGCGCCAGCAGCAACGGAAAGACGTTCAGTCGATAGTAGAGATCCTCGCGAAAGCGCGCCGCGGTGACTTCTGCCCGCAGGCGCCGGTTCGTGGTCGCGAGCACGCGCACATCGAGCGCGAGCGTCTGGCGACCGCCGATGCGTTCCACCTCCCGCTCCTGCAGTACGCGCAACAGCTTCGCCTGCAGGCCAAGTGGCATCTCGGAAATCTCGTCGAGCAGCAGCGTGCCACCCTGCGCCTGCTCGAACTTGCCGGGGTGCGCCGCGAGGGCCCCGGTGAAGGCGCCCTTCTCGTGGCCGAAGAGTACGGCTTCGAGCATGTTCTCGGGGATCGCCGCGCAGTTGATGGCAACAAAGGGCCGCTCTGCGCGCGGCGAGAGCCGGTGGATGTGCCGGGCGAGCAGTTCCTTGCCTGTGCCGGACTCGCCCAGGATCAGCACCGTGCAATCACTCGTTGCGACGCGGGCCGCAAGCTCGAGCGCCTCGCGGGACGCCTGCGAACAGGCCACCGGCTCGGGAACAGTGCTGGTCGTCACTCGGTCCTGCCTCTCTGCGCCGGCAAGGCGCCGGCTTGCTGGTGAGGAGCAAGTTCCGTGCCGGGACGGAATCAGCTCCCGTTACGTGAGGCGCGTCACAGGCTCGCGCGGCAGACGCCAGGGCCCGTCAAAACTCCGCCACGCTCGCCCGCCGGTTCACCGAACTTGCGCAGCTTCTCGACGAGTGTCGTGCGGCGCAGGCCAAGGAGTCGGGCAGCGTGGGCGACGGTGCCTCCCGATCGCTCGAGAGCCTGTTCCACGAGCGAGCGCTCAATCGCATCGAGATGCTGACGCAGATCGATGCCGTCGGCCGGGAGCGCCGATACCCTCGCCTCAGCGGCCGACCCCTCGAGCAGGCGCAGCACCTCCGCATCGGGCAGCGTCGTTTCTTCGCCGGCAACAGGAGACTGCAGCGTCACGGGGCTCGGAGTCGGCGCCGGATCGGCCACCCCCGGCCGGTATCGCGCCGGCAGGTCACACGCGTCGACCGTCCGGCCACCTTGCAGGATCGAGAGGCGTTCGACGAGATTCGCCAGCTCACGCACGTTTCCAGGCCATGGATAGCGCTTCAGCGCCGCAAGCGCCCCTTCCGTGAACACGATACGCGCCCGACCCTCGCGGACGTTCACGGCGACAAACTCCTCGATCAGCGCAGGCAGGTCCGCGAGCCGTTCGCGCAGCGCGGGCAATTCGATCGGAAACACGTTGAGTCTGTAGAAGAGGTCCTGGCGAAAGCCGCCGTGCTGGATCGCCTCCTCCAGGTGACGATGCGTGGCGGCAATGATGCGCACATTGCAGTGGATCGGCTTGTGATTGCCCACGCGCTCGAACACGCGCTCCTGCAGCACGCGCAGCAGCTTCACCTGCATGGGCAGGCTCATGTCGCCGATCTCGTCGAGGAACAGCGTACCGCCTTCGGCAATCTCGAACCGCCCGAGGCGGGTTGCGATGGCGCCGGTGAAAGCGCCCTTCTCGTGCCCGAAGAGCTCGCTTTCCAGCAGATCGGCCGGAATGGCCCCGCAGTTGACCGCCACGAAGGGCCGGTGGCGGCGCGGGCTCGAATCGTGGATGGCACGGGCCACCACTTCCTTGCCCGTGCCCGATTCACCGAGAACCAGCACGCTCGAATCGTGCGCCGCCACGCTACGGATGAGGCGCGCCACTTCGCTGACGGCCTGTGACCGGCCGGTAGGCATCCTCGCCTCGGATATCACGTCCCTGTGAATGTCTGCAACAGCAACTGACATTCACGAAACCTCGTTCTGGTGGCGCGTCATTCTCCGGACGCACGCGAGGCTTCGATGTGACGGAATTCCAGCGCAGATGCCGCAGACGCGGACCTGCGTCGCATTATGGCGACTCCCGCGTCAGATCATCGTCGTTCGCGGGTTCCCGCGACCTGACGCCGGTGGCGCTGGAAGGCGAGTTTCTCGATCAGGTCGCCGACGGGCTTGCCGACCCGTGCGAACTCGACCTTGACGCGCCGGTCGACACCGACCGAGGCGACGCGACCGAAGATGCGCAGCGGCTCGACGAGCGCCTCGCGCAACCAGATTTCGAGCTGCCCGCTTTCGCCCGCCCGCAATTCGCGATCGGGCGCGCGCCAGATGGCGCCGTGCGCGTTGAAGCGCATGGGTATGGCAGGCGGTCGCGGCTGCGCCTTCGCGAGGATCTGCCCCACGAGATCGAGCAGCAGGTTCACCTTGAACTCGAGCCGCATGAGATCCGCCGAATGGGGCGAGTTCTCGTCCGTCTTCTCGGCCGGCGCGCGGTCCTCGAGCGCCGCGAGTGCCTGCAGCAGGCGCAGGTTGTGCTCTGCCTGGGCGATGGCGATGTCCGGTTCAGCCGGCATGGCAAGAGTCGTCCAGCGCAGCGGCACGACATCGACGTACGCCAGTTCTTCATCGAGAACGATCGTGTCGATGCCGTCTTCCATCAGCGGGCCCGGCGCGCGTTGCGCGCCTCCGGGGGCATCTGCAGCCAGGCACCGCGGATTCCGGTCAGGAGCCGCGACACCTCGTCGAGGATCTCGACCCGATCCCCGGCGTTTGCTTTCACGAGCTGCCTCACCATGTAGTCATAGAGGCTGTCGAGATTCGCCGCGAGCTCGCCCCCCGCTTCGAAATCGAGGCTCGCGCGCAATTCCTGCAGGATGTCGACCGAACGCTGGATCAACGCACACTTCTCCGCCTTGCGGCCGTTCGCGAGGTTGCCCTTGGCGGCGGATATGCGTTCGAGCGCGCCATCCATCAGCATCAGTATGAGCCGGTGCGGATCATCGGCCGCGACGCCGCCATGCGTGGCGACGCTCCGGTAGGTCGCGAGTCGGTTGGCGTTCGGGTGCGTCATGCCCGCTTTAACGGCGCCCGGGCGGCCGGCTTGAGGGCTCGGGGCACTGGCGGATGACTTCGCCCGTCGTCAGATCACGCACGGTCACCACAATGGTTCCACTTGCGTCGCGCCGGAATTCGAGGCTGCGGCTCACACTGCGCAGGAAATTGTCGAGCGGCGCGACCGCGTTGCGCACGCGCATGAGGCCCGTCGGGCACGAATCCTGGCGATCGTCGTTCATCAGTCGCGTTTCAGCATGCCCGACAGCGACTCGAGTTGCGTATCGAGATACGATGAGGTCGTGTCGAGTGTCGAAAGCAGTGTATCGAGGGTCGTGAACTGGCGGATGTAGCGGGCCAGCTGCGCCTGCATGCGTGCATCGACTGCGTCCTGCCGGTCCGTCAGGCGTTCCTGCTGCTCGAGGAGCGCCCGGGTGCGCACGGAGATGCCGCCGTTCATCGACACGGCATCGTGGAGCAGATTTCCGAGTCGAAAGCCGACACCGCCGGTCCTGCCGAACAGTTGCGCCACGCCTTCGAAATCGCTACCGAGCGCGGCTGACAGCTTCACGTCATCGACGACGAGATTGCCGTCGGCGCCAGTGGTGATGCCAAGTGTCGCCAGTGAGGTATGCGGGCCCGTGAGCCCGTCCACGGCGTCGGTGAGGCCCCTGCGCAGTCGCGTCTCGAGGCCAAGCAGCATCGAGTCACCCAGCAGCGGCCCGCCCTCCTTCGTCGCCGCGTTGTAGCCGCGCAAGCCGGCAATGGCCGTCTGCATCGCGTTGTAAGTGGTGACGAACGAGTCAAGGCGCTTGCGCACGGCCTCGACGTCATTCGCGATCGTCAGGGTGTGGACAGAGCCGACATCCTCCGCCACGAGGGTGAGTGTCACGCCGTCGATGGCACCCGTGATCGTGTTCGTGGCACTCGTCTGCCCGAACCCCGCGACTCGCACGATCGCGTCCTGCGCGGCTGCGAGCTGCGTGTAGCTTCCTGGCGCCACGTCCGTGTACGCGAGCGAATCGAGCCCACCGACCGCGTTTGCGACGGTGACAGTGAGCGTGTTGGCTGCACCCGTCTCGCGTGCGGACAGGATGAGGCGCGCGCCCTCCGTGCTCTGCACGATGGTGGCGCTGACGCCCGTGTTGTCGCGGGCGCCGTTGATGGCGTCCCGCAGATTCGCGAGCGTCGTGGCGGGCGCCACCTCGATCGTGAAGGCACGCCCGCCGACGGCCAGGGTGACGCTGCCGCTGCCCACGAGCGTCGTGCTGCCGCCGGCATGGGGTCCCGAGGCGATGCTGTGCGCCGTCGCCAGTTGCTGCACTTCGATGCCGTAGGAACCGGGAACCGCGCTCGCGCCTGCGGATGCCGTGAAGGTCTCCGGCTTGCTGCTCTTCGCGGAGCGAACCTGGAAATCCGCGAGCATCGACATGTCGTCGACGGCCGCCTGGAAGGTCGAGAGCGCACTCTTCAGGGTGCCGAGGGCGGACAGCGTCGTCGCGACGGAGGCGCTCTCGCGCTTGATCTGCGCATCGAGCGGCGCACGCTCGGCCGCGACGAGCTGCGTCGCGAGCGACCGAACGTCGAGGGTGGAACCACCCGAGATACTGCTCGCCGACGTCGCCATTCGCTGCTTCTCCCGTGCGGCTCAATGGCCAGGCGGCGTGCACCTTCCGGTGCCCGCCGCCTGGTCCGGTCAGAGCGCTGCGACCATCATCCCTGCAGGAGCGTGAGCACGCTCTGCGGGGCGCTGTTCGCCTGTGCCACCATGGCCGTACCCGCCTGCTGCAGGATCTGCGCGCGCGTGAGGCTCGCCGTCTCCGCCGCAAAGTCGGTGTCGAGAATACGGCTGCGCGAGGCAGACAGGTTCTCGGAGACCGCCTGGAGGCTGTTGATCACCGACTGGAAGCGGTTCTGGATGGCGCCGAGCGTGCTGCGCAGGGTGCTGACCGACGTCAGTGCCGAGTCAACGCTCACGATCGCGTTGTTGGCACCCGCAGCCGTCAGCACGTTGCGCACG
>CAUJHX010000086.1 GCA_963204795.1 Pseudomonadota bacterium | reverse complement strand
CGCCCCTCAGTTCAGACAGACGACGAGATTCGCGTGATACGCGCGCCAGTCGATGGGCACGACGATGGGCCGGGTGTCGGGTGAATAGCCGATCGTGCTCGAGCTGCCCGTGACCACCGACGGCGTCGAGATGATGAAGTTGCGCCCGAAGTCCTTGCGCGCGTTACCCGACAGCGTGTTCGCGACTTCGCCGACGAGATCGCGCAGGTTCGCGTCGCTCATGTCGGTCTCCTGCATACGCATCAGCATCACGGACAGCATGCCCTTCGGCGCCGTGAAGTAGACCACGCCCTTGCGCTTGCCGGAGATCCGGATCATGCCGGTGTAGTCGAAGACTTCCGGTGGCTTGCCGAGCGCGAGGTAGGGCGTGCCGACCACCGCAGCCTGCTGCACGGCGGTATCGAAATAGGTGAGGACCGCCGATACGAAGGTGCCGATTTCGTTTTGCAGGGACATGGGCGCCGCTTCAGGACTCGATCAGTTTCACGAGCGCCTCGTTCAACTGGCGTTCCGTGAAGGGTTTGCAGAGAAAGCCGCTTGCGCCTTTCTCCAGCGCCTCGATTGCGGTGGCCTTGTCGGCGAGCGCCGAGATCACGAGGATCCGGATGTCGGGATCGCGGCCGACGAGTTGCTCGACGCACTCGATGCCGTCCATCTCCGGCATCGTCAGATCCATCGTCACGAGCGTGGGTCGCGACGTCGCGTGCAGTTCGAGCGCTTCGCGACCGTTGCCGGCCGTGCCGACGACTTCGACATTCGGAAGCTCCTGCGATCGCTCGATCTTGCGACGCATGATGTTGGAGTCGTCGACGATCATCAGGCGGTGGGTACACGCGGCGTTCATGCTGGGCTATGCGGCACTCGTCGCGGCGGACTTGCTGCCCGGCGCCGGCAGTTTCATGCGAAAGCGCGTGAACTTGCCGTCAGCGGTCGCGATGCCGATCGAGCCGCCGAGTCCGCGTACCGTCTGGCTCACGGCATCGAGCCCGACGCCACGACCGGCGTGCTCGGTCACCTCGGTGGCCGTGGAGAACCCCGGGCGGAAAATGAGCCCGTACACGGCCGGGCGCTCCATGCGGGCGGCGTCGGCCGGTGACACGAGGCCCTTGCGCAGCGCCGTATCGAGGATGCGTTCGTATGGCAGGCCCTGGCCGTCGTCTTCCACGGTGAGCACGAAGCTTTCCGCGCCGGTGCTTTCAAAGCTGACGCGAATCGCCGCGGTTTCAGGCTTGCTGGCTGCGAGTCGCTTCTCGGGAGACTCGATGCCGTGCACGACCGCGTTGCGGGCCATATGAATCACGATGTCCCTGGCCGCCCTGCGCCAGGGCGCAGGAATCAGCTCGAGTCCGTTGCATGACACTGCGACGCGCTTGGCGTGTGCGGTCGCCGTTTCACGCACGACCTGCGCCAGGAATTGCTCGAGCGAGGGCTCCTCCGTCGTGAGCACCTGGCTCGCGAGCAGCGGCGGTACGACCGATTTCAGCGTGTCGCCCTTCGGCTGCACTTCGGAGAGGCGATCGGCGAACTGGCCCACGCCCGCAAGATAGGACATCAATTCGTCGAGCTTCACGACGACCGGGATGAAATCATTGCCGTCGATGCTCGCGCGTTCGCGCAGGGCGACGAGGCTTCCTTCGAGCTGATGCACGCGGGCCGCGATCGAGGTGAGCGCGAGCGCGGATGCTTCGCCCTTGACCGTGTGCACTTCGCGGAACACCCCGTTCAGTTTCGCGCGCAGCTCGGATTCCTCGCGGCCGGGCTGCTTCAGGATCGCGTTGCTCTTGCGCAGCGCCATGTCCGAGTCGCGCACGAAGGATTGCAGTTGTGCCGCCGGGACACGCAACAGCTGCAACACGAGATCGAGCTGCGCCTGATTCTCGGCTTTCGCCTGTTCCAGCTCGTGCGAGATCTGCACGCGATCCGTGACATCAGTGACGATGCCGAGCAGATGCTCGCCCGGGCCGACAACGCTCTTCACGCGACGGAATGCAAATGACAGGTGGCGCGATTCGGTCCCGCCGCCCGTGCGGGCGAACTGCACTTCGATCTGGCTCAGCGGATTGACCGTGTCGATCAGGTCCTCGTGCACCTTCTCCTTCCAGAGGAGGTTCACGAACTTCATCGCCGTAGCGAGTGTCTTGGCCGGCACGAGCGGGCGCAGCAGGTCCTCGAATGAGCTGTCGCGCACGATCTCCGTGTGAAGGATGCGGGTCAGCGACGCCGAGTGGACGGCGCCCAGTGACAGGTTGCGATCGAGCAGGAAGAGCCCTTCACGCACAGTGCCGAGGATGTCGGCGACCTGCCGCTCGGCGCGCCGGGCGTCCGCCGATGCGCGGCGCGAGCGCACCGCAAAATAGAGCATCAGCGCGAGCAGCAGTGCTGCGACTGCTGCGCCGATCACGAGGAAGGTGCGCAGGCTGCGGCCGCGATCGCCGACCGAGTCCTGCAAGCCGGCTGCGAGGTCCTTGAGTGCGCCGCCCACGTCGCGCGTCGCCGCGGCGTGGGCGGCGAGCGCTTCATCCACGTCAGCCTTGAGCGCGCGTCCCTTGGCGTTCAGCCGCGAGCCCGCGAGCGTATCGGAGTAGGGAGATCCCTGGTGCCCGCCGACGGCAGTCAGCAATGGCGAGAAGCGTAGCCATGCGGCGTCGAGCGCACCCCGGATGCGCTGGATGTCCGCGCTGCCGCCGAGGCCGGCCGCCTCTAGGTCGGCATCGATGCGCACGAGTGCCTTGTCGAAGCCGTCCTGCGCGGTCGTGATGTCCGCGAGTGGCTCACCGACGAAAGTGCGGGCCTCAAGCCCGCGCTGCACGAGTGTCAGCTCGGTGCCGAAATACTGCGGCAGAGAGCGCAGCTCGGAGGCGAGCTGCAGCGCGGCCGAGGCCGACTGCAGCTGTGAAGCCCGCTGTATGCCGAGAGTCAGCAACAGCGTGAGCACCGCTGCAAACGAGGTGGCCACGACAACCGGCAGCAGCTGCGAGAAGTCGAAGCGGGGGCGTGCCCGTTTCATTCGCGATCTCCGATCCTGAAGGCGAGCCGCACTGAACTGCGGGGCAGGCGCGCGGCGTCCTCGGCGCTCACTGACTCGAAGCGCCAGGTGCGCACGGCGGCGATGGCGGCTGCATCGAAGACCTCGGGTGGCGAGGATTCCACGACGCGGATGTCACGTGTGTGGCCTTCAGGTGTCAGTCCGAACTCGACTGTCACCGAGCCCTCGATGCCTGCGCGTTCGGCCGCTTGCGGGTACTGTGGCGCCGTGCGCTTCCTCGCCTTGGGCATTTTCGGCGGCGGCGGAGTGGCGGCAACCCGCGCGGCCTCCGTTTCCGCGCGCTGAGTGGCGGCGGAGGCGCGCTGCTGCTGCTGCTCGCGCGCGGCGGCGCTCTCGCGAGCCGCCTGGAGCTCCTTGCGTGCATCGGTGACATCGCGAGAGCTGCCGATATCCGCGGCGGCTGCCAGCAGACGCTCGGCGCCGGCGAAGTCGCCCGATCGCGTGGCTTCGCGTGCGCTGCGCGCAAGCGCCGTCTGGTAGTCGCGCTGGAAGGCGACGACCTGCGCGTTCTTCCGGTCCATCTTCTGCAAGGCGGCGAGCCGCGCACGCGGACCGTCGGGGGAGTTGTCGAGCAGCGCGCCCGATGTGAGCGATGCGCGCGCATCCGCGACGGCCCGCGCAAGTTCCGCATCCTTGCGACGCGCATCGAGGCTGCGCCGCAAGTCCTGCACGGTAGCCCTGTCGGCTCCAAGCGTGCTGATTTCGTCGAGCAGCCGTTCGGCCGTGGCGTACTGATCTGCCGCAATGGCCTCGCGTGCGCGCGTCACGAGCCACTTCGGTCGTGCGGCAGCAAGGTCCTGCCCGAGCGCGGCGACGTTCACATCCTCGGGCGCGGCCGTACGCAGCGTATCCAGGAGTCTGGACGCATCGTCCATCTGGCCGGCCTTGATCTGGCTCTGCAACTGCGCTGCCGCGACAGCGATGACGCGCCGCACGCCGTCGGCCGCTTCCGCATTGCCTGGCTCGGCGCTGAGCACGCGCGCATAGAGTTCGAGTGCGTTGTTGCCCGCCGGCTCGACGTAGCGGTGTTCTCCGAATGCGACCCGGGCGGCGGACAGCAGCTCGGGTACCGAAAGGTCACCCCCTGTCGCACTTGTGAGGGCGGGAGCCGTCTCGTGAGCCGTAGTGGTTACTCGAGGTGCTGGTGCGGCATCCTTGCCGCCGAGCCACATCCATGCGGCGCCAGCGATGGCCAGAACGGCGAATGCCACGCCGCCCATCAGGGCCATCCGGCTCCTGCCGGATGATCCATCACGCGATGTCGTGGCTGCCCGGGGTGGCGCCTCTGCGGATCCGGTGCGCCGTTCGATCTCGAGCGTGGATGCGATGGTCTCATTGGAGAGGGCATCCCGGTCGAGCAGGCGCGCGATCGAGCCGCGCGACAGCGCGCCAGACCACTGCGGATGTGCGGCGCCTGGTGCGACGACTGCGATGGCGAAGGCAGGAAATTCCGCTTCGATCGTGCGCACGAGTTCAGGGGCATTGGTCAGCGTCGCGGCGTCGACGAGTGCCACGCCGCTCCTGCCGCGGAGTGCTTCGGTCCACGCGCCGGTGCCATCGGTCGGTCGCGAGCGGTAGCGATCGTCCAGCGCGGGGCCGAGTGTCAGCAGGAATTCGTCGTCGCTCGTGAAGACCACGACATCCTTGCGGGATGCGCGCGACGCCACGCCCGGGTGTTCCGCCGGGGGGTTGTGTGCGCGTGCCGCCGAGCCTGAGTCCCGCATCCTGGTAGCCCCTCCGTGTCGTCTGCCACCGGGTCAACGAACGGGGATAGTCCGTCGCATCCCTGCGACGTGACGGGACCCATTTCACGGAATACAGCCGGATTATGTGCCGTGTGCACCCCGCCTTCCCGTGATGCCAACTCGATCACACATGCGGGCTACGGGCAGCCCGTAGCCCGGGGTCGCTCAGTACCGGTAATGTTCCGGCTTGTACGGCCCCTGCGCCGCGACGCCGATATACGCAGCCTGCTCGGAAGAGAGCTTCGTCAGCTGCACGCCGATCCGCTCGAGGTGCAGCTGCGCCACCTTCTCGTCGAGTTGCTTCGGCAGCACGTAGACCTCGTTGCGGTACTTCTCGCCGTGTGCGAACAGCTCGATCTGGGCGAGCACCTGGTTCGTGAAC
>CAUJHX010000085.1 GCA_963204795.1 Pseudomonadota bacterium | reverse complement strand
GTGGAGGGCACACGTCATCTCGTACACATCGAGGTCAAGGCGACCAACCAGCGTGGCGAGGTCACCAGCCCGGGCACGGCGACTGTGATGCTGCCGTCACGCGCGGCCGGAGCAGTCATTCTTCCGGCGCCACCCGAGGCGCTGGCCATCCGCGGCGCGAACATGATGGCCGAGGCGACCGAGCGCAACAGGGGCCGCAATGTCGGGCAGTAGCCGGGTGGAGTTCGGGGCCAGCGCGCCGAGCGCCGGCCCGGGCCTGCGGTGTCAGGCTTTCTGGCGCGCCGCCGGTTCGTCCCCGATCGCGAGCATTGCCGCCTTGCAGATCGCTTCGGCTTCGGCGTACTTGCCCTCGCCGAACTGCGCCCAGTAGATCGCATCTGCATGGCCCTTCCCGAGCATGCGTTCGACCACTGCTTCAGCGGCTCCGATATCCTCGGAGTAAGCAGCCAGGGGGACCCATACCGAGCCGCCATCAACGGGATCGATCATGCGTTCCATGAATCCCATGAATTCATCTCTCGTCGTGACGTTTCCCATGATCTTCTCGGCGACCAGCAGGCTCAGCCCTTCGCCGGGAGTCATTGCGAGGATTTTCTCTCTGTTCATGCGGCCCCTCCTGTCTCGTTGCAGGACAGTATAGGCCACCCCGTTGGCCCGGCGGCATGAAGAACATTCTCGTCATCGGCGGCAGTTATTTCGCGGGCCGGGTGCTGGTCGAGGAATTGCTCGCCCTGGGCGGCTGCATCCCCTGGGTCATGAATCGCGGCAACCGGCCATTGAAGCTCGCAGGGGTGCACGAGATCGTCTGCGACCGACACGACACGGTGCGGATGGCGAGCGCCATCCCGGCGCGTGAGTGGCATGCCGTGGTCGATTTCTGCGCTTACGCCCCCGGGGATGTCAGCACGGTGCTGCAGCATCTGCCCGGTGTCGTGCGCCGGTACATCTACATCAGCACGGCGACCGTGCTGCGCAATTCCGCCCATCTGCCCATGCGCGACGATGCAGCGACAGTCACCGGGCCGTCGGCGGGCCGGGATGGCGCCTATGCCTTCCACAAGTGGCTGCTCGAGGGGGAGTTGGCGCAGGCCTGCAAAGGGAGGGGTATTCCGCACGTGTCACTGCGCCCCGCGATCGTCTACGGAAAGTACAACTATGCTCCGCGTGAATCCTGGTTCTTCGATCTCATCGGCAAGGGCGAACCCATCATGTTGCCGACGCCGCCGCAGGCACTGTTCTCGATGGTGTCGGTCTGGGACCTGGCGCAGATCTGCATCGCCTGCATGGACAATGGTGACGTCCCGGGCGATGCCTGGGCAGTCTGCGCCGATGAGCTCGTGTCCTGTGATCTGCTGATTGAGGCCCTCGAAGCCATCGTGGCGCGCAAGCTTGATGTCCGGCGCCAGAGTGTGCGCGTCCTGAATGCGGCCGGTCTGGCGCTGCCTTTCCCGCTCGAGGAGCATCTCGTGTACTCGGGCGCGCGGCTGCAGCAGGTCCTGTCGCACCGCTTTTTGTCCCTCGAGGAGGGAATGGCGAGAACGTATGAATGGTACCGCCAAGCCGCCAGCCCGTAGGTCGGCCGACCTCATCCTGCAGAACGCGAGGGTCGTCACCTGGGATGCCGAACGACCGTATGCCGATCTGGTGGCGATCCGGGGCGACCGGATCATGGCGACCGGCAGCCGGGATGAGCTGGCCGGATTCCAGGGACCGGGTACGCGGCTCATCGATTGCGCGGGCGGCGGCGTTCTGCCGGGCATCAATGATGCACATTGCCACCCGCTTGCGCTCGCCGTCGCCCTGCTCAGTGTCGACTGTGCGCCGGGGACTGTCGGGGACATAGCCGGGATCGGTGCCGCGATCCGGCAGCGCGCAGCGCAGACCCCGGAAGGCGAATGGATCCGCGCAGCGCATTACGACGAATACCATCTGCGTGAGGGGCGGCCGCCCACGGCGCGCGAACTGGATCAGGCGGCGCCACGCCACCCGGTCATCCTGATGCATCGCACGGCGGGTCATTGCGTTCTGAACAGCCTTGCCCTGAGGCGGGCCGGAATCACCCGCAATACGCCGGATCCACCGGGCGGCACGATTCACCACGATCCGCTGAGCGGTGAGCCGAGCGGGCTGATCATCGGGCGCAACGCGCAGGTGGATGCTGCGCTGCCGCCGATCGGCGGGGATGAACTGAACAGGGGCATGACGCTTGCGACTGCGGAATTCCTGGCGCAGGGGATCACATCGCTGCAGGACACCGGCTGGAACAACGGGCTGCGGCACTGGCGGCAGTGGCGCCGCCTGATCGAATCGGACGCCGCAGCGTGCCGGGTGTCGATGCTGATGGGCATCGATGCGCTGGATGAATTGCGTGATGCAGGTCTGTCGATGGGTGCTGGTGACAACCACCTGCGCATCGGCGGCATCAAGCTCGCCCTCGATGAGAGCACGGGCTGTGCTGCGCCACCGCAGGAGGATGTCAATCGCCTGGCGCTGCGCGCGGCGCAGGCAGGGTTTGCCGTCGGCCTGCATGTCAGCGACGTCCCGATGCTCGAGGGGGCCCTCGCCGCCATCCAGTACGTCGAGCGGCATCTGCCGGAAACCCGGGGGCGATTTCGCCTGGAACACTGCACCCTCTGTCCTCCCGCACTGCTGCTGAAGGCGAGGGCCAGCCATGCCATCGTGGTCGCGCAGCCGTCCTTTCTTCG
The DNA here is from genome assembly GCA_963204795.1 of Pseudomonadota bacterium. Lineage (GTDB taxonomy): Bacteria > Pseudomonadota > Gammaproteobacteria > Steroidobacterales > Steroidobacteraceae > CADEFQ01. The sequence continues at coordinate 648 of CAUJHX010000085.1, read as the reverse complement.
ATATATGGGGCAGCCTTACCTGGAGCAAGTGGTGTCGGGGGAGGAGGGCTGGTTCCTGCCCCTCGGCTCGCTGCGTCGCTGGGGCGTGCCCACAGCCTTGAGTTCCGACGCGCCGCTCGTGCCGTGCAACCCGTGGGTCGGCATCGAAGCCGCAGTGAGCCGGCGGACCGACAGCGGGCAGGTGCTGGGAAGTCGCGAGGGTGTCACGCTGCTCGAAGCGCTGGAGATGTATACGCGAGGCGGCGCACAGGCCTCCTTCGAGGCTGACAGGAAGGGGCGTATCAGCGCGGGAATGCTGGCCGACTTGATCGTGCTCGACCGGGATCCCGTTGCCATGGAGCCCGGGGAGATTGCCGAACTGCGCGTGCGGTCCTGCCTCATCGGCGGCAGGGTCGTGCGGGGCTAGTGCCGATGCACCGTCAACCCGTGCGGCGCGCGAGGCGCTCGTCAGCCTCCTGCAGTGAGGTGTAACCGTACTGCGAAGCCGTGGCCATCAGCGTGATCTCCGAGCCATTGACGCCCTCGGTACACTGCTGCTCGACGTGGGCCAGGTACAGTTCGAGCGTTGCGATCGAGTACGTGGCCAACTCGCCCTTCAGGTAGGTTTCGAGCGATGTCACCTGCGGTCGATCCTTGGTGCTGTGGATG
>CAUJHX010000084.1 GCA_963204795.1 Pseudomonadota bacterium | reverse complement strand
GCCAGCTTTGACTTCCCACACCGCGCCCGTGGAGTCGCCGGCGCCTCTGGCCCGTGTCGTACCCCGTGACCAGCACACCGTCTCCCGGTCGCAGATCTCACCGAACGCCCTGCGCGTGCTCTATCGCCTGAAGGATGCGGGATTTCAGGGTTTCCTCGTCGGCGGGTGCGTGCGCGACCTGCTGCTCGACCTCAGGCCGAAGGATTTCGATGTCGCGACCAATGCCTTGCCCGAGGAGGTCAAACGGCTCTTCCGCAACTGCAGGCTCATAGGGCGCCGCTTCCGCCTCGCTCATGTGTTCTTTGGTCCCGAGATCATCGAAGTCGCGACCTTTCGCGCGGCCAGCGCGCCGGCACTGGGGGAGGAGCCGCTCGCCGATCTCGACCCCGAGGAGGGCGAAGGCCCGGAGATCAGCGAGCCCGAGGAGTTCGACGCCGATGTCGCGGACACCCAGGGCGAGGACTCCCATGTGCTCGACGAGCATGGCCGGATCCTGCGCGACAACGCCTACGGCACGATCGACGACGATGTCTGGCGGCGCGATTTCACCGCAAACGCGCTCTATTACAACATCGCCGACTTCTCCATCTGGGATTACGTGGGGGGGCTGGAGGACGTGCTCGCGCGGCGCCTGCGCGTGATCGGTGATCCGGAGACCCGCTTTCGCGAGGACCCGGTGCGCATGCTGCGCGCGGCACGCTTTGCGGCGAAGCTCGACTTCACGATCGACGCGCCGGTCGAGGCCGCGATCCGCGAGTTTTCCGGTCTGCTCGCGTCGGCGCCCCCGGCGCGGCTCTTCGATGAGACCCTGAAGCTCTTCCTGGCGGGTTACGGCGCGAAAAGTCTGGCCAGTCTGCGCCGTCTCGGTCTCCTCGAAGTGCTGCTGCCGACGGTGGCCGGGTATTTCGCCCGCCATCCGGACAGTCTGGTCGAACAACTGCTGCTCCGTGGTCTCGAGAATACCGACGCCCGCGTAAGCGAGGGCAAGTCGGTGACGCCGACTTACCTGTTCGCGCTCCTTCTGTACGGCCCGATCGCGCAGGCGATCGAGGCGTTGCCGCCGAACCGCTGGCACGAAGCGGGCGCGATTCTCGACGCGTGTGATGCAGCAGCGCGCGCACTCTCCGCGCGTGTGGCGCTGCCCCGGCGCTTCTCGCTCGGCGTGCGCGAAATGTTCGCGCTGCAGCCGCGGCTCGAGCAGCCACGTGGCCGCCGGGCACTGCGGTTGCTGGAACATCCGCGTTTCCGCGCGGCCTATGACCTTTTGCTGCTGCGCGCGGAATTCGGGCTTGCATCATCTTCGATGGCAGCCTGGTGGACCCGGTTGCAGGCTGCCTCACCCGAGGATCGCGGCCGCATGGCCGACTCGCTGTCCAGTGGCAGTGCCCGCGTGGGCGGGGCGCCCAAGTCGCGCCGCCGCCGCCGGGGCGGCGGCGCCAAACCTGCCGCATGACGCTCTGGCGGCCGGCGTACGTCGGGGTGGGCAGCAACCTCGGTGATTCCAGGGCGCTGGTCACGGCGGCAATCAACTGCGTCGAAGGTCTGCCCTCGACCCGTCATCTCGCGCGTGCCCCGCTCTACCGCACACCGCCCTTCGGCCCGGTCGCGCAGCCTGATTTCATCAACAGTGCAGCGGGATTCCTCACGAGCCTCGAGGCGCACGCGCTGCTCGCGGAGCTGCGTGCGATCGAGCGTGCGCTCGGCCGCGAGCCGGCACGCGTGCGCTGGGGCCCGCGTTTGATCGACCTCGACCTGCTCGTGTTCGGCAGTGAGCGAATCGCCGATGAGACTCTCACGCTGCCGCACCCCGGCATCGCCGGGCGCGGTTTCGTGCTGTTGCCGCTGGCTGTCATTGCACCTCACCTCGTCGTGCCGGGCGTGGGCGCGGTGGCCGAATTGCAGCGGCAGGTCGCCACCGGTGGTATCGAGAGATTGACATGACATCCGCCGCGCCACAGCGCTACATCGTGGTCGAAGGGCCGATCGGTGTCGGCAAGACGAGCCTCGCGCGCCGCCTCGCGGAGAAGCTCGATGCCGCCCTGGTGCTCGAGCGCGCCGGGGAGAACCCGTTTCTCGAGCGCTTCTACCGCAACCCGCGCGCGGGCGCGCTTCCCGCGCAGCTGCATTTCCTCTTCCAGCGCGCGCAGCAGCAGGCGGCGCTGAACCAGCAGGACCTGTTTACCGCCGTGCGCGTCGCCGATTACCTCTTCGAAAAGGACCGGCTCTTTGCACGCCTGACGCTCGATGCGGCGGAGTTCGATCTCTACGGGCAGATCGAGGCGCGTCTCGCCATCGATGCGCCGAGACCGGACCTCGTGATCTATCTGCAGGCGCCGGTCGACATCCTGCTCGAGCGCATCGCGAAGCGGCGGATCGCGCACGAGCAGCTGATCGAGCGCGGCTATCTGCAGAGCCTGAATGAAGCCTACGCCCAGTTCTTTCACGACTATACGGCAGCGCCGCTGCTCATCGTCAATGCGGCGGCCATCGACCCGATTGCGAACAACACGGACTTCGAGGAGCTGTACGCGGCGGTCATCCGCGTGCGCAAGGGCCGCCAGTACTTCAATCCGATGCGCCACAGGGCAATTTAGGGCACACTTTTCCCATGTATACCCAGCTCGAACTGCGCGACTCGTCGCGGCCCCCGGTTTCGCTCTCGACGCTCGACCGGATGAAGGCACAGCGCGAGAAGATCGCCTGCCTGACGTGCTACGACGCGAGCTTTGCGGTATTGCTCGACGCCGCCGATGTCGACGTGATCCTGGTCGGTGATTCGCTCGGCATGGTGATCCAGGGGCACGACACCACCGTGCCGGTGACCATGGATGACATCGTGTATCACTGCAGGGCAGTGTCGCGCGGCCTGCACCGGCCGTTCCTGATGGCCGATCTGCCGTTCATGAGCTACCCGTCGAAGGAACGTGCACTCGAGAATTCGGTGCGGTTGATGCAGGAGGGCGGCGCGGAGATGGTCAAGCTCGAGAGCGGCGCCGGGCAGGTCGAGATCGTCGAATTCCTCGCGAGCCACGACATCGCGGTGTGCGCGCACCTCGGCCTGAAGCCGCAGTCGGTGCACAAGACAGGCGGCTTCCGGGTGCAGGGGCGCGGAACCGATGCCGCGCGGCGGATTCTCGACAGCTCGAAGGCACTCGAGGCGGCGGGCGCCGACATCGTGTTGCTCGAGTGCATCCCGAACGAACTCGGGGCGGAAATCTCCGCCGCGCTCACGGTGCCGGTGATCGGCATCGGCGCCGGCCCCGCGACCGACGGCCAGATTCTCGTGCTCTACGACATCCTCGACATCACGAGTGGCAGGAAGCCGCGCTTCGTGAAGAATTTCATGGAGGGCGCCGGCAACAACCTCGAGGCGGTGCGCCGCTACGTAGGTGCCGTCAAGGATGGCAGCTATCCCGGCCCCGAACACGGGTTCGCGTAGCGCCCGGATGGAAACCGTCACGGGGATCGCGGAGGTGCGTGCGCGCGTGCAGGCCTGGAGGCAGGAGGGTGCGCGGATCGCCTTCGTGCCGACCATGGGTAACCTGCACGCCGGGCATATCAGCCTGATCGAGCTCGCGCGCCGTCATGGCGACCGCTTCGTCGCGAGCATTTTCGTCAATCCGATGCAGTTCGGCCCGAATGAGGATTTCGCGCATTACCCGCGCACGCCGGCGCGCGATTCGGAGATGCTCACCGCAGCAGGCTGCGACCTGATGTTCATGCCCGATGTGGCACAAATGTACGGGCAGGGTGCCACGCCTCCCACGCGGGTCGAAGTGCCGGAGATCTCGGCGACGCTCTGTGGCGGGTTCCGTCCGGGACACTTCGAGGGCGTCGCCACCGTGGTAGCGAAGCTCTTCAATATCGTGCAGCCCGACGTCGCGGTGTTCGGCGAGAAGGACTTCCAGCAGCTCGCCGTCATCCGGCGCATGACCGCCGACCTGTGTTTTCCGACCACCATCATCGGGGCGCCCACCGTGCGCGAGACGGATGGCCTCGCGATGAGTTCGCGCAACCAGTACCTGACCACGGCCGAGCGGGCCATCGCACCGCAGATCCACGCGGCCCTGCTGGCTGCGACCCGCGCCATTGCCTCCGGAGTGTCGGACTACGCGCGGCTCGAACGCGAGGGTGCGGCGCAGCTCAAGGCCCACGGTTTTCACCTCGACTATTTCGCGGTGCGTCGCCGGATCGATCTTTCGGTGCCTTCGCCGGCTGACCGCGAACTCGTCGTGCTCGTCGCAGCCCGGCTCGGCAAGGCGAGGCTGATCGACAATCTGCAGGTCGAGCGCGGGTAGGGCTACGAGCCACGGGCGGCGGGCAGCGGGCTACGGGCAAGAGTGCTGTGCCAGGGCCCACGCCACGTGCTCCCGGACGAGCGCCGAGGCGTCGTCGACTCTGCTGCGCAGCGCAGTGAGAGTCTCCGGCGTCGTGGGTGCGTTGCCGAGGGCAACTGCGATGTTGCGCAGCCAGCGCTCGTAACCGATGCGATAGATGGCCGAGCCACGCATCCTTGCGTCGAAGTCCTCTGCAGTCCACGCGAAGAGCTCGCTGAGTCGTGATGCGTCGAGCGCGTGACGCGCGAGGAAATCCGGGTGATGGGCTGCGCGCGCGAACTTGTTCCAGGGACACACGAGCTGACAGTCGTCGCAGCCATAGATGCGGTTGCCCATCGCGCGGCGCAGTGCCTCGGGAATCGGTCCGTGGAGTTCGATCGTGAGGTAGGAGATGCAGCGGCGGGCGTCGAGTTGGTAGGGCGCCGTGATGGCACCGGTGGGACAGGCCGGGATGCACTTGCTGCATGTACCGCAGTGGGCCGTAGCAGGTTCATCGACCGGTAGCTCGAGCGTCGTGAAGATCTCGCCCAGGAAGAAGTACGAGCCGGCGTCGCGCGCGATGAGATTCGTGTGCTTGCCAATCCAGCCGAGGCCCGCATTGCGCGCCAGGGCCTTCTCCAGCACCGGCGCACTGTCGACGAACACACGATGGCCGATGGGGCCAGCCACGGCCTCAAGGCGCGCGGCGAGTGTCGCGAGCTGCTTGCGCATCCGCTTGTGATAGTCGCGCCCGAGCGCGTAGCGGGATACATAGCCGAGCGCGGGCTCGGCGAGCACGGAGTCCGCGGGGCGCGTGCCTGGCGGCCAGTAGTCCATGCGCACGGAGATCACGCGGCGCGTGCCGGAGTGCAGTTCCGCGGGCCGCGAGCGCCTGGTGCCGTGACGGGCCATGTAATCCATCGAGCCGTGACGTCCTTCCCGAAGCCAATGGTCGAGATGCCGCTCATCCTCCATGAGAGCGATATCCGTGACACCGACCTGAGAGAAGCCGAGGGCAGCAGCTTCAGCGATGAGGACCCGCTTGATCGCGGCAGTGTCGGGAGTTGCCGTCTCGGACATGGTGCCCGACCAGTATAATCAACGGATGGCGCTTCCCTCGGCGATATACAGCGCGACGCAGGTTCGCGAACTCGACGACTTCGCGATCCAGAAGCTCGGCATCCCCGGATATACGCTGATGAAGCGCGCGGGTGAGGCGAGCCTGCGGACGCTGCGGTCCCGATGGCCCACGGCCCACCATATTGCAATCGTCTGCGGAGGCGGCAACAACGGCGGTGACGGTTATGTGCTCGCGCGCTTTGCGCGCGCCGCGGGCCTCACGGTCTCGGTGCTCGCGGCGGCTCCCATCGACACCTTGCGCGGCGATGCGCAGCGTGCCGCCGAGGATTTTCTGGCGGGCGGCGGACAGGTGCAGGGCTTTTCTGCGGCGTCACTGGAGCAAAGTGAGGTCATCGTCGATGCGTTGCTTGGTCTCGGTGCCCGCAGCCCGTTGCGTCGTGAGGCGCTCGAAGTCATCGACGCAATGAACACAGCACGCCGCCCCGTTTTTGCGCTCGACCTGCCGTCGGGCCTCTGTGCCGACACTGGCATGCCGCTCGGTGGTGCGGTTCGCGCCGAGGCGACCCTCACCTTCGTCGGGCTGAAAACCGGTCTGTTCGTCGGCGACGGCCCGGAATACACCGGCACGTTGCAGTTTGATGACCTTGAGGTCACGCCGCCGCCTGCGCCGGAATTTGCGCCTCGCCTGCTGCGCGCGAGCGAGGACGACATCGCGCGCGCGCTGCCGCGCCGGCGTCGTGCCTCTCACAAGGGCAGTTTCGGTCATGTACTCGTCGTTGGGGGAGGGCCCGGCATGCCGGGCGCCGTGCGCCTCGCGGGCGAATCAGCGCTGCGGGTCGGTGCGGGCCTCGTGACCGTTGCGGTTGCGCCCGAGAATGTCGCTGCGATTTCGGCGGGTTGCCCCGAGCTGATCGTCGTCGGGCTCGATGTGCCGCAGTTCGGTGAGCTGCTCGAGCGTGCTGACGTCGTGGCAATCGGCCCTGGACTCGGTCGCAGCGCCTGGGCGTGGGAAGTGCTCGGCGTCACTGTCACGGCCGGCAAACCGCTCGTGGTTGATGCCGATGCGCTCAACATTCTCGCGGAGGATCAGTCACTGCGCGCGCGCAACTGGATCCTGACGCCACATCCTGGAGAGGCGGCCCGGTTGCTGGGAATCGACACGGCGGCCGTGCAGGCAGATCGCCTGGGCGCGCTCGGCAGGCTGTGCCGCAAGTATGCCGGGACAGTTGTGCTGAAGGGCGCCGGTACGCTGGTCGGTCACGAGGGTGATATCCCGCAACTGTGCGAGCGCGGCAATCCTGGCATGGCGAGCGCCGGCATGGGCGATGTGCTGACCGGTGTGATAGCCGGGGTGCTGGCCCAGTTGCGCGATCCGCTCGCGGCGGCCCGCGTCGGCGTGCTCGTCCACGCACTCGCCGGCGATTCGGCGGCACGCAGCGGCGAGCGCGGCCTCATGGCGCGGGATGTGATCGGGGAGCTGCGGACCTGGGTCAACATCTGATCGACGCGCATTCTCCCGGGGAGATGGGCGCGATCGGCGCTGCACTCGCGCGCGGCCTTCCTGACCTTGATGCCGCGCCACTGTTGCTTTTCCTGACGGGTGAGCTGGGCGCGGGCAAGACAACGCTGGCTCGCGGTCTGCTCGCTGCGCTGGGCGTCACGGGCCCGGTGCGCAGTCCAACCTATACGCTCATCGAGCTGCATACACTGCCACGGTTCACTGTTGTGCACGCCGATCTTTATCGCCTCTCCGATCCGGATGAACTCGAGACTCTGGGCCTGCGTGACCTGCATGCCCCCGGACATCTGTGGATCGTCGAGTGGCCGGAGCGCGCCGCGCGCTCACTGCCTGCACCGGATCTCGAATTGCGGCTCGGGATCGAAGCAAGCGCGCACACCGTGCGAGTCGAATCCGCATCGGAACGGGGGGCTGTCTGGCTGCGAGACAGTCTGGAGATAAAGCGCGTATCTCTTTAATTTTCATTGAATTTGGCGTGCAAGGGCTTTACATTAAGAAGCCATGCGCGTTGTGCTGGCCACTGTCGTTTTCCTGCTTGCTGCGAGTGTCGCTGCCCATGGGGCGCCGAGCGTGGTCGAGGCCGTGCGCGCGTCGAGCGAGGCCGGAAGCGCCCGCGTAGTCATCGACCTGTCCGCTCCGGCCACCTACAAACTCTTCGCCCTCGACAACCCGCGCCGCGTCGTGCTCGATCTCGCGGACACCGTGCTCACGGGCACTGCGCAGTTGCCGCGCGCGCAGGGACCTGTCCTCGCCGTGCGATCGGGCGTGCAGCCAGGCGGCACACTCCGGCTCGTGATCGAGACCACTCTGGACGACGAGCCGCGCGCCACGCTGGTGGCGCCGTCGGGAAAGGAGGGTCATCGCATCATCATCGACCTCGCGAGCGCCGACACGCCGCGTACCGTGGCGGCGAAGCACGCGCCCAGGAGCGGCGCGCGCGACGTCGTGATCGCGATCGACGCTGGCCACGGCGGCAAGGACCCGGGTGCGATCGGTCACGGAGGCACACAGGAGAAGCGGGTAGTGCTCGAAATCGCACGCGAACTCGCCGATCGCATCGGCCGCGAACCAGGCATGCGTGCGGTGCTGATCCGTGATGGCGACTACTACATTGCCCACCGCGAGCGCATCCGGCGCGCGCGCGCCGCGAAGGCCGACATGTTCCTGTCGATCCACGCCGATGCACTGCGCGACCGCGATGTGGCCGGCGCTTCGGTTTATGTGCTGTCCGAACGCGGTGCCACTGACGAGGCGGCACGCTGGCTCGCCGAACGCGAGAACGCGGCCGATCTGCGCGGCGGGGTCTCGCTGAGCGACAAGGACGACATGCTCGCCACGGTGCTGCTCGATCTGTCGCAGTCCGCGAATATCTCCGCGAGCATGCAGGCCGCCGAGCGCGTACTCGATTCCTTCGACAAGGTGGTGCCCGTGCGCAAGCCGCGCGTACAGCAGGCGGGGTTTCTGGTGCTGAAATCGCCCGACATTCCTTCCATGCTGATCGAGACGGCCTACATCACCAACGCCGCCGACGAGCGGCGGCTGAGGAGCGATGCGCAACGCGGCAAGCTCGCGGGCGCAATCGTCGCAGGCGTGCAGAGCTATTTCACGCGCAACCCGCCCGAGGGTACGCGCTTCGCCGAGCTGCGCCGCCTCGCCTCCTCCGACTGAGTCGGCACCAATTCCGTAGAATGGGCGCATGGCGATTCGTCTGCTGGCCGGTGAGCTCATTGATCAGATTGCAGCGGGTGAGGTGATCGAGCGGCCGGCATCCGCGGTCAAGGAACTGGTGGAGAATGCGCTCGACGCGGGCGCGCGGCGCATCGGGATCGACATCGAGCGCGGCGGGGTGGGGCTCATCCGGGTGCGCGATGACGGCGCCGGCATTCCCGCGAGCGAGTTGCCGCTCGCGATCGCGCGGCACGCGACCAGCAAGATCGCGACGCTCGATGACCTCGAGGCTGTCGGAACGCTCGGTTTTCGCGGGGAGGCGCTGCCCTCCATCGGTTCGGTTGCGAAGCTGCGCGTCGTATCACGGCTCGCTGGCGCATCACAGGCGAGCGAGATCACCGTGGAAGGCGGGCGGACTGGCGAGGTGAGGCCCGCCGCGCATCCGGCCGGCACGACCGTCGAGGTTCGCGATCTTTTCTACAACGTCCCCGCGCGACGCAAGTTCGTGCGCAGCGATGCGACGGAGGTCGGCCACATCCAGCGTTGGGTCGAACGCCTCGCGCTGTCGCGCCCCGACGTCGCCTTTCGCCTGCAGAACGGCTCGCGCACGTTGCTCGATGCGCCGGCTCTCGCGGACGACGAAGATGCCTCGAGCCGTGTCGATGCGGTGCTCGGCAGGGAATTTCTCGAGCGGGCACTTCCGGTCCGTCATGCGGCAGGGCCCGTCGTGATCGAGGGCTGGATCGGCGTGCCGACGGCCGCGCGCGCGCAACCGGATTCCCAGTACTGGTTCGTGAACGGTCGTCACGTGCGTGACCGCCTGCTGATGAATGCCGTGCGTCTCGGCTTTCGCGATGTGCTGTATCACGGCCGCCATCCGGCGTATCTGCTGCAGTTGACGCTCGATCCGCACCTTGTTGACGTGAACGCGCATCCGGCAAAGCTCGAGGTGCGCTTTCGCGACAGTCGGCAGATCCACGATTTCGTTTTCCGCGCCGTGGAGCGCACCCTCGCCGCGACCCGGCCGGGCCCCGCGAGTCCCGCGCACGGTGCGACTCTGGCACCGGCCGATCTGCGGGGAACGGACAGGGTTCCCGAACAAGCTGGCATGCCGTTGTCGTTCGAGGTTGCCCCGCAGCTTCACGCCGGCGCATCACCGTGGGCGGTGGCCGAGGCGATTTCGTCGGCCAGCGCCACGGAACCGCTCGGGACGGCGATCGCGCAACTGCACGGCATTTACATTCTCGCTCAGAACCGCGACGGGCTGATCCTCGTCGACATGCACGCAGCCCACGAGCGCGTGCTGTACGAGGCCTACAAGGGGCAGATGGCGGGGCAGGTGGCGTCGCAGGCACTGCTCGAGCCGATCCGCATCTCGCTTAAGCCGCACGAGGCCGACGCGGTGATTGCAGCGGGCGACGAATGGCAGGCGCTCGGATTCGACATCGAGCGCCTCGCGCCTGAGAGCGTTGCCGTGCGCCGCGTGCCGGCACTTCTCGGTACACGCACCGATCTTGCGGAGCTGCTGGGCGCAGTCGCGCGCGACGCGTTGGCCGAAGGTGGCTCGCGACATTTCGAGGAGCCGGGTTTTCGTCTCCTCGGCAATCTCGCCTGCCGCAGTGCCATTCATGCCCATCGGCGGCTCACGCTGCCCGAGATGAACGCACTGCTGCGGCAGATGGAGGCTACGGAGCGCGCAGACCAGTGCAATCACGGTCGGCCCACCTGGACCCGCCTCACGCTGGCCGAACTCGACCAGCTCTTTCTGCGTGGCCGCTGACCTACGGTCTGACACCCGTGCCGGGCCGGTGATCATCCTCACCGGGGCGACTGGCACCGGCAAGAGCGACTGGGCGCTTGCGCTTGCCGAGACGCTTCCTGTCGAGATCGTGAGCTGCGATTCCGCGCAGGTGTTTCGCGGCCTCGATATCGGTACGGCGAAACCCGATGCCGCGACGCGTGCGCGGGTGCCTCACCATCTGCTCGATCTGCGCGACCCCGCGGAGAGCTATTCGGCGGGCGAGTTCGTCACGGACGCCACGGCCGCGCTGCACGCGATACTCGCGCGCGGCCGATTGCCGGTCGTGGTTGGCGGAACGATGCTGTACTTGCGCGCGCTGCTGCAGGGCATGGCACCGCTGCCGGGCGCACGAACCGACCTCCGCGAGGAGATCGATGCCCAGGCCGCGCGCGAGGGCTGGCCGGCGCTGCACGCGCAGCTCGCGCGGCTCGACCCGGCTGCTGCGGCCCGTATCCATGCGAACGACCGGCAGCGCATACAGCGCGCGCTCGAGGTGGTTCGCGCGACGGGCACGCCGATCTCGACCTGGCAGTCATCCGGCACGGCTGCATCATCCCCGTTTGCGTTTCACGCCTGGGCGCTCGTCCCGATGGATCGTGCAGTGCTGCACGAGAGGATCGCGAAGCGCTTCCATGAAATGATGGCCGCGGGCCTGCTCGAGGAAGTGCGCGCGCTCCATGCGCGACCCGACCTGACGACGCAGCACCCGGCGATCCGGGCAGTCGGCTATCGGCAGCTGTGGCGGTATCTCGCCGGCGACGGCAGCCTCGAGCAGGCCGTGGAACGCGCCATTGCGGCCACGAGACAGCTCGCCAAGCGGCAGCTGACCTGGCTCAAGTCCTCGTTGCCAATGGAAAAAATGGACCCCCAGCTGCCGGGGGCGTGTGCTGCCTGGACTGCCCGGGTTCACGCGATCCGGGAACCCCCTGTGATATCATGAATCTCACTCATGCCCCGAGTGTTCGGGGCAGCTTGCTGGCCACGCTGCTGTTGGCCACTGAAGGCGTCACGACGGCCTTCATGCGTACACCGGATCACAGAACAAGGAGAACCTCATGGCGAAAGGTCAGTCACTCCAGGACCCCTTCCTCAACGCCTTGCGCAAAGAACACATCCCCGTGTCGATCTACCTCGTCAACGGGATCAAGCTCCAGGGCCAGATCGATTCTTTCGACCAGTTCGTGGTGCTGCTCAAGAACAGCGTGAGCCAGATGGTCTACAAGCACGCCATTTCGACCGTCGTTCCCGCGCGCAATGTGCGCGTGCCTTCGGCTGATGACGCCGCCGCTGCGGAGCCGCAAGCGGAGTAATGTTCGAACGCCCGCGCACCGGTGAACGTGCGGTGCTCGTGCGCCTCGGCCTCGGCGCACCCGCCGACCCCGGGGACATCGAGGAATTCACGCAGCTCGCGCTCTCCGCGGGCGCGCAGCCCGTGGCGACGATCACGGGGCGGCGCGAGCGGCCGGATCCCCGCTACTTCGTCGGCAGCGGGAAAGCCGATGAAATCCGCGCCAGCGCGCACTCGCACTCGGCCGACGTGATCCTCGTCGATCATGCGCTGTCGCCGAGCCAGGAGCGCAATCTCGAGAAGTTGACAGGGCGGCGCGTGCTCGATCGCAACGGGCTCATTCTCGACATCTTCGCCCAGCGTGCCCGCAGCCACGAGGGCAAGCTGCAGGTGGAACTCGCGCAACTGAAACACATCGCGACCCGCCTGGTGCGCGGCTGGACCCATCTCGAACGCCAGCGCGGCGGCAGCATCGGGCTGCGTGGCCCCGGCGAGACCCAGCTCGAAACCGACCGCCGGCTCGTCGGCCAGCGTGTGCGCGTCCTCACGCGCCGGCTCGAAAAACTGCAGCTGCAACGCGAGACGGGCCGGCGCGCACGCGCCGAAATTCCCGTGCCATCGGTTGCGCTCGTCGGTTACACGAACGCGGGCAAGTCGACACTCTTTCGTGCGATGACCGGCGCCGATGCCTACGTGGCGGATCAGCTCTTTGCGACGCTCGACCCGCTCGTGCGCCGCGTGCGCCTGCCGGGCGGCACCGAGTGCGTGCTCGCCGACACGGTCGGCTTCATCCGCGAGTTGCCGCACGAGCTCGTGGCGGCCTTCCGCTCGACTCTTACGGAGGCGCGTGAGGCGACGCTGCTGCTGCACGTGATCGACGCCAGTGACCCGCAGCGCGATGAGCACATCGACGAAGTCAACGAAGTGCTCGGCGAAATCGGCGCGGGAGATCTCCCGCAGATTCGCGTCTACAACAAGATCGACCGGCTCGAGGCTACGCCACATCTCGAGCGCGATGCTGACGGAGCGCCCGTGCGCGTCTGGATTTCGGCGTCGCACGGCGATGGGCTCGAGTTGCTGCGCACGGCCATCGCCGAGCGCCTCGCGCGCAGCGTGCGTACCGCGACGCTGCGCCTGCCCGCGGCCCAGGGCGCGCTGCGCTCGCGACTCTACACGTCGGGTACCGTTCGGGCCGAGCGTGCGCTCGACGATGGCGGCTGCGAGCTCACGGTGGAGCTGCCGGATGTGGAGCTGCTGCTGCTTGCCCGCACGCCAGGGGTGCAGGTCACCGTGGACGCGCTGGCGGCGAACGTTCCTGCCGCGCTCGCAGGGCTGCTAGAATCTCCCGTTCCCCTGGCGGCTGCGGATCTTCGTTAACCATGGCATGGAATCAACCTGGCGGTCAGCAGAATCCCTGGGGTCGAAGACCAGGCCAGGATGGAGTCGATCAGGCCCTGAAGGACTGGCAGCGCCGGATCGAGGCGTTTTTCGGCGGCGGCGGCTCAAAGGGCAACTGGTCGCCCCTCGCACTGCTTGGAGTGGTGGTAGTTGGCTGGCTGCTCTCGGGCTTCTATCAGGTCAATCCCGCCGAGCGCGGCGTGCTGCAGCGCTTCGGCAAGTTTGTGGGTGTACGCGAGCCGGGCTGGGGCTGGCGGCTGCGCGGCGTCGAGACCATCACCAAGGTGAACGTTTCGGAAGTCAACAGTGTGAAGTACGAGTCGCGCGTGCTCACGGCGGACGTGAACCTCGTGAACCTCACGCTTGCGGTGCAGTTCCAGTTCGGCGATCCGGTGAAAGTCCTGTTCGGGGTACGCGATCCCGAATCGACGCTGCGCGAAGTGAGCGAGAGTGCAATACGCGAAATCGTCGGGCGTGGTGATCTTGAGGCGATCCTCGTTTCCGCGCGCCAGCAGGTCACCGAGCGCACGAAGGATCTGATACAGCGCACGCTGGATGCCTACGGTACGGGGATCCGTGTCACGAGCGTGAATCTCACGGAAGTGCAGGTGCCCGAGGCCGTCGTGCCCTCGCAGCGCGACGCCAACAAGGCGATCGCCGACCGCGAGCGCTTGCAGAAAGAGGCCGAGACCTATCAGAGCGGCATCATTCCGGTGGCCGAGGGTGCTGCCTCCCGCCAGATTCAGGACGCCGAGGCCTACAAGGCGCAGGTGACCGCGCTGGCGGTGGGTGAAGCGGCCCGCTTCTCGCAGTTGCGCGAGGCCTACGAGGCATCGCCGCGTGTCACGCGCGAGCGCATGTACCTCGATACGATCGAGAGCGTGCTGAAGGGCGCGAAGAAAGTGGTGATCGATTCGAAGGCGTCGGGCAACAACCTGATCTACCTGCCACTCGACAAGCTGACTGAAGGGCGCGGCCGCGACGTGAGCACGGCCCCGCCCGCCAGTTCGAGCGCCGCCGCGCCGGCCGAATCCGAAACGGTCACGGTCGACGGTCGCCAGCGGGGAGAGCGCTGATGTCCCAGCGCGCCATGAGTATCCTTATCGTCGTCGTGGCCGTATTGGTCGTCGGCGCCTCGTCGCTCTTCACCGTGCAGCAGACACAGCTCGCGATCCGCACGCAATTCGGCGAGATCATGGGCTCGGACTACGGTCCCGGCCTGCATTTCAAGTGGCCATTCATCGACCAGGTGGCGCGCTTCGAGCGCCGGGTCGTCACGCAGAACTACGCGGGCGAGACTTTCCTGACGAACGAGAATCGCGGCCTGCTCGTCGATTTCTACATCAAGTGGCGCGTCGCCGATGCCGCGAAATACTTCCGCGCCACCGGCGGCAATGAAGAGGCGGCCGGTCAGCGTCTGGCCGATATCGTCAAGGACGGCATCAAGAACGCCGTCGCGCAGCGCACGCTGCGCGAAGTGGTGACTGCTGAGCGTGCCGCCGTCACGGGCGAGATGATCGGCCGCGCGAGTTCGTCGGTCGACGAATTCGGGATCGAGCTGGTTGACGTGCGCCTGCAGCGCATCGATCTGCCGGACGACGTGGCGGCGCGCGTCTACGAGACCATGAAGCAGAACTTCGAGAGACAGGCGCGACAGTTGCGCGGCGAGGGCGAGAAGGACAGTCAGCGCATCAAGGCCGAAGCCGACCGCAAGCGGACCGAGATCCTCTCGGCCGCCGCGCGCGACGCCCTGCGCATCCGTGGCGAAGGCGATGCGACGGCGACGGTGACCTACGCGAAGGCGTACGAGCGCAACCCCGAGTTCTATGCCTTCTACCGCAGCCTCCAGGCCTACCGCAATTCAGTCGGCAAGGAGGGCGACGTGCTGGTCGTGAGCCCCGACAGCGAGTTCTTCAAGTACTTCAAGAACCCCGCGCCGGGTAACAGATAAGGCGATGCCGCTCGACTGGGTCGACCTGTTCGGCGCGCTTGCGCTGCTGCTCGTGATCGAGGGTCTGCTGCCTTTCGCAAATCCCGCAGGCATGAAGCGCGCGCTCGCACGGATCACGCAACTCGGTGATCGCGAGTTGCGGGTCGCGGGCTTCATGACGATGCTGACGGGTCTCGTTCTGTTATTCCTGATACGGTCGTGATGCATGGGCAAGTTCGTCGTCGTCATCGGCACCCAATGGGGTGACGAGGGCAAGGGAAAGATTGTCGATCTGCTGACGGAGCGCGCGGCCGCCGTTGCGCGCTTCCAGGGCGGCCACAACGCCGGGCACACGCTCGTGATCGGTGGCGAGAAGACGATCCTGTCGCTGATTCCGTCGGGCATCCTGCGCGAAGGTGTGCAGTGCCTCATCGGCAACGGCGTCGTGCTGTCGCTCGAGGCGTTGCTGCGGGAGTCGCAGATGCTCGTCGCCAAGGGTGTACCGGTGTTCGAGCGCCTGCGGATCTCGCCGAACTGCCCGCTCATCCTGCCTTCGCACATCGCGCTCGACCGCGCCCGCGAGCAGGCGCGCGGCGCGAACGCGATCGGCACGACCGGCCGCGGTATCGGCCCTGCCTACGAGGACAAGGTCGCCCGCCGTGCCGTGCGGGTCGCCGATCTCTTCCAGCGCAAGCGCTTCGCCGCACAGCTCGGCGAGCTGCTCGACTACCACAATTTTGTACTGCAGCACTATTTCCGCCAGCCAGCGATCGATTTCCAGAAGACGCTCGACGAGCAGCTTGCGTGGGCCGAAAAAGTGAAGCCGATGGTCACCGACGTGACCGCGACGCTGCACGCGTTGCGGATCGCCGGTGCCGACGTGATGTTCGAGGGCGCGCAGGGTGCGTTGCTCGACGTCGATCTCGGTACCTATCCTTACGTCACCTCATCGAACACGACTGCGGGCTATGCGGCCACCGGTACCGGCCTCGGGCCGCGCGCGATCGATTACGTGCTCGGCATCGTCAAGGCCTACACGACCCGCGTCGGGGCCGGTCCATTCCCGACCGAACTCTTCGATGAGGCGGGCGAACATCTCTCGCGGGTCGGCAATGAGTTCGGTTCGGTGACCGGCCGGCGTCGCCGCTGCGGCTGGTTCGACGCGGTGGCCTTGCGTCGCTCGATCGTGCATTCGAGCGTGTCAGGCCTATGCATCACCAAGCTCGATGTGCTCGACGGGCTCGATGCAATCAATGTCTGCGTCGGCTACCGGCTCGGCGGTGCGACATTGTCCGAACCGCCGGTGCTGACCGATGCCTACGCCGAGGTGACGCCGGTGTATGAGGAACTTCCGGGCTGGAAGGAATCGACGATCGGCATCACCACATATGCCGGGTTGCCAGTGAACGCGCGCCGCTACCTCGAGCGTGTCGCCGAACTGGTCGCAACTCCGATCGATGTCGTTTCGACGGGGCCTGATCGCGCCGAGACGATCGTCCTGCGTCACCCGTTCGACTGATGGCGGGCGGCGGTCAGCTGCCGCCAGGCTGCGAGTACCGCTTGCGGCTCGATGCCCAGAATATCCGGCTTGCCGCCGATCGAGCCCGTCAAGACGGCGACCGGCGTACTCACTCCACCCGGACGAAAGCGCTTCGGATCCGCAACTCCAAAGAGAGCTGCGGTAGGGCAGCCCAGCACCGCAGCGACGTGCGCGGGCCCGGTGTCGACGCTCACGAGGCTGTGGCAGCGCCCGAGCAGCGGTAGCAGGATGGGAATGGGCAGATCGTCGGCGACGTTGTGCAAATCGTCGACGGCGGCTGCGCGCGCGATGTCTTCATTGAGGCCATACTCCTCGCGCACGCCGAGCAGCAGCAACGCCGCATCGGGCAACGCCGCGCGAACACCTCGGATTACGGCACCCCAGCGCTCCTCCGGCCAGTACTTGGTGTTGCTCGCGCGCCGGCGCAGGACTCCACGCATTGTGCGTTTGTTGCCCGCCTGGAAAGCGACGAGCGTGCGCTGTGCGAGCCCGCGGCGCGCAAGCCAGGCGTCGCACGCGGCGCGCTCGTCGGCACTGAGGTCGAGTATCGCGTTCGCTGCTCGCGGGGGCGGCGGCGGGGGAGGTGACGCGGCGAGCGCCGGGGGGGTCAGCGCGGCCATGCGCAACCAGCGTTCGACGAAGTGTTCACCCGGCAGCCACGGCAGGTCGCGCGTATCGCACACGAGTGCGTCTGCGATGCCGGCGCGGCGCAACAGCGATCGGCCGTGGCCTCCGCCGTCGCAATACCAGGCAGGGCCCGCACCACGCTCGCGCAATCGACGAACGAGCGCCTGCTGTTCGCGGTCGAGCCAGTACGGCGTGCGGCGGCTGCGCAGCGTATAGATCTCACCGACCCCCCGTCGGGGTGCGAGCAGCGGGCGTGCCCAGCCGCCGGAGGTGATCACGTCGACCGGCGTGCCGAAGCGGGCGTGCAGCTGCTCGATCAGCGCGGTGACGAGCACCATGTCGCCAAACGCACCGCAGCGCATGACGAGGGGGCGGACCATGGCGCATTGTGCGGGCGGATGCACTGTCGGTCACCATCGCAACGCGCTGCCCGGAACCCCGAGCCGCGGTGGGCTGAGCAACGGTCGTTCCCGCAGATCAAGTGCGCCAGGATCATGCAGCAGGCCGAACGGGTCGTGCGTCCGCGCCACGCTGATGATGAAGAGGTAAACGGCAAGGGCCAGGATCAGGCATACCGCGCGCACCCGGCGCGTGCTGCCGCGCTTCAGTGCGAGGCTGCCGATCACGATGTACACGGCGAGGAGCAGCACCTTCATCGTGAGCCAGGCGTGCACGAAGGGGTACTGGTGCACGATGGTCACGAGCAGCAGTGCCGCGGTGATCAGTATCGTGTCGATGGTGTAGCTGAGCCAGCGCAGCGGCCACGCCATCGTCCAGCCTGCCCCGAAATGGGCAGCGAGTCCACGCGTGACGAGCAGCGTGCCGCTCAGCACGACCATCAGCACGTGCACCCACTTTATCTGCGAATAGAACCCGGCCAACACGCTGCCCTGACCCTAATCTCGCAACACGTTGCGCGCGAGCTCCTCGAGGTCAGGCCCCAGGATTTCGATCTCGCGGCGATCGACCCGGATGAGCCCCTCGTCCTGGAATCGCCGGAAAACCCGGCTCACGCTTTCGGCCGCAAGACGCAGATAGCTTGCGATGTCGGTGCGACTCATCGTGAGGACGAAACGTGTCGGCGAGAAGCCGCGCGCGGCAAAGCGGCGCGACAGGGAAATGAGGAAGGCCGCCATGCGCTCATCGGCCGTATAGTTGCCGGCGAGCAGGGCAGCCTTGCCGATATCCTGGCTCAGGAGGCGGAAGAGCTGTTGCTGCACGCCCGGCATGCGGGTGGCGAGTGCCGCCATCGAAGTGAATGAGAAGCGGCACAGCACGACGGGGTCCAGCGCGATCGCATTGCACGGATAGCGGGACTGGGAGATCGCACTGAGGCCGATCATCTCGCCCGGCAAATGAAACCCCAGCACCTGCTCGCGACCGTTCGCGTCGACGACATACGTCTTGATGGTGCCGGAACGCACGGCGGCGATTGCGTTGAACGGATCACCCTCCCGAAAAACATGTTCGCCCTCGTGGAAAGGTCCGATGTGCTCGACGAGCACATGCAGTTCGCGCAGCTGCGACTTGCCATAGCCGCCCTCGAGGCAGGCGGCCGAGAAGGCGCAGGTGCTGCAGAAATGGAAATCGTCGCCGTCGTCGGCTATTGGGGTGGGCGCGGGCCCGGTTGGTCGAAGCACGCCGCCATGATACGCAGCATCAGGCGTCCTTGCGACGTGGCGCGCAGGCGGCCCGGGCTGCGGTCGATGAGCCCGGCCGGCAGCGCGTCGAGTGCCCGTAATTCACGGGAAAAATACCTGGTGAAGTCGATCCCGTGGCGCTGCTCGAAGACATCCACGGCGACCTCGCCCGTGCGCAGGAATTCGCCGATCAGGTCCATGCGCAGGCGATCGTCGGTCGCGAGCCTGAGACCGCGCCACAATGGCAGGCTCGCCGCATCGAGCGCGGCTCCCCAGGGCCCGACGTCGGGGAGATTCTGGCAGACCGAATCAGAAATGCGGCTGACAGCTCCCACGCCGAGGCCGATCAGATCGACATCGGCCTCGAAGTCATGCCAGCGACATTCGCGGGTGATGCCGCTCAACTGCGACGCTCCACCGGGGTCGATCCAGGGCAGCGGCCGCGGATCGAGCCCGATATCGCTGTATCCCGCCTCGGCGAGTGCAGCCGCGACGGGCTGCAGCGCGAGGAGGCTCGTACCCTCATCGGGCGTGGCAGGCAGGACGCAGGTGAGGCGGCCCGGACGGGCATCGAGCAGTGCATCAGGGATACGCCCTCCATCCATTGACCACTCGACGCAGGTCGATGGCAGCCCATCCCTGCGGGCTGCGTCGATCGCATGGAGCGCAGCGGAGAGATCACCGCTTCCGGCAACGATGTCGGCGCAGTGAAAGCCGAGCGATGCACAGGCTGCAAGGTCGCCCGGACGCACGGCGCCGGGATCGAGCCGGATGGAAAAGACGCGTCGGGTGGCCGGACCGAAATGAAAATGCCGCTCGAGGCTGCCAATCAGGACTTCGATTTCGCGCAGCTGCGGCGTAACGCCTGCGCCATGCTCGACATGCAGGGCGATCACGTCGCGATCACGGTCGAAGAGTCGCGCAACCTGCTCGATTTCGCGCATGAGGCGCTCCACGTGGCCGCTGCGTTCGCGCGACGCCAGTGGCGCCACAGGCATCTGCAGGGTAATGGCGAGCGGCCGCGGAATCGGGTCGGAATTGCTGCGCGCGACCTCCGACCGGTAGGCTGCCTCGCCAAACGCAGACGAAAGCCGTACGCGCAGCGCGCTGCTGCGGCTGGCGAGGGCGGGATCCATGGCGCATCCTCGCGCGCAAGCGCGCGCCGCGCATTGACATGGATCAGGCGGGGGTCGCAACCACCCCGATCAGTACCGCAATCCAGTGCAGTGTGGCAGCCGCTAGGACGAAGGTGTGCCAGATGGCGCGGCGAAAAGGCAGCCGCTTCGCGACATAGACGGGCACGCCGAGCGAGTACACGAAGCCACCGGCGGCAATCAGCCACATGGCGGCGCGGGGCACGCTCTCGATGAGTGGAACGAGGGCAACAAGCGCGATCCAACCAAGCGCGAGATAGCCTGCGACCGACCACTTGCGGGGCAACTGGGGAAAGGCGAGTTTGGCGACGATCCCGGCGAACGCGATCACCCACACGGCGCCCGTCATGCCGGCGGCCCAGTGGCCCTGCAGGCATTGCGTCGTGAAGGGCGTATAGGAGCAGGCGATCATCAGGTAGATGGCCGCGTGATCGATGCGACGCAGGAACCGCTGGCGCGTCGGCGTACGCGTGAGGTTGTAGGCAATCGAGCAGGTGAAGGTCGCGATCAACCCGATGCCGTAGATCGCGACCGCCGCGATCTGCCCTGCACGATCACCCTGCAGGGACAACGACAGCAGATAGAGCGCGCCAACGCCCGCGAGGGCGATGCCGACAATGTGCACCCACTTGTCTGCGAGGCGCTCGGCGGCTGACCGGTAGTGCGGGACGGGTACGGCGGCCGTTGCCGGACGGCTGTGGAAGGCGCCCACCGGTTTCAGCGTCCCCCGCCTGACCGTTGACGGGGCTTGACGACGAGGACATCGCAGGGCAACCGGTCGAGCAGGTGCTCGGCCGTACTGCCGATGAACAGGCGCTTCAGCGCCGAACGCGATACGGCGCCCATGACGACGATGCCGGCGCCGGTGCGCCGCGCGACCGCCTCAAGTCGGGTCGGTACATCGCCCATCTCGAGATGGCGGCGTCCGCGCGGAATACCCCCGCGCGCGGCGAGTTGTTCGAAAGTGCGGCGCACGTTGGCGCTGTGGACCTCTTCGGCGTCGGGCGGCAGTGTCAGCGCGACCGGCTGGCCCATGGCCCCGGGCAGTGCGGCGACCAGCGGCAGGTAAGCGTGGAAGGCATGCGCAGCGCCGTTCAGCAGGCGCGCGAGGTGAGTCGCTGCACCCAGCAGGCGCGCATCGAGGCCCGCAGGTTTGGCACGCGCGTGAAACGGGTCGATGGCCGCCACGATCGCAGGTCGTCGGTAGTTGCCACCGGTCTTGACGAGCAGCACGGGACAGGGCGCGTGCCGGATCAGCTCCCAGTCCGTGTTACGCAGCAGCAGGCGCGCGCCGAAGCCATGCGATGCCGTTGCTGCGATGACAAGATCGGCGCGAATCACCTCGGCCCGGCGCACAATCGCCTCGTGAGGAGGCGCGTCGATCGCAATGCAGCTGCGCACGTCGCGGCCTTGCAGGACCTTGAGGGCGGCGAGGCGCGTCATGCGCGCGCGCGCAGCCGCCACCGTGTCTGCGCGAGCCGGATGAATGGCATGAAAGAGCTCGATGCGGGCACCGGCCGCAGCCGCGAGTGCCACCGCCTTCCCCAACTGGCCGGGGGGCACCTGCCAGGGATCACCGATCGCGACGAGTATCCGGCGGATTTTCCAGTTCATCCGTACAGTGTACACGCGAGCGGCGCGTTACAAGGTGACGCTCGTATGCGGGCCCGGGATTTCCGCAGAACGCCCGAAACGATCACCGATCGCGGACGCGAGTGCCCGGGATGCGTCTTCCTCG
The DNA here is from genome assembly GCA_963204795.1 of Pseudomonadota bacterium. Classification (GTDB taxonomy): domain Bacteria; phylum Pseudomonadota; class Gammaproteobacteria; order Steroidobacterales; family Steroidobacteraceae; genus CADEFQ01. The sequence continues at coordinate 8,580 of CAUJHX010000084.1, read as the reverse complement.
CCGTGCACGAGAAATATACGCGCGGGCGGACTCTTGAACGCAGCGAGCCAGCCGAGCAGTGCGCTGCGATCCGCATGCGCCGAGAAACCGCCGAGCGTGACGATCTCGGCGCGCACTGCAATTTCCTCACCCGCGATGCGCACCGTCTGCGCGCCATCGACGATGCGCCGTCCCAGGGTGCCCTCTGCCTGAAAGCCGACGAACAGCACCGTTGTGTGCGGGTTCGACAGATGGTGACGCAGGTGGTGACGGATGCGGCCGCCGTCGCACATGCCGCTTGCAGCGACAATGATCGCGCCTCCCCTGGCCGAATTGAGCGCTTTCGATTCTTCGACTGTCTCGATGAACGTGAGCACCGGCGCGCGGCCATCGGGCACAGGTTCGCGCGCGAACCGTCGCGCCTCCGCATCGAAGAGATCGAAGTGCTGCGCGGTGATCCGGGTCACTTCGGTCGCCATGGGCGAGTCGACGAAGACGTGCAGGTTCCGCAGGCGCCCCGCGCGGCTCATGCTGCTCAGATAGTAGAGAAACTCCTGGGTGCGCCCGACAGCGAATGCGGGTACCAGTACGACGCCCTGCTTCCCGCTGAGCGCATGCTCGAGGCTTGCGGCCAGCTCGTCGAGCGTGGCGGCGAGTGGCCGATGATCGCGATTGCCGTAAGTCGATTCCAGCAGCAGCACGTCGGCGTCCGCAATGGGTGTCGGATCGCGCACGATGGGCCGGTTCGGCTGGCCCAGATCGCCCGAGCAGACTACCTTGCGCCTGGTTGCGCCATCATCGAGCCACAGTTCCACGATCGCCGAACCGAGGATGTGTCCGGCATCCCGCAAGCGTACCCGCACGCCCGGAACCGGAGCCACGATCGCGTCGTAGTTGACGACCCGGGCGAGCGGCAGCACGCGCTCGACGTCTGCCAGCGTGTAGATCACGGCGTAGTCGCGGCCGCGCCTGCGGGCCCGCTCCGCTTCGACCTGCTGAATGTGCGCGCTGTCGCGCAGCAGTACGTCGATGAGGTCGCGGGTCGCGCCCGTCATGTAGATCGGACCCGAAAAACCTTCCGCTGCGAGGCGTGGCAGGAGACCGCTGTGATCGAGGTGCGCGTGAGTAAGCACCACGAAATCGAGCCTGGCAGGGTCAAAGGCGAAGCGCGCGAGATTCTCCGCGCGCGCGGCACGCCCACCCTGGAACAGGCCGCAATCGACGAGGAAGCGGTGCGCACCGACCTCGAAGCCGAAACAGGAGCCCGTGACCTGACGGGCGGCTCCGTGAAAGGTCAGCCGCATGCCGTTACCCCTATGCGATAGGCTTCACCACGCCGAAGAATGCCACGGTTGCGATGCCGACCCAGTAAAAATACGCGAGCACACGGGCGAGAGCGATTTCCTTCCCGAGTTGTGCTTCCACCGCCGATCGGGACGCACCCGCATCGAGGCTGCGAAAGAGCGTGACCCAATGCCGCATCACGACACGCAGCACGAGTCCGATGACCAGCAGCAGCGCGTACAGCGAGACCTTGAACGCATACCAGCGCGCGCCGAACGGGCCCGCGCCAAAGAGCCCCATCAATCCCGGCACGAGCAGCGCCGGAATCAGGAAGTAGCGCAGCGCCTCGTCGATGCGCGTGAGATGCAGGCCGAGATCGCTCTGGTGAGTGAAGAAAGCGGCGAGCGTGAGGCAGAGCCAGGCGCCGAAGAAAATCCAGGTGGCGGTGATCCACGGGCCGCCGAGCGGCTGCAGGCCGAGGTCATAGCCCATGTGGAGGCCGAGCGGCAGCAGCAGGATGATGCCGAGGCGGGCCAGGATGTCGATGCGGAAGGCCGTGTCCATGTGGCGGCGGCGCTCGTCCAGCGAAAGATTCATGTTGGTGACGTAGCGCGACGTGTTGAATACGCCCCACTCGCCGCCCAGCCAATAGACCATTGCGAGAACGTGCAGCCAGCGCAACACCCCGTGAGTCGTGACGTAGAATTCCATGTCCCCACCCTGCCCCGGAAAAAGTTCGCGAATGATGAGCGCCGGTTTTGGGGCTGTACAAGTGTAGATACCCCTATTCACCACGCCCCGGTCGTGCGGCAGGGATATCTGTACGCATTTAAACCTATCCCGCATGACCCCTGCCGACCTATGCTCTGTGCCATGGACAGCCGGTTCTCATGACGGTCCGCTTCAGCTCGGTTTCGGCGAGTATCCTCGATGCGATCGGCGATACCCCGCTGCTCGAGATCGATGGCATCTTTGCGAAGTGCGAGTTCGTGAATCCGTCGGGCTCGATCAAGGCGCGGATCGCCAGGTACATTGTCGAGCGTGCCGAGCAGGCAGGTTGCCTCAGGCGCGGCGATACGATAGTCGAGGCGACCAGCGGCAACACCGGCAACGCATTCGCGATGGTGGCGGCGGTGAAGGGCTACCGGATGATCGTGGTGATGCCGGAAGGACTGTCGAGCGAACGCGTGGCGATCTCGCGTGCGTACGGTGCCGAAGTGTTGTTCTGCGGCAGCTTTCATGTCAACGCCGCGCTCGAGCGGGCGCGCGAGCTCGGCAGGCAGCCGGGGTTTTTCTTTCCAGGTCAGTTTGAATCGGAATGGAATGTCGAGGAGAACCGCGAAGTCCTCGGTCCGGAAATCCTGTCACAGCTGCCTGCCGGCAGAATACCCGACGCGTTCGTGCACGGCGTCGGCACCGGCGGCACGCTGGTTGGCGTCGGTCAAGCATTTCGCGCGGTCAACCCGAACGTGCGGCTGTTCGCCATGGAGCCAGGCGAATCGCGCACATTGCTGTGCGGCGAGGTCGCGCTGCACCAGATCGAAGGCATTTCCGACGGCTTCGTGCCGGGCATCTTCGCGCGACACCGCGATCTCGTCAGCGGCGTGACTATCGTTGCGAGCGCCGACGCCGTGGCGGAGATGCGCCATCTCGCACGCACACAGGGCCTCTTCTGCGGCCCGAGTTCCGGTGCGCATCTGCTGGCAGCCCGCCGGTTGCGGGAGCGGCACCCCGAACTGCGGACGATCGTCACGGTGCTCGACGACGAAGGAGAGAAATACCTGCACGACTTCTTCATGCGCCCGGTGCCCGACAAGGATGCGCCGGTACCGTTTCAGTGAGTCCCGCATGCTGCTGTTCGACGCACTGAGTCCGGCGCCGCGTACCGTGCGGATGTTCCTCCTCGAGAAAGGGCTCGAGCTGGCGGTGCAGCCGGTCGACGTGTTCAGCGGCGAGAATCGCGAAGCGCGGTTCCTGCAACTGAATCCGGCAGGCCAGACGCCCGCACTCTTGCTCGATGATGGCACCTGCCTCGCCGAGGCGGTTGCCATCATGGAGTATCTGGACGAGCGTTACCCGTCGCCGCCCCTCGTCGGCACGACCGCGGAGGAACGCGCGCTGACCCGCCAGTGGCAGCGTCGCGTCGAACTCAACATCACCGAAAATATCCACAATGCGTTCCACTTCGCCGAAGGCCTGCGGCGCTTCGAGACGCGCATTCCGGTTGCACCGGAGGCCGCGCCTGGCCTGAAGCGCATCGCGCAGGACCGGCTGGCCTGGCTCGATGGCATGATCGGAGGCCGGGCATTTCTCGCCGGCGAGCGGTTCACCATCGCCGACATCTGGCTGTATGTGTGGCTCGATTTCGCAATCAGCGTCGGGCAGCCGTTTGATCGCGCGCTGCCTGCCCTGACATCCTGGTTCGACCGTATCGCCGCGCGCCCGAGCGCGGCCGCGAGCCTGTACCGCGACTGGCAGAGGGTCGGCGTGCGCGGCTGAAGCGTACAGTGCGCCGCCGGGTCAGCGCGTCGGCCGCGCGTTCGCGATGCCCGCAATCTTCCATTCGCCCTTGTCGAGGCGCAGCAGGTAGGTTTCCGAGAACTCGAGTATTCGCGCATCGCCGCTCTTCGGTTCGGTCGTCGTGCGAAGCAGCGCCCAGACCACGGCGAGAGCCCCATCGATGTGGGTGGTGGCTTGCTCGATACGGCGTTCATAGCGCCGGCTCGCGCTGTAGAGCACGGGCGCAACGGTTCGCCAGTGAAGGGCGAGGTCGCTCGTGAGGGGCTCGGCAACGCCCTGGCTGGCAGAGAATCCGTGCACTGAACCGAAGTTGAAGTTCACGGCGCCAGTGGCGAGGGTCGCCAGCGCCGCATCGAGATCGCGTCCCGAAATCGCCGCGTTGAATGCGCGAACGACCGCTTCCGGCGAAGGTGCCTCGCCGGCAGCGCACGTGCCGGACGTGGTGACAACGAATCCCGCGAACAAGAGCAGGCACAGCGGTGCCCGAGAGAAACGACGCATGATGAAGCACTCTCCCCGATGTTGCGCTCACGCGGCCATGCGCGCGCAGCGATGAGTGTGAACTCTATACTGTGGCGTGACGGGGTGCAGCGGTCGGAGTGACGGGTGACAGATATTCTGGGGACGGTTGGGGCGGTGTTGAGCGGACGGGCAGTGCCATACACGCGGCCGGGCACCCGCAGTGCCATCGCCAAGCAGATCGTTGACGGGCCCGTTGCAGTGGGGCCCGCGGGGCTGGCGGGTGATGAACAGGGCGATCCCCGCGCGCATGGCGGTCCCGACAAGGCCGTGCATCACTACGCGCGCGAGCACTATGCACTCTGGCGCGCCGAAATCGGCGAATTGCCCGTGCTCGAGCGGCCAGGGGCCTTTGGCGAGAATCTCAGCACGTCGGGCTTCACGGAAGCCGGCATCTGCATCGGTGACCGACTGCGGATCGGCACGGTCCAGCTCGAGGTTTCACAGAGCCGCCAGCCGTGCTGGAAGCTCAATGACCGCTTCGGGCGTGCCGATATGGCGCGACTCGTCCAGCAGACGGGGCGCACAGGCTGGTACTACCGGGTGATCGGGTCCGGAGTGGTGCAGGCGGGTGATGAAGTTGTTCTCGTCGCGCGACCTCATCCGGAGTGGACCCTGCAGCGCCTGATCGAAGCGCTTTATCGGCGCATGCTGGATGTCGCCACCTTGAGCGAAATGCTCACGCTGCCCCTCACGCCGTCCTGGAGGCGACTGGTGAGCGGACGCCTCGCGCAACGGAAGGTCGAGGATTGGAGCGCCCGGATCGACGGACCATCCACAGCAGATTGATTTGCGGATACGGGCGCCTTCAGACCAGCGTCCGGGCAATCCCGGTCAGCCCGGCAATTGCCAGCCGAGCACGTTGTACTGCGCAAGAATGCCGATGAGCATGATGCCACAGAGTCCGATCAGCAATTGGCAGCCGCGCGACAGGCGCGATTGGGACGAAGCCCGGATCGCGAGCACGAGTGTCGCAATGGCCGCCGCTGCCAGTAATTGGGCTGCGATCACGTAGACCGCGAGGGGAAATGTGTCGCCGCCATAGAGCGCCTCGAGCATCGACCGGCCGTCGTAGAGCTTCGCTGCGCCGATGATGGGCAGGGCGCAGGCGAGCAGAGCGGTGGCGGTTGCCGCGATGGCCGGGGCGCGGCGCGTGCCCCGGCGGACTCTGGCCAGCATCACGAGCCAGGCGATGGCGGACAGCACGATCGCGATCACGAGCGCCTTCGCGTGCAGGCGCGGATTCTGGATGGCCGGAATCCGGGTGAATGTGTAGATGCCGGGATCCGGGATCAGTACCGGCGCATGGACGCGCGCATCGTCGCGTATGACCACACGATTGCGATTGGGAGCCTCGAGTATGAAGATTCCCTTGCCGGCTGAACGCCAGGGACCGGCGCCGCCCACTTCGAGCGCTCCATCGGCCGCATCGATGCGGAGCATGCCGGCACCCAGATAGATCAGGTCGGCGACTGATTCCGCAGTGGAGAAGACGCGCCGGTCGGGCCGATACCAGCCCTCTGTTGCGGAAGGTTCGAATGGCGTGGAGCGCGCCGGCAGCCGACGGCGCTCGCCGAGGAAATGGTCCAGGAATTTCTGCGTGTAGACCCAACCGGAGACGACGGCGGGGGAGGGTGGGGAGGCCGATCCGGGCGCAAACAGATCACGCACGGCCTGCAATGGCTGAGGCGCCGCCGCCTCGCTCATCACCGAAATGAAGATCCCGGTGTCGCGACCGGGGATCAGGGTCATCCAGCTGTGAAAGCCCTCCCAGTTACCGCCGTGGGCGATCGTGCGCCACGCGCCCCAGGGTTCATCGAAGAACGTCATGCCGATGCCGGTCGTCTCGGGTGCGTTGCCGGCGCGCCGATCGTGCAGCATCGCGAGCACCCGTTCCGACAGCACCGGAGATTGCCCGGATCGTGCGCCGCCCGACGAGTGAAGTTGCGCGAGCATGTAGCGGGTCATGTCGTCGCCGGTGGTGACGAGCGAACCCGCGGCCGCCACGGCGGGATTGATCGCGGTGTAGGGTGTGGGGTGAAAGCTCCCGTCCGGACGGATGGTGGCAGGCTTGCCGAGTCCTGCAGGCTCGTTCACATCGACGAGCAGCCGGGTGTGCGCCATGTGCAGCGGGTCGAGCAACATGTTGCGCATCGCCACTTCGATCGGCAGTCCCGTGACATCCTCGATGATCCGTCCGACCACGGCGATCCCGAAATTCGAATACTCGACTCGAGTGCCCGCGGGTCGCACGTAAGCAGGCCGCAAGGCATCGAATTCACGTGCTGGAAGGCGCGCGCTGGCCGGGCGATCGGCTCCGATGAAATAGAAGCGGTCTTCGAATCCCGCGGTATGGGTTACGAGGTGATGGAGGGTGATCGCGACCCCGTCATTGTCCGGCAGGCGGTAGTCTCGCAGGTAGCGGTTGGCCGGATCATCCAGCGAGCGGATGCTGCCTTCCTCGATCAGTCTCGCGAGCAGCGATGCCGTGAAGGTCTTCGTGATCGATCCAATGCGAAAGAGAGTCGCCGAAGGATCCACGGGTCCGCTGCTGGCGAAGTCGGCCCGCCCGTACCCTTTCGAGAGAATCACCTGGCCGCCGCTCACGACGCTGACCACCAGGCCGGAGAACTCGTGCCGCGCCAGGCCGGCCTCGAACGTTGCATCGGCCCAGGCCCTGACATCCGTCGGGCTCAGCGGCGGCTCCGCGAGGGCAGGGATCGAGAGCAGAGCGGCGGCGATACCCCGGAGCGCGTAGCGGCGCTGCCGGGTCCGGGGGAACATGCACTGGCGACTTCGGGGCATTGCCGGTATTTTCTCCAGAAACTTGTTTCTCTATTCAGGAAAGATCGCGTGCGTAGCAAAGTCATCGTCGAGCCAGTCGCGGATCCGGGCGCCACCATCGGTGCACACATCCGTCAACTGCGCCGCGCCCGCCGCTGGACGCTGAAAGTACTGAGCGAGGCCTCCGGGATTCCGCTTTCCACCCTGTCCAAGGTCGAAACCGGCCTTGTGTCGCTCAATTTCGGCAAGCTCCTGAAAGTTTGCGCGGCCCTCGACATCGATGTCATGCAGCTGGTCGCACCGAACGAGGCCGCTGCGGCTGCGTCCACCGCGACCGGGCAGGTCGTCACAGGCCGGCGCAGCGTAACCCGACTCGGGCAGGCTCGCAGGGTGGAGACCGGGCATACCGTCTATGAGCATCATGCGACGGATTTTCTGCGACGGCGCATCTCGCCCGCGGTGCTCGAACTGAAGGCAGGCGACGCGCCGGATCTCATTCATCACCAGGGCGAGGAATTCCTGTTCGTGCTCGAGGGCTCGGTGGAGGTGCTGAGCGAATTCTATGAACCGACCGTGCTCGTGGCCGGCGAGAGCGTGTACATCGACTCCTCGATGGGCCATAACGTGCGCGCCGTGGGACGCAAGCCAGCCCGCGTCCTCAATGTCATGACGAGCCCGACCGATCACACGCTGGGCGTCACCCGCACGCATCAGGCGAAGCGCCGCGGGGAATAGTCGTTTGCATCGAGGTGGGTGGCGCGACCTTCGATGAGGTCCGCCAGCAGCCTCGCTGAGCCGTCGGCCATCGTCCAGCCGAGATGGCCGTGGCCCGTATTGACGTAGAGGCCCGCTGGACCGATGGTGCCGATACACGGGACTCCATCCGCGCACATCGGCCGCAAGCCCGCCCATGAGTCCACCTTGCCCGCGAGCAGTCGGTCTGCGTGCTCCGGGAGTATCGCGCGCAACAATGCCTTCAGGTTCCCGAGCCGCTCGGGCGAGATGGTCTCGTCCGCGCCGGCGAACTCGGCGGTGCCGGCGATGCGCAGACTTGGGCCGAGCGGCGTGACCGCGGCGTGCAACGCATCGTCGACCACGGGCAGGCTCAGCGGTGGATGGGCCACCGACACCCCGGCGGGCGAGCAAGTGACCGAGTAGCCCTTTACGGGGGCGATGGGCAGTCGGGGGCCGCAGCGGCGCAAGAGGCGAGGCGTTTCCGCACCGGCCGCGAGCACGACGACATCGGCCGCGATGCTCCCGGAAGAGGTCATTACACCGCGAACATGCCGCGAGTCGTTCTCCAGGTCGAGAATGTCGGCGCCGCAGACGAGCCGTGCTCCATGACGCACGGCCGCCTCGCAGATCTGCGTGGTGAAGCGGTGCGCGTCGCCCGATTCGTCCTGCGGAAAATGCAGCCCGCCGGCGATCTCCCGGCGGATGCCACCGAGTCCCGGCTCGAGTGCGATCACCCCCGCGGCATCCAGCGGCCGGATC
>CAUJHX010000083.1 GCA_963204795.1 Pseudomonadota bacterium | reverse complement strand
ATGCACTGAAGATCGTGGCCGGGCTGATCTGTGGAGGCTTGGGCACGCGCATCTATTGGGTGAGCGCCACCGGGTTCGACACCCATTCCAACCAGGTGGTCAACGGCGACCCCTTGTCCGGTGTGCACGCCGACTTGCTCCAAGGCGTGAGCGATGCCATCAACGCCTTCCAGGACGACCTGCAGCAGCTGGGCCTTGCCGACCGGGTGCTGGGCATGACCTTCAGTGAGTTCGGGCGCCGTATCAGAAGCAACAATTCGCGCGGGACGGACCATGGTGCCGCAGCGCCGATGTTCCTCTTCGGCAATTCCGTGGTGCCGGGCATGCTGGGGTCCAACCCGGTGATCTCCCCGAACACCGATAGCCAGACCAACGTGCCCATGGCCTACGATTTCCGCAGCGTGTACGCCTCGGTGCTGGAGAAGTGGTTCTGCCTGGATTCCGTGCAAGTGGCGGACGTGCTGCTGGGCAGCCATCCGAGCCTTCCGGTGATCCAGGAGGCCTGCACGGTGGGTATCGGCAATCTGCCCGCGAACGAGGTGACGCTGACCGTGGCGCCATCGCCCTTCACCGAACGCACCAAGGTCTCCTACTCCTGCGTGGTGGCCGGACGTGTGCAGCTGCAAGTGATGAACGCCATGGGCCAGATGGTGGCCCAACCTGTGGATGCCCAGTTGGTCCCCGGGATGTATTCCTTGGACCTGGACATGTCGGCCATGCCGACGGGCATGTATTTCTGCCGCCTGCAGAACGGCCCGTTCCAGCAGGTGCGCAGCATGATGAAGGTGCGCTGAGCAAGTCCTCAGCGGCTTTGGATTCAGCCGTGGACGGCCCCGCTCATGGCGTAGACCAGTTCCGGTTCGTGCTCGATGGCGGTGCCCACCACGAGCAGGTCCGCCCCGGCCCGGCATAGCTCAGCCGCCTGTTCGGCGGTTCGGATGCCGCCGCCCACGATCAACGGTGTGTTCACGACGTTCCGCACGGCGGCCACCATGGCTGCGGATACGTGGCGTTGGGCGCCGCTTCCGGTGTCCATGTACATGGTGCGCAGGCCGAGCAGTTCACCGGCCAAGGCCGTGGCCGCGGCGATGCCGGGCTTGTCGTGCGGGATGGGGGAGGTTTGGCTCACATAGCTCACCGTGGTGGGCCTGCCGCCATCCACCAGCATGTATCCCGTGGGGATGGCCTCGATATCCAGGGCCCGCACCGTGGGGGCGGCGGTGACGTGGTGGCCGATGAGCAGTTCCGGGTTGCGGCCGCTGATCAGGCTGAGGAAGAGTACCGCGTCGGCGTGCCGGCTCAGCTGGGCCGGGCTGCCGGGGAAGAGCACCACCGGCCGGTCGCTCCATTGCCGCACCAGTTCCACGCACCGGTCGAACCCGGTGGAGGTGAGCAGGCTGCCCCCCACGAAGATGAGGTCGGCGCGGGCCATGCAGGCGTTCTGGACGGTCTGCCGCAGGCGGGCCTCATCCTGCCCGAAGTCAGGGTCGATCAGTACGGCCAAGAGCTTGCGCCCCTGCGCCTTCGCCGATTCCAACAGCCCCAGCACGCTCATGCGGCGAACTTATACCAATTGGACATCCAAAATCATCCGATTTGCTTGCCCTTTTTCCACATGGCTTCCCCGCGGATGGCGTACCGTAGGCACCCGCTACGCAACGCCATCCTCGGATCGCCCTGCGAAAAAATTGCGGCGCAACCTTTGGCCGCCTTTGAATGTCCAATTGGTATTAGGTCATCGCACGGGTTCCCCCGCGATCTGCCGGTGCACGCGGCCTAGTTGGCCACTTCGCTCATGAACCGCAGGCGCATCAGGCGCAGCTCCTCCTCGGTGTAGTCGCCGTCGAACTCCTTGGCGGCTTCATCAATACTGTCCGACTCGGCGTTGCGGAAGTAGTCCATGATCTCTTCCTGCGCGTCCTCCTCGAGCATTTCGTCCAGGTGGTAGTTGATGTCCAGCCGGGTGCCGCTGCTCACGATGGTCTCCATCTCCTCGATCAGGGCATCCATGGTCAAACCCTTGGATCGTGCAATGGATTCCAAGGCCAGCCGCTTGTCGATGTTCTGGATGATGTGCACCTTGTTGCTGCTCTTCTTCACCACGGAGCGCACCACCGTGTCGTCGGCGCGTTCGATCTCGTTCTCCTCCACGTATTTCCCGATGAGGTCGATGAAGGGCTTGCCGAATTTCTGCGCCTTGCCCATGCCCACCCCGGTGATCTGGGTGAGCTCCTCCACGGTGATGGGGTAGCGCACGGTCATTTCCTCCAACGACGGGTCCTGGAAGATGACGTAGGGGGCCAGTTTTTCCTTCTTGGCCACGGATTGGCGCAGGTCCTTGAGCATCTGCATCAAGCGCTCGTCGGCCGCGCCGCCGCCCTTGCCGTTCACCGTGATATCGTCGTCCGGGGTATCGTCGTCCACCCGGTCGCGTTCCTTGGTGAAGGTGATGGACACGGGTTTCTTGAGGAACTCCTTGCCCTTGGCGGTGAGGCTGAGGTTGCCGTAGCTCTCGATGTCCTTGTGCAGGAAGCCGCCCACGTTGGCCTGGCGCACCACGGCCATCCAGTGCTGGTCGCCCTTGTCGCTGCCGGCGCCGTAGGTCTTGAGCTTGTCGCCCTTGTAGTTCTTGATCTCACTGGTTTCCTGGCCCATGAGCAGGTCGCAGATGAAGCGGGCCTTGTGGCGCTCCTTGCTTTCCTTGACGGCGGTGAGCATCAAGGCGAGGTCGTTCTTGGCCTCGAAGTATTCCTTGGGGTTCACGCAGTTGTCGCAGGCGCCGCAGTTGTCGCCGGGCAGCTCCTCGCCGAAGTAGTGCAGCAGGTATTTGCGGCGGCACATGCCGGTCTCGGCATAGCTCACGGTGTCGGCCAGCAGTTGCTTGCCTATCTCCTGCTCGGCCACGGGCTTGCCCTGGAGGAATTTCTCCAGCTTCTCGATGTCCTTGTAGCTGTAAAAGGTGACGCACTTGCCCTCGCCGCCGTCGCGCCCGGCGCGGCCGGTTTCCTGGTAGTAGCTCTCCAGGCTCTTGGGGATGTCGTGGTGGATCACAAAGCGCACGTCCGGCTTGTCGATGCCCATGCCGAATGCGATGGTGGCCACGATCACCACGCCGTCTTCCTCGATGAAACGGCTCTGGTGCGCCTCGCGCTCGGCGCCCGGCAGGCCAGCGTGATAGGCGAGCGCCTTCACGCCTTCAGCCGCCAGCATCCGCGCGGTTTCCTCCACCGATTTACGCGTCAGGCAATAGACAATGCCGGCATCCCCGGCGTGCTCTTCGTTGATGAGCCGCAGCAGCTGTCGGCGCGGATTGTCCTTCTCCGCGATGCGATAGCGGATGTTCGGCCGGTCGAAACTCTCGATGAACAGGCGCGCACGAGTCAACTGCAGTCGCTCGATGATCTCCCTGCGGGTGGCCGCATCGGCAGTGGCCGTGAGCGCGATGCGCGGCACCGTCGGGTAGCGCTCGGGAAGCCGCGCGAGACCGATGTAGTCCGGCCGGAAATCATGTCCCCATTGCGAGACGCAATGCGCCTCATCGATCGCAAACAGCGCGAGCGGCAGTTCATCCAGGAGCGCGAGTCCGCTGTCGCCGAGCAGCCGCTCCGGCGCCATGTAGAGCAGATCGATTTCGCCCGCGCGCGCCCTGCGCTCCACTGCCTGCGACTGCGCCCAGGTCAGGGACGAATTGAGGAACTCCGCCCGAACGCCCGCTTCGTGCAGCGCGGCCACCTGGTCCTGCATGAGCGCGATCAGGGGCGAAACGACCACCGCCACGCCATCGCGCAGCAGCGCGGGAATCTGGTAGCAGAGCGACTTGCCGCCGCCTGTCGGCATGAGCACGAGTGCGTCGCCACCCGCCGCAAGATGATCGACGATCTCGGCCTGCTGACCCCGGAAGGACGTGTAGCCGAACACATCCCGGAGGATCTGCTTCGCGCGCGGGTCTGGCTCAGTCATGGCCGGGCATTGCAGCGGATCGTCAGCGGTCATGCAATCGCTGGGGTATGCCCGGGTACGCCTTGACGGGCTGCGGCCCCCGCGGCTGAATCCGCTCATGCGCATGGCGCCATTCCGGAGCGTCAATGATTGATGGGCAGCTTGACCTGTTCCTCCACTCGCGCGCGGTCGTCCTGGCGAACGAGATCGCCGACTGCCTGATCGAGCGCAATTTGCCGCGCGCAGCCGATTGCCTCGTGAAGCTCTGTGCCGAAGCGCCGGAACACCCCGCGCTGGCCGGTTCAGACATGTTGTCTCGAGTGTTGGCCACTTGGCCGCCGTCGACACCGGATCCCTACGCGACTGCGCGCATCGTGCGGCAGCTCGAATCGCACGTCGACAGCGCCGCGTCGATCGTCTTCGGGTCGCGTGCGACCCAATTCATGCAGTCGCTCTGGTGAGAGTTGGCGGACTCCGTCCGCGACCATCCGTATATGCCGGAAGTCCCGGAGGCCTTCTGCGCCGCGACGACCCGGAGTTTTTCACCCTGTACATGAGCCGCCTGAGCCTGCTGATTTGACCAAAAGCCCTGTTCCCTACCCTCTTCAATCTCCATCGCTGCCAGCGGCCTCTTGAGTTCTCGCATCCGCACGACAAATGTATGAACATTTCTGCATCGGTGCAGCCTTGGGGCTACATGGCCATCACCATAATATCCAGTCGAGACTTCAATCAGGACACGAGCCGCGCCAAACAGGCGGCGAGCAAGGGCCCGGTGTTCATCACCGACCGCGGTCGACCAGCGCATGTCCTGCTGACTATCGAGGACTACCAGGAACTTTCAGGATCCCGGGCGAGCATTGTCGAGCAGCTTGCAATGCCCGGAGTCGAGGACATCGAATTTGATCCTCCCCGTCTCAGTGGCGGCGCATATCCGCCAGCGGATTGGTCCTGATGTACGTGCTCGATACCAACGTTGTCGCGGAGCTTCGCAAAGCCAAGGCCGGCAAGGCCGACAGAAATGTCACGGCCTGGGCAGAAAGCATCGCTCCATCGAGTCTCTTCCTGTCAACTGTCACCGTCCTCGAACTCGAGCTGGGCGTTCTGCTCATCGAGCGCCGTGATCACTCGCAGGGCGCAGTGCTGCGCGCCTGGATGGACGGGCACGTTCTGCCAACCTTCGCGTGTCGCATTTTGCCCATCGATACTGCGGTGGCACGCCGCTGTGCACAACTCCACGTCCCCAATCCGAAGTCAGAGCGCGATGCTTTCATCGCTGCCACCGCGCTGGTTCACGGCATGACCGTGGTTACGCGCAACGTCACGGATTTCGCACCGTCGGACGTTGCAACGCTCAACCCGTGGGAGAAGAGCGTCTGATTTGATCTCAATCAGGAATATCCACGCCGACTTCTCGCAGAATGGACCCTGCCGGATCTCGTGGAGCACAGGATGTCAGTCGCTTCTGCGCGTGAGCCTCCGTCTTCCGCCGAGCCAGGCACGGCTCAGCGTCGCCATGTCGATCTGGTGCGACAGGCCATCCTGGCCGCCTCCAGCCACAACACCCAGCCTTGGAAATTCCGGCTCGAGCCCGACGCCATCTCGATCCTGCCTGACCTGTCGCGCCGCTGTCCGGCGGTCGATCCGGACGATCACCATCTGTACGCCAGCCTCGGGTGCGCTGCGGAGAACCTGCTCATTGCTGCGCAGGCGGCAGGGCTGAAAGGCCACGCGTCGTACTCCGCCGCCGAGGCCGGCGTGCGGGTGGATTTCGAGAAGATGGCGCCTTCGCCCACGGATTTGTTCAAGGCCATCCCGAAGCGCCAGTGCAGCCGCGCGCAGTACGATGGGACCGCACTCGCCACGGAGCAGCTGCGACTTCTCGAGGACGCGGGCCAGGGCGACGGGGTGTCGGTCAGGCTGCTGACGGATCGCCAAATGGTCGCGCAGGTCGCCGAGTTCGTTGCTGCCGGCAACATCGCCCAGTTTGCCGATCCTGCGTGGACTCAAGAGCTGAAAGCCTGGATTCGCTTCAACGCCCGGGAGGCGGCAATCACCGGCGATGGCCTCTACGGTGCGGTGATGGGCAATCCGGATGCACCGCGGTGGCTGGGAGCGCTGTTCATGCGCCTCGGGTTCTCGGCCGAACGCCAGAACAGTAAGGATATCGCGTACATCCGAAGCTCCGCTGCCGTGGCAGTCGTGCATTCGGAGTCCGACGACATTCCGCACTGGATCGAGGCCGGTCGCTGTTACGAACGCCTCGCCCTCAACGCCACAGCGCTGGATCTGCGCTCGGCCTTCATCAACCAGCCCGTGGAGGTGCCTGCGCTGCGCGCCCAGTTTGCCGCCTTCCTGGGCATCGGCCATCGGCGACCCGACTTCATCGTGCGCATCGGGCACGGTCCGGAAATGCCCCGGTCGCGGCGTAGACCGGTGCAGAGCGTACTTGTCTGAGCACCATGCATCACGATTCGTGTGCGACCCGTCGACGCGGTTGTGCCCATCACTCCTCAATCGGGGGACGGCACCATGAAGCCCTGGCAGCGCATCATGCTCATGATCCTGGCCGGCCTCGGACTGGCCATGGTCGTGATCCACGCGCGCTACCGGAGCGACCTCACGCGCGCTGCCGCACGGGCGGCACGAGGCAGCGTCCTCGCGAGCACCCGCTGTGGGCCGATTGAGTATCAAGAAGCGGGTTCGGGAATCCCGCTGTTGGTGATCCATGGCGCTGGCGGAGGTCACGACCAGGGCATGGACTTCGCGCGCCCGCTCACTCAGCACGGCATCCGCGTGATCGCCGTCTCGCGTTTTGGCTACCTGCGCACGCCGCGCCCCGCCGATGCCTCACCCGAGGCGCAGGCCGACGCCCATGTCTGCCTGCTCGATGCGCTCGGTATCGAAAGAGCGGCGGTACTCGGCCTCTCGGCCGGGGGGCCGTCAGCGATGCAGACCGCGATCCGTTACCCGCATCGGGTCGGGGCACTCGTGCTCGTGGTGCCGTTGGTGCAAAAGCCCGAGAGTGTACCGGCCTCGGCACCGCCCGTGTCCGATGAGAAGGACGAATGGCTGCTGCGGCTGGTGGGGTCGGATTTCCTGTACTGGAGCACGCTGAAGCTGGCGCCAGATCAGCTGATACGTCACCTGCTCGCCACTCCACCTGAACTGCTGCACGACGCCGGCACCCGGGAGCGTGCGCAGGTGAATGAGTTGGCGGAGCGTGTGCTGCCAGTCTCCCTGCGCGCCGCTGGCTTGCGCGACGACACAAGGCTTGGCAAAAGCCTGAAGCCCTATGCATTGGAGACGATTCGTGCGCCGACCCTTGCGATCAGTGCGCGCGACGATGGCTTCGGCACCTATGCGAATGCCCAGTACGCAGCCAGCCGCATCCCACATGCCCGTTTCATCGGCTATGAACGGGGCGGACACCTTCTGGTCGGACACGACAACGAAGTGATCGCCGGGATCGTCGATCTGGTCCAGGGAGCCATGACGAGATGACAACCATCGACGCACCCTTCGCCCGTCAGTTCCTGCATCGCCTGCACGCGAGCGTGAACGCCCACGAGCCGGAGGCGCTGGCGGCGCTGTGCTGCGAGGACGTTGTCTGGGAAGATCCTGCCGCGCCTGCCACCTTGCATGGCCGCGACGCCGTTGCGCACTTCCATCGCGACATCATGTTCCCGGCACTGCCCGACGTTCGTGTCGAGCTGCTCGACGAGCCCTACCTGTCGCTCGATGGCACAGGCGTCGCGGCGCGCTTGCGCATCCGCGGCACGATGACCGGGTCGCTGACGCCGCCGGGCTTTGCTCCTACCGGCGGCGTGTTGACGTTCGAAACAGCAGAGTTCTCACGCTTCAGGAACGGTTTGCTCGCACATCACACCGTCGTGCTGGACATGCTGGAATTGGCACGACAGATCGGTGCTGTGCCGCCAGCGGGAACGCTTGCTGCGAACGTGGGCATGTGGATGCAACATGTCTCCGCCTTCCGGGCACGCGCGCGACGCAGGGCGCACAATGCACCGTCATGAAGGCCCTCGCAGTCATCGGGATCCTGCTCGCCATAGTGGCCATCGCTGCGGGCTGGGGCTACCGGAGTCAAAGGCGCGAGTTGCAGGATCTTGAGGCCCGCCTTCTGAGGAGGCCGCTTCCCGATTTCCCTGTGGAGACCCGCAGCGACGACGCGCCCTTGCCCGCACCCGTGGCTCGATATCTTCAGCTCGCGCTCGGGGAAAACCGCACCCATCCGGAGACCGTGGAGATCCACCAGTCGGGCGAATTGCGCACCGACGAGATGTCAGAGCGATGGATGCCGTTCACTGCAACACACTTGGCTACGCCTCGCGGGTGCGGATTCATCTGGAATGCACGCATTCGACTGGCACCGCTCATGCACCTGCGCGTGCTGGATTCATTGGTGGATGGGCAGGGAGCAGGCCAGGCGATCCTCCAGTCTGTGCTGAAGGTTGCCGAAGAAACGAACTCGCCACAGATGAATTCGGGCGCCCTGCACCGCTTCCTCGCCGAGGCGGTCTGGTATCCGTGGGCGCTCGCACCCAGTCAGGCTTTGCGGTGGACCGCCATCGACGATCAACGCGCCCTGGCCACGTTGACTTGCGGCAAGACGACCGTTTCGCTCGAATTCCGGTTCCTGGAAGACGGGACCGTGGCGGGCATCTACACGCCAGCACGCTGGGGCCGATTTGCCGGCCGCTACGAGCAGGTGCCTTGGGAAGGGCGCTTCTCGGACTACCAGCGCCAAAGCGGCATACTCATTCCGTCCAAAGGTGAGGTCGGGTGGTACCGGGACGGCCAGCTACGCACGGTGTGGCGGGGAACGGTCAGAAGCGCTCGTCACCAGCGCAGAAACGATCGGGATCGTCGGTCAGAGACTGCTCGAAAGCGGCGAATTTCTGCGCAGTCGCGTCGAGTGGGGTGGAGAGGTACCAGAGCAGTGGTTCTGCGACGCGATTGATGGAGTGATCGGTGATGTGCTCCAGCACATGACGCAGATTGTGCTCGGGATCGAGGCCATCAACCTCTCTTTCATGACTGGATTCGTGGGCGACGGATTCTTGCTCAGATCTGACTCTCCACCATGAGGCAATCGAGGCTCGGATCCTTGCGCACACGGAAGCTCAGCGTCTTGCCACGCTCATGGATCTGTTTCAGCCAAGGGGCGCTGCGCGACCAGGCGGTCTGTACTACCCACGCATCGGGCGTGTTGGAGAAAATCCCGCCGATGTAGCCAGTGGTGAGGAACACGTGGTCAACCTTCTGGCAGAGGAAGGACGGATCATCGGCAACCATCACTGCATTCTTCCATGCGCAGGCACCCGGCTTGATTCCGCCCGATGATGGTGTGGTGGTTTTCGTGAATTCGACGCGAAGCAGTGAGCCGCTCGCTCCTTCCTGGGTGAACGCGATCATCTTGACCGGTCCGCTCTGGCACCTCAGGACATCATCGTGTTCACGCTGCAGGGTCCGGACGGTTCCGGGCAACGTTGACAGTGTCTTTGCAGGTTGATGGATTGGTGCTGGCGCGGGCAGAGGGCGCTGCGCAAGCGCTGGCATCGACAGCCAGAGCAGAACGATGGCAGGTACGGCTTGCAAGTGCGGCCTCATTGCGCTCACTCCCTCCGCTGTCAGCAGGCAGAAAGCCTGCAACACCGCTCGCAAGTCTGCAAGCCATAACCAATTCGAGGGACAGATGAGCCCGAAGCGGGGGACGTGACTTCAACTAGGAGCTCCTGCCCCACTCTTTGAGCCACGGCAGGGTCGCCAGCAGGACATCGACGAAGCCGTTCAAATCCTGAGCGACGATGGCACGCCACCGCTCGCGGCTCACCTGCGAGAGCAGCACCTGCTTCTGGAGCGTGCCGGCGCCGATCGCCGTGGTGTGCAGCCGGCCGCGCTCGGGCGCGGCTTCGGCGATCGCTGCCCCACCGACTCGGGATTGCCGATTGTGAACTGAAGGACCGTCGTGCGGTGACTGAGCGCCTACAGCTCTGCGGCGAGATCCTCAGCGATCGCCTTACGGTCACGATAGCTGAGCGCGACGCCTTCCGGAAAATCGTCGCGGTCATGCCGATGTCTCAGCCTGCACTCCGCGCCCGCGCCGGAATTCGGCCGGGCCGTGCCCAGTCCACTTACGAAAAGCCCGCCGGAAAGCTCGATCATCGCCGAAACCCAACTGAACAGCGATCTCCTGCACCGGCGAGCGTGTGAAGGCCAGCAGATACTCGGCCCATTCGCGCTGACAACCGGCGCGTATTTTCGCATAGCTGGCGCCCGAATCCTGCAGCCGCCGTCGCAGGCTCGCCGGGCTGATGCCGAGCAGCCGTGCGGCTGCATCGCTGTCTGGCAGCCTCTCCTGGCGCTGCAGGCCGCTCATCAGCAGCACTCGTATCCGGTCAGAGAGACGATCCTGCGCCGCATCGTCGACCCAGACATCGAAGGGGAAGGGAAAATAATCCAGGTGGCGCGCCAGCTCGGCGTCCGATCGCACCACCGGATGCCCCAGATAGCTCGCCGGTATCACCAGCCGGTTGTCCGGCGCTCCGTAGGTGAGCGGCACACCGAGCAGCTCCGTGATCGGCATGAGACTCGCGGGCGCCGGATACATCACGGCTGCTCGCAGCAGACGAATCGGCTGACCGATCAGCCAGGAGAACAGCTGGCGATAGAAGTTCATGCTGGCCAGATCCACGAGGAAGGCTGCGAAATCACGACGCAGGCGGCGTGAGTCGACGATCAGTTCCGCGGTGCCGCTCCGGCGCACCAGCTCGAGCGAGCCACCCACGGGCCCGAGAATGCGGTTGAAGCCGGCCGCGCGATCGATGACCTCGGCCAGGCTCTGACAGCTGATCACACAGTGACACAGGAGATCCGTGATCTCCTTGCTCATGACGCTATGGTCGGCACGGCGGCTGGTCTCGCTCTCCAGGAGCCGGATCGCGCAGCCATAGAGCCGCGTGAATTGTAATACCGGCAGCGTGGCCGTGGTGTTCCGCGGAGCTTGGAGCCCTGCCTGTCGAAACACTGTCGCCCGAGGATAGCCGAAGCGCTCCAGCTGCTGCAGAACCGGCAAGACATAGGTCAGCGGAATGGCCGTGGACATGCGTACCGGGGTGCCTCAGCTGTACGGATGATACGCGTGGTCCGGTCGCAATGGTCAAAAAATGTCCGGTTGCTGATCAACCCTGGCCCTGCCTGGGAGTCTCGCCCGCTGCTAGCGTGGCGTCGAACAAGCACGGAGACAGCCGCCGCTGCGGCGGAACGAACGTGGAGCTCTTATGAGGCCTGAAGCCTTCGAGATTACCATCGCCGATCACGAGCTGCGGGATCTTCGGGCGCGCCTCGAGCGGACCCGCTGGGCGGACGACTTCGGTAACGAGGACTGGTCTCGTGGCGTAGAGCGCGGCTATCTCGAGGCACTCATCGGGCACTGGCTGAATGCCTATGACTGGCGCCAGCACGAGGCGGCCATGAACGCCTTCCCACAATTCCGCATCGTGCTCGACGACGTCCCGATTCACTTCATTCATCAGAAGAGCCGCGGAGAGCAGCCGCTACCGCTCATCCTGTCGCATGGCTGGCCATGGACCTTCTGGGATATGCACAAAATCATCCGCCCGCTTGCGGACCCGGCGAGCTTCGGCGGTGACCCCGGAGATGCTTTCGACGTGGTCGTGCCGTCGCTTCCCGGCTTCGGCTTCTCGAACCCGCTGCGCGGGAGCGGTGTCGGCGCGCTCGCGACGGCCGATCTCTGGCGGAAGCTGATGGTGGAGGTGTTGGGCTACGAGCACTTCGGCGCGCATGGTGGCGACTGGGGCGCCTTCGTCACGGCGCAGCTCGGCCACAAGTACGGCCGCGATCTCGTCGGCATTCATCTCCTCGGAGGCGCTCCGCTCGACTGCTTTAACGAGCCGCTGCCCGGCGCTTCCGAGTACGCCGCCGACGAGGCCGGCTGGTACGAGCGCACGCAGCGCTTCTTCGCCGAGCGCCACGCCTACCTGCTGCTGCAAGCGACGCGGCCGCAGACCCTCGCCTATGCGCTCACCGATTCCCCGATTGGGCTGTGCGCCTGGCTCCTCGACAAGCGGCGCGAGTGGAGCGACTGCAATGGCGAGGTCGAGCAGCGCTTCACGAAGGACGAGCTGCTGACTTCCGTGATGATCTACTGGCTCACGGGCACGATCGGCACCTCGGCGCGCTACTACTACGAGAGCCGCACGAATCCTTGGACGCCCTCCCACCCGGGTAGCCCCGCAGTCGGCGTGCCGACCGGCTGCCTGAAGCTCGAGCACGACGTCTGCCACTGGCCGCGCAGTGCCATGGGGTCGAAGTTCAATCTGCGCCGCTGGACACGTTCCGCGCAGGGCGGGCACTTCGCGCCGATGGAAGAACCCGAGCTCGTAGTGACCGAGATCCGGGAGTTCTTCCGTCCGCTGCGCAACCGATAGCGAGCCATGGCGGGGGCGCGGCGAGTTTCTTCGCGATGCTCGCGCTCGACGGTCGCTGGCGGGACCAGATGGGATAGAGGAGATCAGGCAGTCGAAGTCTTGCGCGAAGGCGGCAGGATGTCAGCGGGTGCGCCGGGCAGGCCGTAGTAGTAATGCCCCGCGATCAGTCCGCCGTCGACGATCAGTTCGGTGCCCATGCAGAAGCTCGATTCGTCCGAGGCCAGGAACACGAAGCAGTTCGCCGCCTCCACCGCATCGCCGACGCGCTGCGCCGGATACCATCCCATGACCTGATTCAGAACTTCCTTCGGCGAGCCGTGCGGATTGACCATGGCGGTATCGATGTTGCCAGGATGGACCGAGTTGACGCGCACACCGTACGGACCGAACTCGAGCGCAGCTACCTTGGTCATGCCGCGTACGGCAAACTTCGAGCTCGTATAGGCGACCAGCGAGTTGGCGCCGGAGATGCCTTCGCACGAGGAGTTATTGACGATCGATCCCCGGCCCTGCGCGATCATGTGCGGCGCGACGGTGCGCATGCCTATGAACGTGCCGACCGTGTTGACATCGAGAATACGCCGCAGCTCGGCGACGCTCGTTTCGCGGATGTCCTTGAACATCAGGATGCCGGCGTTGTTGATCAACACGTCGATGCGACCGTGCCGGGCGATGACCTCGGCGACGATTTCCTGCCAGCGCGCCTCGTCCGTCACGTCGTGGCGATGGGCCGTGGCGGCCGTGCCGATGGCTGCGGCCGTGGCAGCGACTTCCGGCAGTATGTCTGTCAGGATCACCGTGGCCCCTTCTTCGGCGAAGCGGCGCGCGATGGCGGCGCCCATGCCGCGCGCTGCGCCCGTGACGATCGCTACCTTGTCGGCGAGTCTGCCCATCGTGAATGCCCCGTCGAATGTCGTGAGATGTCTCGTGCCGGCGACGGTAGCACCTTGCGTCCGCACCGGCCGGTGGCCGATTCTGCGAGAAGTGCCGCGGCACCGCAATGCGCAGCCGGGCGCTTCACGGTGGCCATGCTCAAGCTCATGACGATAGCCGACGTCGTCGCGTTACTGCACGCCGACATGGTCGCTGCTCTCACCAGCCGGGGCCCGCGCCGTCTGTTTGCGCAATATCATCGACACGCTCCTCTAATGAGCGAAAGTGTCCGGTTATTGCTCGCCGCCGGTCCGGCCGCACCTCTCATGCGTCGGGTAGCATCGGCGCTTCCGAATTGAGCTCAGGAGCCCGGCGATGGGACAGTGGTCACGAGAAGAGCTCGACGATGCATTCAGACACTTGCTTGCTGTTACCGATCGTTCCTTCGCATCGGGGTTTCGTGATCTCTCCGAATGGTTCACCTGCTACACCGACGACGTGGTCTGGAACGACCTCGGGTTCGGCTTCGACAATGGCTGGACCGATGAGATTTGCGGCCTGGACTCGGTACGCAAGTGTATGGGGGGGCCACGGCGCTGTGTATCCCAGCAGCGCGATGGCCTATTGCCCCGTGCCTTGGTACATCCTCGACGAGGAGCGAGGCTGGGCATTTTGCGAATGGCGCAATCGCATGCGCGACCTAGGCACAGGTGAGGTTTTCGAAGAGCCGTACTACTCGAAACTGATCTACGGCGGCCGGTATGCCACTGCCGTCCATCGACATGGAGTGGGGGCTGCGCCTCGGGCAGAGCGAGCAGGAGAGTGGTCAGCGATGGTCGCGTGGGGAGCTCGACAATGCCTTCAAGAGCTTTGTAGAGATTACCCAGAACGCCTCCCGGAGCGGGCAAGCCAGAAGATCGGGTTCAGTGTTATACGGATGACGTGGTCTACCGAGAACTCGGATCCGGATTCAACTTCGGCTGGGAAGAGGAAGTGCGCGGACGTGCCGCGGTTGCCGCATGGCTCAAGGGCACGTCCGAAACCTATCCGAATCGACACATGCAGCCTTTCCCGATCAGCTGGTACGTGATCGACCCCGAGCGCGGCTGGGTGGTCTTCGAGTACCTCAATGAGATGGAGGATACGGGTAACGGGCAAGTGCTCCAGGCGCCCAGCTTCAGTCGCATGAAGTACGGCGGTAAGAACCAGTTTAAGTTGCACTTCTGATCCGTGGAGGTAGGCGATGCTCGCGAGGCGAATTGAAGCAGTCCCGGAGGGTCTCGGGGAGCCGATGGCGGTGCGGTGGGAGGGATTTGCGGCGCGCAAGGTGGCGCTGACGCCGACGCCGATGGGCTTGCAACCCGGCAAGTACATCCAGGCGAAGTGGCAGGACGGACAGTTCGGTCACACCGATGCGGTGGGCTTGCAGGCCGCGCACAACGGCACGGAGCTGTGCATCCGGCTGGAGTGGGAGAGCAAGACGCGCGCTGATTCGGTGCGGGACAACGACGAGTTTGCCGACGCGGCGGCGCTGCTGTTTCCGCTCAGCGAGACGGCCTCGCTGCTGATGGGGGCGCAGGGCGCGCCGGTGAGCCTGTGGCACTGGCGGGCGCACCGGCCGAAGACGGCCCGTCACAACACGGCCGAGGGGATCGGCACGTCGAGCCGGGTGCGCGGCGGTCCGGACATCGTGACGCGGGCGGTGTATCACGAGGGGCGCTGGGCGGTGGTGTTTCGCCGGGTGATGGCGGCCGAGGGGCCCGGGGTGGTGAGTTTCAAGGCGGGCCAGAGCTATCGCACGGCGCTGGCGGTGTGGAGCGGGGCGAATGCGGAGCGGGCGGGCCTGAAGGCCTTCTCGCCGCAATGGGTCGAGCTGACGCTGGAGGGCTGAGCATCATGGATCTGAC
>CAUJHX010000082.1 GCA_963204795.1 Pseudomonadota bacterium | reverse complement strand
CGGGGAGTCCATGACCATCACAGGCAAATGTATCGCGGTCACCGGGGCTTTCGGCGCGCTCGGCGTCGCCACGGTCCGAGCCGCGCTGGCGGCGGGAGCGACAGTTGCGGCGATCGATCATGCCGACGCACCGGTGGCGGGTACCGAGCTGGGCGCGGCGCACCGGATCGGCGGGGTAGACCTTGCCGACACCGCCGCCGCCAGGACGGCGATCGATGCGGCGGCAGCGGCGCTGGGCGGGCTCGATGCGCTGGTCAACATCGCGGGCATCTTCCGCTACGAGACCCTCGCCGATGGCAGCCCCGAAACCTTCGATCTCCTGTACCGCGTGAACCTGCGCACGGCCGTCGCCGCCAGCAAGGCCGCGCTGGCGCACCTTCCGGACGGCGGGCGCATTGTCAACATCGGTGCGGCGACCGCTTTCAAGGGCAATGCCGGGGCCGCGGCTTACGCAGCGTCGAAGTCCGGCGTCATGCGCTTCACCGAATCGCTGGCCGAGGAACTGAAGCCGCGTGCGATCACGGTGAACGCGGTGCTGCCCTCGATTATCGATACACTGCCCAACCGGCGCGACATGCCCAAGGCCGACTTCGCAAAGTGGGTGCAGCCTTCACAGTTGGCCGGCGTGATCGTGTTCCTGCTCTCCGACGCCGCCGCTGCGATCACCGGTGCGCTGATTCCGGTGGTCGGGCGCGTGTAGGGCGACTTGGCGATTTCGGCTTCGTGGTGCGAGCCGAGGACCAACAGCACACGCTGGCGCAACTGCCTATCCGCCGGTGTCGGTCAATGTAGCCGACGGAGCGCCCTGCTCGAACAGCCCGAGGGTGCTCTGGTACTTTTCGATGTACCAGCGATTCTCGTTGTTGTAGCGCGGGATTGGGACGGGATGGATGCCAGTGGCGTCCTCCCTCCAGACACACGGGCAGCTTGCAGACCTGCCGGGCGGTGATTCGCCCCGCCGGCGCAGATCCTCCGGCCGGACCCGCATTGATGCAAGGGCCCGGTACAGTTTCACCACATTGCGCGGGCCACCGTTGTACGCGGCGACCGGGAAGATGCCGAGCACTGCGGGATCCGCGCGGTAAGCGAAGCGGAGGTCAGCCCGCATCTGCGCAAGTTCGAGGTCCAGCAGGCAGATCGCCGCTTTCATGGCATTGCCCAGGTTCGTGGCGCCGCGTTCGAAGTCGGGGTCGATCCCCGCGCCGGCACACCGGCGCACGACGAGTGCGTAGGTGCCGTTGCCGCGCCGGTTGGTGAACTGCATCGGGCCAAGCGCGGCGGCGCTCGAGACACTGTAACGGTAGGCTTCCTGCCGCTTGAGTCCATACTGGCTGAGGACCTCGTCGAGGGCGCTCGCACCCTTTTCCCTGAAATCGCTGTCGTCGGTCTGTTCGATGACTGCGAGGGTCGTGATGAGCTCGACCGGGATCACCTCTGCAAGAAGTTCGCCCGGGAATGCGCTGCTCGGCACGCCTGCGCGGCGCAGCTCGTCGCTCGCCGCGTGCGCGACGGAGAGGAGGTATGCCCGCCCGTCATGGACGAAACCCGGGTCGAGTGTGTCGTCGGTGAACGGGAGATAGACGATGGGCTTGGCTGTCTCGACGGCCGCGCGCCACTGCTTTCTCCTGAGCAGCGCGTTGTCGAAGACGGGGAATTTCCTGCCGTATACCCGCAGCGGCTCGCCGCTGCGGGAGAATGAGAACATCAATCGCTCGGCACCCGTGCCTTTCACGTGTTGCACCCGCAAGCCGGGCGTGCGCACAATGAATCGCATGGGCCTGCCGCCCGGTCTCCATCGGACGGGCGGGCGGGGGATCTCGAGGTGCGCAACGGTCCACTCCTTGCGCACCTCGCTCCATAGCGCAAAAGCCACGGGGCGCCCGCGCAGCAGTTCCCCTCGGCCTCGGCCGGTGAAGACGTAATCGAGCTTGACGTTGCGCAGCAGCGATTGCGCTTCGATCACGCGATCGTGGATCTCGTCCTGCCGTTCGCTTCTTCGGCCCGCGACGACGACCTCGGCGAGTGCGGACTCAGTGGGTGGTGCTTGGTGCTGTTCTGATTCGGCGACAGCCAGCGGCACTTCCGGTTCACGTTCCAAGGCATCGGCCGGTTCGTCCCGTGACTCAGGCTCCTCCGCGACGACCACCGGCTCGGATTCCCCGATGATCGCACCGCCCGTCGTTGCACAGCCCGCACAACCGAGCACAGCCAGCAGGAGGAGAGAGTTCCGCATGCGCCGCACATGGTACCGAAGCACCCGGTGCAATCGTGCGGATATTGCGCGATGCTCAGGTCGGGTCGAACAGCACCCGCGCGCGCCCTCGGCTCAGGCATCACATCCCGCCACAACGATTACGGGCAGTGTTTCATGGCTGCCGGAGGAAAGCTCTCCACGGTCTCGAAAGTGGGGCGGCCCAGCATGCGCGAGATTCTCCATTCGCCCTTTTCCCTGACGAATTCGTAGAAGTGCTGACCTTCCACGAGGTGACGGGTGTTGGCCCCGTACTTCGGATCGTTGTAGCCGAGGTGCACGAAGTAGTCGGCGCCGCTCGCCTCTCCCCCGCGGACATCGACCCTGACATTCGAGATGCTGCTGAAGGAGCATTGTTCGGCACGGAAGACCGAATTCAGGAAAAGCTTCCGGATGGCAGGATGACCGACTGCGCTCGCATGGCCGTAGGCGGACAGGTCGTAGACGGCATTCTCGGCGAACAGTGCCATCACGGCATCGATCTGCTTGCCGTCGACTGCCCAGGCATATCTGACCGGCAACTTCGCGATCTCGGCTTCGGCGCGCAACTGCTCCTCCAGGCTCTCGCGATTGTCAGCGGCGGGCGCATAGCCCACGGCGGCGCAGAGCGCCGCAGCCAGAGTCCACAGATACCGGTTAGTCATGCCGCCACGAGGATGGGGCAGACGGGTTGCGAATGGAACGCTGCCCGGGAATCAATTCTGCAGTGAACTTCTGCAAAACTTCGCATTTACAGTCTCATGGATGGCACTTAGCTTGCCTCTGGCAATACACCTGCGGGCGGTAAGGAAGACAGACATGCAAGCGATTCGGCACACTCCTGCAACTGCTGCGATCCGCGACGCCATGGTGGCGGCCGCTCTCGGCGTCGCGAGCATTGCAGCGCAGGCGCAGACTCCAACTCCGGCACCAGCCGA
>CAUJHX010000081.1 GCA_963204795.1 Pseudomonadota bacterium | reverse complement strand
AGGTCGCGATACGGAAAAGTTGTCGCAAATTCTAGCAAACGCTACGCTGCCGCCGCGCCCCATGACAGCCGCCGCACCCTTTGAAGCCGAGGTCACCGCCACGTTCGGTCGGCACGTGCGGGTCCGCGATGACGAAGGTCGCGAGCACGAGGCGCGCCCGCAGGGTCGCAGGCTCGTGATCGCCTGCGGCGACCGTGTGCAAGGCACGCGCGACACCCGACACGAAGAGGTGCATGTCACCGGGGTGCTGCCACGCCGCACGGCGCTCTGGCGTTCGAACCTGCGCGGCAGTGCAGAGCTCGTCGTGGCGAACATTTCGCATCTGGTCGCGGTGATCGCACCGCGACCCGCGCCCGACTACTTCGTCATCGACCGCTACTTCGCGGCCGCAGCCTCCAGTGGCATCGCGTCGGTGCTCGTCGCGAACAAGGCCGACCTGGGCCACGACGCACAATTGCGCGAGGAACTCGCGAACTACGCAACGATTGGCGCAACGACACTGGCCTGCGCCGCAGCCGATGGAGCTGGCGTCGATGCATTGCGCGTGCTGCTCAAGTCTGCAATGGCGGTGCTCGTCGGGCAGTCGGGCGTCGGCAAGTCCTCGCTCGTCAATGCGCTCGTGCCGGGTGCAGGGATCGAGACTGCGGACCTCGTGCGGCAGACGGAAGAAGGCCGCCATACCACCACGGCTGCGCGCCTCTACGATCTGCCGGGCGGCGGCCGCCTGATCGATTCGCCGGGCGTGCGGGACTTCTCGCCCGCCATCGATCACCTCGAACCTGGCACCCTCGGCTACACCGACGTCGCATGGCTCGCGCCACAATGCCGCTTCCTCGACTGCCGTCACATGCGTGAACCCGACTGCGCGGTCGCCGCAGCGGCCGGAACCGACCAGCTCTCGGCGCGCCGCCATGAGAGTTATCGGCGCATGCGACGGCTGTACGAGCAACTCGCCGAGGCGCGGGGGCCGGGACGCCGGCGGCGGGAGTGATGCCGCTGCGGTGACACGAACCAGCGGCGCAGGCATCCGCGCTCATCGAACACTGCTGCAGACGGATTGAATCAACAACCGCATCCAGCGGTGCGCAGGATCCGCGTCCAGCCGCGGATGCCAGAACAATGAAATCGTGAATCCCGCCACGGGCATGGGAAGGATGAAACGGTGCATGCCCCTGCACAGCGCCGCGGTGTGTCGCTCCGGAACCGTTGCAACCAGGTCGGATGCGCGCGCCAGCGCGATGGCAGGCGAAAATCCGCTCACGGTCACTGCCACGTTCCGGGTGAGACCCAGCCTGGCGAGCGCCGCATCGATGGGGCTCATCTGCAGGCCCTGGCGCACGATCAGCACATGCGCCCCGGACGCGTACTGCTGCGCGCTGATCTTGCGCTTCAGGCGCGGATGACTCTTGCGCACCACGCCGACGAATCGGTCCCGAAAGAGGCCCAGAGTACGGATCTCCGGCCCCATCGACTCTCCGGTGACACCCGTCTCGAGGTCCACGGTACCGTCCCTCAAGGGCGTGCTGTCCTTGTCCGGCTTTGCGAGGAACCACAGGCGCACGCCGGGCGCTTCGGCGCCTGCACGGGCAATCAGCCGCGGTCCGAAATTCTCGGCGAAGCCTTCGCTGCACCGGATGGTGAAGACTCTCGAGAGTGAGCCGAGATCGAGCTTCATCGCGGGGCGAAGCACGGACTCGGCGTCATCCACGACCCGCCGCACGCGATCGCGCAGACCGAGCGCACGGGGCGTCGGCACGAGCCCGCGTCCCGCCCGCACCAGCAGGGGATCACCGGTCACCTTTCGCAACCGCGCAAGCGCCCGGCTCATGGCGGAAGCGCTCAGCTGCAGGCGCCGTGCCGCGCCGACCACGCTGCCCTCCGCGAGCAGCACGTCGAGGGTGACCAGCAGGTTGAGGTCGAGGCCCGCCATGCCGCATGAATACCACGAAACGGGCGGGACAGGGCGTTTGATGCATGAATACATTGCGATCGATGCGCCTTCCGCCATGCATCGTACCGACACAAACTGGTCGCATCGGCTCACCGCCCGCATTCAAGGAGTGTCATGCCCCCTTCCCTGCAAGCTGCTGCACCCGTCGACGAGCGCTCCGCTGCGACTGTCCCCTGGACCATGGTCTGCCTGTCGCTGGTCACCCTGTTGTCCTCGCTGGCCACGAGCATCGCGAACGTCGGCTTGCCGACACTCATGCGTGCCTTCGACTCGTCCTTCCAGGCCGTCCAATGGGTAGTGCTGGCTTATCTGCTGGCGATCACGACGCTCGTCGTCAGCGTTGGGCGATTGGGCGATCTCTTCGGCCGTCGGCGCCTGATGCTCGCCGGCATCGCCGTGTTCACGATTGCCTCGCTCGCCTGCGGCGCGGCGCAGGAACTCTGGGCGCTCATCGCGGCGCGCGCCGCGCAGGGTCTCGGAGCGGCGGTAATGCTGGCGCTCGCCATTGCGCTCGTCGGCGATGCCGTCCCGAAGGAGCGCGTCGGCAGCACCATGGGATTTCTCGGCACCATGTCGGCCGTCGGTACCGCACTCGGTCCATCCCTGGGCGGCGCGCTGATTGCGATGTCCGGCTGGCAGGCGATCTTCCTCATCAATGTGCCGCTCGGACTCCTCGCCTTCAGCCTTGCACATCGGCATCTGCCTCCCCCAGCGGCACACGGCGCCCGCCAGTCGTTCGACTTCGGTGGTTCGGCGCTGCTCGCGCTCACGCTGGCCACCTATGCGCTCGCGATGACCTTCGGTCGCGGCGACTTCGGCCCGGCCAATGCCATGCTGCTCTGCGGCGCGTTCCTTGGCGCCGGGCTGTTCCTGCGTGTGGAATCGAGGGCGCGCTTTCCCCTGCTCCGGCCAGACCTGCTGCGCCACCCCATGGTCGGCAGCGGCTTCGCCATGAGCAGTCTCGTCACGACTGTCGCCATGACGACTCTCGTCGTCGGTCCTTTCCATCTCGCAGGCGCCCTGCACCTGGACCCCGCCGCAGTGGGACTCGTGATGTCCACCGGTCCACTCGTCGCGGCGCTGGCGGGAGTGCCGGCCGGACGCGCCATCGATCGCTTCGGAGCAGCCCGCGCTACAGTCGCCGGACTCGTCTCCATGGTGACAGGGTGCCTCGCGCTGTCACTCATTCCCGCCGCGTACGGTGTTTGGGGCTACGTCGTGCCGCTCGTCAGCGTGACGGCAGGATTCGCAACGTTTCAGGCCGCAAACAATACTGCCGTGGTGACCTCCGTCGAGGCAGGTGAGCGCGGAGTCGTCTCGGGTCTGCTGAGCCTGTCGCGCAATCTGGGGTTGATCACCGGCGCTTCGGCCATGGGCGCGGTATTCTCGGTCGTCGCGGGGGCGGACCATATCGGATCGGCCAGCGCCGAAGCGGTGGCATCAGGCACCCACGCCACCTTTGCGGTCGCGGCAATTCTCATCACTGTCGCTCTCGTGCCCGCGATGCGCGGCGCGCGAGCCAATC
Organism: Pseudomonadota bacterium; assembly: GCA_963204795.1. Classification (GTDB taxonomy): domain Bacteria; phylum Pseudomonadota; class Gammaproteobacteria; order Steroidobacterales; family Steroidobacteraceae; genus CADEFQ01. The sequence continues at coordinate 9,509 of CAUJHX010000081.1, read as the reverse complement.
CGGGGGAAAGGTCATGAAGTGGATCTTCAGGATTTGCATGCTGATTGGCCTCGGATTGGTCGCGATCGCGGGGTACGCCATTGCAACCGCGCGTGGTTCGCCGCGGCCGGTCGGCTTCCAGCTCACACGTCTCGTCGATGGGCAGGCGCACCCCATGTCGATTGGAATCTGGTACCCCACGTCCGCGTCACCGCGACCCACTACGCTGTTGGGAAGCACGTTGCTCAAGGTTGCGCCCGACGGTCCCGTGCTGGGGCAGCGATTGCCGGTCATTGTGCTCTCGCACGGCAATGGCGGAGGCCTTGCGAGCCATGTGGATCTGGCCATGGACCTCGCTGCCGCCGGCTACGTGGTTGCCGCACCGATGCACGCGGGTGACAGCTTCGCCGACCAGAGTGCCGCCGGTTCCGCGAGGCTGTACAGCGAGCGTGCCCAGCAGGTGCGCGCGACGCTGGATTTCATGCTCGGCCTCTGGGGCGGCCGCGGCCACATCGACCCTGATCGGGTGGGCGCCTTCGGAATGTCGGCGGGCGCATTCACGGTGCTGACGCTGATCGGCGCTCAGCCCGACATGACGCTGATCGCCAGCCACTGTGCCGCGAATCCCGAGTTCATCTGCAAGGTGTTGCGGCAAGCCGGTTCCAGGCTCCTCGACCGGAATGCGGATACCGGCGAATTCGCGCTCGACCCACGTATCAGGGCGGCAGTCCTCGTCGCTCCCGGACTCGGCTTCGCGTTCGCGCGTGACGGGCTCGCGGGCGTGCACATTCCCGTGCAATTGTGGGTCGGCGAGCGGGACCACACCGTCCCGTTCGCAACGAACGGCGGGATCATCCGCAAAGGTCTCGCAGGCCGGGTCGAGTTCCACGAAGCACGTGGCGCGAACCACCTTTCGTTCCTGTCGCCCTGTGGATTGCTGCGGCCGCCGGCGCTGTGCTCGGATCCTCCCGACTTCGATCGCGAAGCCTTCCACACCACGATGAACGCGGAGCTGGTCCGTTTTTTCGACATCCGCCTGTAGCCGTCGGGGCGGTGGCGCGCGTGGCAAAGACCCTTCAGCCGATCGACTGTCGCCCCGCGAGCGCATGCGCGAGTGTGCCGCCGTCCACATACTCGAGTTCGCCACCGATCGGCACACCGTGCGCAATGCGTGTCGCCGCGATGCCGCGGCGACGCGCGACCTCGGACAGGAAATGCGCCGTGGCCTCGCCTTCCACGGTCGGGTTGGTTGCGAGGATCACCTCCCGCAGCCCGCCCTCACCGAGCAGCGCTTCGAACTCGCCGATGCCGATCTGCTCGGGCCCGATGCCGTCGAGCGGCGAGAGGTGCCCCATCAGCACGAAGTAGCGACCCCGGAAGCTGCCCGATGACTCGATCGCGACCACGTCGGCGGGCGATTCGACGACGCATAGCAGCGTTGCATCGCGCCGGGGGTTCTCGCAGATGCTGCACAGCTGCGACTCCGTGAGCATGCGACAGCGGCTGCAGCGGCGCACGCTGGTGAGTGCGGTGGTGAGCGAGTTCGCGAGTGCGTTTGCGCCGGCGCGGCCCTCCTGCAGCAGATGAAACGCCATGCGCTGGGCGCTCTTCGGCCCGACACCCGGCAAGGTGCGGAGAGCCTCGATGAGTCCGGCGAGTGCCGGTGAATGCTTCATGCGCCGGGCGCGCTCAGAAAGGCAGCTTCATGCCCGGAGGCAGTTGCAGCCCCGACATCAGGCCCGACATCTTCTCCGCCGAGCGCTGTTCGACCTTCTTTACGGCGTCATTGACGGCCGCCGCAATCAGGTCTTCGAGCATCTCGCGGTCCTCACCTATGACAGCCGGCTCGATCTGCACGCGTTTCACGTCGTGCTTGCCCGTCATCGTGACCTTCACCATGCCGCCGCCGGACTCGCCGGTGACTTCGAGGCTGGCGATCTCGGCCTGCGCCTTCTGCATGTTCGCCTGCAGCGCCTGGGCCTGTTTCATCATGTTGCCGAAATTCTGGGCCATGCGGGGTCCTTTCACTTGCCTGTAGGTCGCACTGTTTCGGGATGCAGCGTGGCGCCGAACCGTTCCTGCAGCGCCCGCGCCGTGGAGTCGTCGGCGAGCGCGACGCGCGCCGCCTCGAGTTCATTCGCGCTCTGCCGCGCACGGTCTGCCGCGAGTGTTTCGCCGGGCGCCTCGACGATCTCGATTTCGACCCGCACGCTCTCGCCGAGCGCCCGTGACAGCGCCTGCGCGAGCCGCTCCTCCTGCGCCTTCGTGCGCATCGATTCGTGTCGCGCATCGAGCCCGAGCCTGACGACGGCGCCCTGACGCGCGAGAAAGGCACAGTTCGCGGCCAGCTGCCGCGACAGGCCCGACAGCTCGAGGCCCGCAGCGATCTGCGGCCAGGTCGATGCATCGAGCGATGTCGCCGGCACACCGCCCTGCGGCACCCCGTGTGACGACGCCGGCGATGCACGCGCCGTGGCGCACACACCTGCGGTGACGCCGGGACTGGCGGTCACTCCGGGGCCCGCATAACGGAACGCGAGCATGCGCAGCAGCACCATGTCGAAGCCCGTGCGCGGATCGGGCGCGAGCGGCAGGTCGCGACGGCCAAGGATTGCCGTCTGATAGTAGAGCTGCACGTCGTCCGGGGCGACGGCCGCTGCGAAGCGTTCGATCAGCGCCACATCAACTGTTTCGGAGAGGTCGTAGCCGGGCACGGCCTGCTTCAGCGCGACGCGCACGAGGATCCCTGCCAGCTCGTCGAGCACGGCCGCATAGTCCGGGGCCCATTCTTCGAGTCCGTGCGCGGCCGCAATGAGCTGTGATGCGTCGCCCGAGGCGAGTGCATCGGCAATCGCGATCACCCGGTCGCGATCGATGGTACCGAGCATTTCACGCGCAGCGGTTGCAGTCACCGCACCGCCGCCGAAGGCAATCAGCTGATCGAGCAGCGAGAGAGCATCGCGCATGCTGCCGTCGGCCGCGTGGGCAACGAGTTGCAACGCCGCGGGCTCGAACTTCACGTCCTCGGCGCCGAGGATCTCCGCCATGCGGGCCGCGATCAGGGTGACCGGCAAGCGCTTCAGGTTGAACTGCAGGCAGCGCGACAGCACCGTGACCGGCAGCTTCTGCGGATCCGTGGTCGCGAGCAGGAACTTGACGTGTGGCGGCGGCTCTTCGAGTGTCTTCAGGAGCGCATTGAACGAATGCGCCGACAACATGTGCACCTCGTCGATGAGGTACACCTTGTAGCGGCCGCCCGCGGGCGAGTACTGCACGTTCTCGAGCAGTTCGCGCGTGTCGTCGACCTTGGTGCGCGATGCAGCATCGACTTCGATCAGATCGACGAAGCGCCCTTCATCGATCGAGCGGCAGGCTGAGCACTTGCCGCAGGGCTCGGCCGTGACGCCGGTCTCGCAGTTGAGGCACTTCGCGAGGATGCGCGCCACGGTCGTCTTGCCCACCCCGCGGGTGCCCGTGAACAGGAACGCGTGGTGGACCCGCCCTTCCGTCAGCGCATTCGCCAGCGCCTTGAGGACGTGCTCCTGCCCCACCATCTCGGTGAAGCGCTTCGGTCGCCATTTGCGTGCGAGTGCGGTGTAGTTCATGGGCTCAGAAGTGGAGGCGACCCGCACCAGCCGACCCTCCGGCACCCGACATCGCCGCTACCGTTGCTCCCTTCCGGGCCTGGCGGGGTTTGCGGCTGGTCGTCGCGAAGGAACCGATGCGAGCCGCCATGGGACCTCGAAATCTCTGCTACGACACCTGGCGGAGAGGGAGGGATTCGAACCCTCGAACACCTTTTGGATGTTGCTTCGCTTCCAACGAAGTGCCTTCAACCGCTCGGCCACCTCTCCGGAATCAATGACGTACGTTGAGCCGATAATGATATCAGGCCTGTCAGGCCTGCGGTGTCGGTACCGGTTTCGGCGGCGGCACGTACTTCGGCGGCTGGTCGAGACAGGGCTCGTTCGGACCCCGCGGACGCTCGGGGGTTTCAAGCTCGGGCACGCGCAGCGCCCCGCGGGTGTTCGGTGCGTCCATGCCGGGCGGTACCGCAAGCGGCGGAATGCTGTCGGAATTGGTGTACTCGGGCGGCTTGCCGCAACCCCCTCCCGAAGTCTTGCAGCCGGCGAGGATGGCCGCGGCGAGCAGCACGATCAGGCAAGTTCTCATGCAATTTCCTTCAATCGACGGCGATGCCCGCCGCCATCATCGCACGGCGCAGCGGGGCTTCGTGCTCCGGCTCGAGCGCAGTCAACGGCAGGCGGATACCCGCGGGCGCGAGCCCCATCTTCATGGCCGCCCACTTGACCGGGATCGGATTGGGCTCCTTGAACAAGGCCTGATGCAGACTCGCGAGACGGGAGTCGAGTTCCGCGGCACGCCGCAGGTCTCCGCCAAGGGCCGCGGCAATCATGTCCGCGACCTGGCGCGGCGCGACGTTCGCCGTGACGGAAACGACACCACGCGCGCCCTGCGCCACGGCCTCACGGGCGGTTGCGTCGTCGCCGCTCAGGATGGTGAAGCCGGGAGGCGCGAGCCGCACGAGCTCCCGCACACGCTCCATCGAGTCGACCGCCTCCTTGATCGCGACGATGCGTGGCAGCTTCGCGAGGCGCGCGACGGTCACGGGCAGGAGGTCGACCGCCGTGCGGGACGGCACGTTGTACAGGATGAGCGGCGCGCGGCTGGCCGCGGCGACCGCCTCGAAGTGACGGTAGAGACCCTCCTGCGTCGGGCGGACGTAGGCCGGCGTGACGACCAGCAGGCCCTCGACGCCAAGTTGCGACAGGCGCGCGACACGCGCGACAGTCGCCGCGGTGCTGCTCGTGCCGGCGCCTGCCACGACGGCCAGCCGGCCTCCCGCGTGCTGCACGGCGAGTCGCGTCAGTTCGTCGAGCTCGGCGTCGGTCAATGTCGCAGACTCGCCCGTCGTGCCCCCGACCACGAGACAGCTGGTGCCGTTCGATGCATGAAAGTCGACGAGACGGGACCATGCGGCAAGGTCGATCGTGCCGTCGTGCCGCATCGGAGTGATGACGGCGACGAGACTGCCTGAGAACATCGGCAAGGATGGTAAGGGCGGTCAACGCGCGAGGCAAGCGGCCCGGCGCTGACTGCGCGAGACAGTTTCTCAATGCACCCGCCGACCGGTACACTCTCACCGTGAAGCAGCATCTCGCCGTCTCGGCAGTCGGCAACGACCGTACCGGCATCGTCCACGAGCTCTCGCGCGTCATCACCGAGTGCGGGGGCAGCATCAGCGAAAGCCGCATGGCGAACCTCGGCTCCGAGTTCGCGATGCTGCTGCTCGTGTCCGGCAACTGGCATTCGCTCGCGAAGCTCGAAACCGAACTGAAAAAGCTCGGCGAGACCGCCGGCCTCACCGTCAACGTCAAACGTACCGAGCCGCGCGGCGCGCGCACCGACATGGTGCCCTACTCGATCGACGTCGTGTGCCTCGACCAGACCGGCATCGTCACCGGTCTCTCCGGCTTCTTCTCGAGCCGCGCAATCGACATCGCCGAGTTGTCGACCCGCGTGTACGCTGCCGCACACACTGGCGCATCGATGTTCTCCGTCCAGATGATCGTCAACGTGCCGACCCGCATTCACCTGGCGCAGCTGCGCGAGGAGTTCATGGACTTTTGCGATTCGCTGAACCTCGACGCGATCATGGAGCCCGTCAAGTCGTGAAGGTCGGCGCGAAGGTTCCCGCGCTGCGTCTCCCGCAAAGCGACGGCAGCGAGTGGCGCCTCGGCGACTTTGCCGGTAAGAAGCTCGTGTTGTACTTCTACCCGAAAGACATGACGCCGGGCTGTACGCTCGAGGGGCAGGACTTCCGGGACCGGCACGCCGCGTTCCGGCGTGCGAAAACCGCCGTCTTCGGCATCTCGCGCGACAGCTGCGCCTCGCACGCGAAGTTTCGCGCGAAAGAGCGCTTTCCCTTCGAGCTGCTCTCGGACGCCGACGAGAAGGCCTGCCGGTTATTCGACGTGATCAGGGAGAAGAACATGTATGGCAGGAAAGTGGTCGGCATCGAGCGCAGTACCTTCCTGATCGACGCAGCGGGGAAACTCGCGCGCGAATGGCGCAAGGTAAAGGTGGCAGGTCACGCGGAGGAAGTCCTTGAAGCGGCGAAGCATCTCTGAGGGCGCAGGCGCAGGACGCAGCCCTGACACCCACACCCAGCCATTGAAGCACCGCCCCACCCCTCGCGAACGCCGCATCTTCGTGCTCGACACGAATGTGCTGATGCACGACCCCACCTCGATCTTCCGCTTCGAGGAGCACGACATCTATCTGCCGATGATCGTGCTCGAGGAGCTCGACGCCAACAAGAAGGGCCTCTCCGAGTCCTCGCGCAACGTGCGTCAGGTCAGCCGCTTTCTCGACGAGCTGATGCGCGACGCGAAGAAGGACGCGATCGACGCGGGCCTGCCGCTGCCCTCCGGGTATTCGGGCAATCATGGCAAGAAGCCCTCGTCGGGGCGGCTCTATTTCCAGACCCGCCAGCTTGCGTCTGCGCTCCCCGACTACCTTCCGGGCCACGGCAGCGACAACGCGATCCTTTCGCAGGTGCTCGCGCTGCAGGCGCTGCATACCGAGGCGCGTGTCACGCTCGTCTCGAAGGATATCAATCTGCGGATCAAGGCCGCGGTCGTCGGTGTGCATGCCGAGGACTATTACAGCGACAAGACGATCGAAGACGCCGACGTCCTCTATACCGGCCATGCGCCGCTGCCTGCCGACTTCTGGGAGCAGCACGGCAAGGACATGCGCTCATGGAAGGAAGGCGAGCGCACCTTCTATACGGTCAGTGGCCCGACCGTGCACGAATGGCAGATGAACGAGTTCGTGCACCAGGAGGATGCGCAGGGCATTGAGGCGATCGTGCTCAAGGTCGATGGCGACACCGCGACCGTCGAAATCACGCGCGACTACCGCAACGACCGCCACAGCATCTGGGGCATCGCCGCGCGCAACCGCGAGCAGAACTTCGCGCTCAACCTGCTCATGGATCCGGAGATCGACTTCGTGTCGATCCTCGGCCCCGCGGGCACGGGCAAGACGCTGCTGACGCTCGCCGCGGGGCTGATGCAGACGATCGAAAGCAAGCGCTTCGTCGAGATCATCATGACGCGCGTGACGATTCCGCTCGGCGAAGACATCGGATTCCTCCCCGGCACCGAGGAGGAGAAAATGGAACCGTGGATGGGCGCGCTGATGGACAACCTCGAGGTGCTCACCCAGAGCCAGGAAGGCGGCAACTGGGGCCGCGCCGCGACCAACGACTTGCTGCGCAACCGCATCAAGATCCGCTCGCTGAATTTCATGCGCGGACGCACGTTCCTGAACCGCTTCATCATCCTCGACGAGGCCCAGAACCTGACGCCCAAGCAGATGAAGGCGCTGGTGACGCGCGCCGGCCCCGGCACGAAGCTCGTGTGCCTCGGCAACATTGCGCAGATCGATACCCCATACCTCACCGAGACCACTTCGGGCCTCACCTACGTCGTCAACCGCTTCCGGGGCTGGGATCATGCGGGGCACATCACGCTCGTGCGGGGCGAGCGCTCGCGCCTTGCCGATCACGCTTCTGAAATCCTCTGAGGCCCGGCCTGAACCTTCACCCGCAGCCCGGGTCGAACGGCGCATGAAGCGGGCGTGGATCCTGATGTTTTCGTGCGCGGTGGCGACGGCCTCCGCCGCCCAGGTCGGTGACCAGCTGCCCGACATGGGCAATCCCGTCGACGCGATCATCACGCGCGGGGACGAATACCGCATCGGCCTCACGGTGATGCGCCAACTGCGCGAACAGGGCCAGATCCTCGAAGACCCCGAAATCAGCGAATATATCCAGGCGCTCGGCTCCCGGATCGCGGCCCAAGCCACCGACGACGGCAATCGCTTCACCTTCTTCGTCGTGCGCGATCCGGCGATCAACGCCTTCGCGCTGCCCGGCGGCTTCATCGGCATCAATCAGGGCCTGCTCCTCGCGACGAAGAACGAATCCGAACTCGCGAGCGTACTGGCGCACGAAATCGCCCACGTGACCCAGCGTCACATTGCCCGCAGCATCCGCGCGGCAGGCAGGCAGAGCCTTGCGACCACCGCGATGGTGATTGCCGGCATCCTGCTTGGAGCGGTGGGCGGCGGCGACGCCGCGCAGGCAGCGATCGCGATCGCGCAAGGCACGGCTGCGCAGCAGCAGATCAACTACACACGCTCGAATGAGCAGGAAGCCGATCGTGTGGGCATCTCGTATCTCGCCGCAGCCGGCTTCGACCCGAATGCGATGCCGGCCTTCTTCGAGACCATGAACCGGCGGCAGGGCCTGTCTGGACAGAACATTCCGGAGTTCATCCTGACCCACCCGGTCACGACCAATCGCATCGCCGAGTCGCGCGACCGGGCGAAGGACTATCCCGTACCGAAGGCCGGACCCGAGGTCTCCTACCAGCTGGCGCGGGAGCGGTCACGCGTCGTCGCTGCCGAAAGCGACACCGATCTGCGCACTTACTACGAGGGGCAGATCGCGGAGGGCCACGATGGTGTCGGTGATCGGTACGGCGAGGCGCTCGCCGACCTGGGTCATGGCGGGGCCACCGACGCAATTGCGGTGCTTCATGATCTCCACCAGCATTACCAGGGCAGCCCGATGATCGCCGCCGCGCTCGGACAGGCGCAGATGGCCGCAGGCGCCACCGACGCAGGGCTCGCGACCTTCACCGATGCACTGCGTCTCTCGCCCCGCAATGTGCCACTCACGATTCGCTATGCCGAAGCGCTGATGCGTGTCGGCCGCGCGCGTGAAGCCCACGTGATGTTGCTCGATCTCTTCAACAACGTGGCACCGACTCCCGAGCAAATCCGGCTCACGGCTCTCGCCGCGAGTGCCGCGGGCGACACCGGCGATGCCTATTTCTACATGAGCGAATACCACATCGCCAACGGCAACCTGCCGCTCTCGGTTCAACAGCTCGAGCTCGCCCTCGCCGCGCCCAACCTCACCGGGGTGCAGCGCCAGCGCTTCCAGGCGCGGATGGACGAAGTGCGGGAGGCCATCAGTCGCGACCGCAAGCGACGGCCCGAGCCCGCGCAGGGCGGCGAGCAGCGCGCTTCGCGCTGAGGCGCTCGCGCTACGGGCGACGGGCAACGGGCGACGGGCGAGAGAGCTTGCGCGGGGCGGAAAAGTTCCCCATTTCCGTGTATTCGCCGCACATTTGTCAGGTATCGGCCCCGAACGGGCAGTCGCATGATCGGGCTTTCGCGGGTACTGCTCCACGACGATGCGGGACTACCGAAGGCTCGATGTCTACCGAAGCGCCGAGAAGCTGGTGATCGATACGTACTGTTGCACGGCCTCCATGCCGCTCGAGGAACGCTATCGCATGCGGGCACAGATGCGTGCCGCCGCCATCTCGATTGCCAGCAACATTGCCGAAGGCTCGGCGCGCACCACCGACCCCGACTTTGCGCGCTTCATCGAGATGGCCCTGGGATCGGCTCGCGAACTCGAATGCCAG